>NZ_JBQQCF010000005.1:0-195308 GCF_052245755.1 Mycobacterium sp. 4D054
CGATATCCGTGCCTGGATCGACACCTGGAACGACAACCCCAAGCCTTACGTCTGGACTAAGACCGCCGACCAGATCCTGGCAAGCATCGCCAACTACTGCAACCGAATTAATGACTCAGGACACTAGCCGGGCACCCTCGGCCGGGGCGTGGGGCTGCAGCCTGCCGTCGTGCATCAGATGCGTGACCGGGGCACCGCAGCGCAATATCGCGACGTCGGCGACGAGGCGCCGGTGACAACGCCACCAGACCGCCTCGCTGCACATGATCGCGGTGCGCTGCCGGTCGGCTTGCCCGAGCAGTTCGGCCAGGGCGGCGCCGAATTCCTCGCTGCGGGTGTAGGCGGCGTAGGCGGCGAACTGGGCGACGCGCCACCAGGTGTCGACGGTCTCGGTATCGGAGCCCAGACGCCGACGGCCGCCCAGTCGTGGCTCCCAGCGGTAGTTCAGTCCCGCCGCGGGGGCCCAGGTCTGCATCGCGGCGCGCTCGACATCGGGATTGTGCCGGCTGGCCGGGAAGCGGCGGATGTCGACGAGCATCCGCACCCCGGCGCCGTCGAGTAGCTCAATCAGCCCGTCACGCCGCAGCGTGCCGTGGCCGACGGTGAGAAGCCCGGTCATGCCGGGCGGTGCTCGACCGGATCGATGTCGGCGGACACCGCGCGTAGCGCCGGCAGTGGTGAGGCCATGCGCCGACGCTAGCGCGTGGGTCACGGGGCGGCTGAGCCGCCGAGGATGAAGGGGCGACTGAGCCGCCGAGGACGACGGGGGGCGGGCGTCAGTAGCGCAGGCGGTCCCCGGCGACGCGGACGTCGGCCCGGGCGTCCGGGTGGGCGATCGCGTGGATCGGGTGGGTCAGCACTGGATGCCGGCAGTGCGGGCACGATGCCTGAGCGCGGTTGGCCGAGCTGAAGGTCAGATGCCGACACTCGCTACATCGCACGACGTAGAACGCGCCGATCCAGTTGGCCAGCCCCAGGAAGATCGCCAGCGTCGTCAAGGTCGCGAGCACCGTGATGAGAACGATGGTGAGCACCGTATAAACCGTCATGACCTACCTCCAACAAAGACGTCTGACGGGTGCCTTTCACGGTACGCCTGGCCCGGCGTGAATCCGGCGGAATCGGAGGCGAATCCGCCGCTCAGGCCTTCCTGGCCCGCTTGTAGACCTTCTCGAGTTCTTTGCCCCGCAGGCCGTTGAGTTCCGCCTTGCGCACCTTGTGAACCACCAGTGGGCACCGCTTGCACCGCGGTTTGCTGCGGCAGCATTTCTTCTTGGGCTTGACGCCGGCGAGCTTGGTGGCTTTCACGTGACGGGAATCTCTCGTTTTCGCGATCGGTGCACTGCACTGCGACAATCACCGGCGTGAATTCTCGTCCGGACTTTCGCAACGTCGCCATTGTGGCCCACGTCGACCACGGCAAGACCACCCTGGTCGACGCCATGCTGCGGCAGTCCGGTGCGCTGAGCCACCGCGGCGATGACGCGATCGAACGCCTGATGGATTCCGGTGACCTGGAAAAGGAAAAGGGAATCACCATCCTGGCGAAGAACACGGCCGTCCACCGGCACCATCCCGACGGCAGCATGACGGTCATCAACGTCATCGACACCCCCGGTCACGCCGATTTCGGCGGTGAGGTCGAACGCGGCCTGTCCATGGTCGACGGCGTCGTGCTGCTCGTCGATGCCTCCGAGGGGCCCCTGCCGCAGACCCGTTTCGTGCTGCGCAAGGCACTGGCCGCGCACCTGCCCGTCATCCTGGTCGTCAACAAGACCGACCGCCCCGACGCACGCATCGCGGAGGTCGTCGAGGAAAGCCACGACCTGCTGCTCGACGTCGCCTCCGATCTCGACGAGGAAGCTCAGGCCGCCGCGGAGAAGGCTCTCGACCTGCCCACGCTGTACGCCTCGGGCCGCGCCGGCATTGCCAGCACCACAGCGCCGGCCAACGGGGAGAACCCCGACGGTGAGAACCTTGACCCGCTGTTCGACGTGCTGCTCGAGCACATCCCGCCGCCGCAGGGCGATCCCGAGGCGCCGCTGCAGGCCCTCGTCACCAACCTTGATGCGTCGGCCTTCCTCGGCCGCCTCGCGCTGATCCGCATCTACAAGGGCCGCATCAAAAAGGGCCAGCAGGTCGCGTGGATGCGCGATGTCGACGGCCATCCCGTCATCACGAACGCCAAGATCACCGAACTGCTCGTCACCGAAGGTGTGGAACGCACGCCCACCGACGAGGCCTTCGCCGGTGACATCGTCGCCGTCGCCGGCATCCCGGAGATCATGATCGGCGACACGCTCGCCGACCCGGACCACGCGCACGCACTGCCGCGTATCACCGTCGACGAGCCCGCGATCTCGGTGACGATCGGCACCAACACCTCGCCGCTGGCGGGCAAGATCTCCGGTCACAAGCTCACCGCCCGCATGGTCAAGAACCGCCTCGATGCCGAGCTGGTCGGCAACGTGTCCATCAAGGTCGTCGACATCGGCCGCCCCGACGCGTGGGAGGTGCAGGGGCGAGGTGAGCTCGCGCTGGCCATCCTCGTCGAGCAGATGCGCCGCGAAGGATTCGAGCTGACCGTCGGTAAGCCGCAGGTGGTCACCCAGACCATCGACGGCAAGCTGCACGAGCCGTTCGAAGCGCTGACCATCGACAGCCCGGAGGAACACCTCGGCGCCATCACCCAGCTGATGGCCGCGCGCAAGGGCCGCATGGAGCAGATGACCAACCATGCCGCCGGTTGGGTGCGGATGGACTTCATCGTGCCCAGCCGTGGCCTGATCGGGTTCCGCACGGACTTCCTGACGCTGACCCGCGGCACCGGCATCGCCAACGCGGTGTTCGACGGATACCGGCCCTGGGCGGGTGAGATCCGGGCCCGCCACACCGGGTCGCTGGTGTCCGACCGCAGCGGCCAGATCACGCCCTTCGCCATGATCCAGCTCGCCGACCGAGGCCAGTTCTTCGTCGAACCGGGCCAGGAGACCTACGAAGGCCAGGTCGTCGGGATCAACCCGCGCGCCGAGGATCTCGACATCAACATCACCCGCGAGAAAAAGCTGACGAACATGCGGTCCTCCACGGCCG
The DNA here is from genome assembly GCF_052245755.1 of Mycobacterium sp. 4D054. Classification (NCBI taxonomy): domain Bacteria; kingdom Bacillati; phylum Actinomycetota; class Actinomycetes; order Mycobacteriales; family Mycobacteriaceae; genus Mycobacterium; species Mycobacterium sp. 4D054. Next base: position 3,094 of record NZ_JBQQCF010000005.1, read on the forward strand.
ACGTGATCGAGACGCTGGCCCGCCCGCTGGAGCTCGACCTGGAGAAGGCGATGGAGTTCTGCGCCGAGGATGAGTGCGTCGAGGTCACCCCCGAGATCGTGCGCGTGCGCAAGGTCGAGCTGACGGCATCGCTGCGGGCCCGGGCCAAGGCGCGCGCCAAAGCGCAGGCAAACAGCTGACCCCGGTGGACCGTCCGCCCCTGGCTACCCTGTAGAGCATGCTGACGACCCTGCGACGCGTCAGCGCCGGTGTCAGCGCGATCGGCATGACGTTGGCCCTGGTCAGCGGCTGTACGGTGAGTCCGCCGCCGGCGCCGCAGAGCACCGACACCACCGAGGTGACCCCTCCGCCGCCGATGAAGGCGACCCAGATCATCGTGGCGATCGATTCGATCGGGCCGGGCTTCAACTCTCATCTGCTCTCCGACCAGTCTCCGGTCAACGCCGCGATCAGTTCGCTCGTGCTGCCCAGTTCGTTCCGCCCGATACCCGATTCCCGGACCCCGACGGGTTCGCGCTGGGAGATGGACACCTCGCTGCTCGAATCAGCGGAGGTCACCAGTGAGAACCCGTTCACGGTCACCTACAAGATCCGGCCCGAGGCGCAGTGGACCGACAACGCCCCGATCGGCGCCGACGACTACTGGTATCTGTGGCGGCAGATGGTGAGCCAGCCCGGCACCGCCGACCCGGCCGGCTACGACCTCATCACCGGTGTGCAGTCGGTCGAAGGCGGCAAGACGGCCGTGGTGACGTTCTCCCAGCCCTACCCGGCGTGGCGCGAGCTGTTCAACGACATCCTGCCCGCCCACATCGTCAAGGACGTGCCCGGCGGGTTCGCCGCGGGGCTGGCCCAGACGCTCCCGGTGACCGGCGGGCAGTTCCGGGTCGACACCATCGACCCGCAGCGCGATGAGATCCTCCTGGCACGCAACGACCGCTACTGGGGCAAACCCGCCACTCCGGATCTGATCCTCTTCCGTCGCGGCGGTGCACCGGCCGCACTGGCCGATTCGATCCGCAACGGCGACACACAGGTCGCCCAGGTTCACGGCGGATCGGCGGTGTTCGCGCAGCTTTCGGCGATCCCGGATGTGCGCACCGCGCGGATCGTGACCCCGCGGGTCATGCACCTGACGCTGCGGGCGCAGCAGCCCATGCTCACCGACCCGCTGGTCCGCAAAGCCGTACTGGGCCTGCTGGACGTCGACCTGCTCGCCGCCGTCGGCGCCGGCGACGACAACACCGTGACACTGGCCCAGGCCCAGGTGCGCTCACCCTCGGACCCCGGCTACGTCCCGACCGCACCGAAGGCGATGACGCGCGAGGAGGCGATCGCGCTGCTCTCCGAGGCCGGCTACCAGATCGAATCGGCTCCGGCGCCCGAGCCGCTCGAGCCGCCTGCGCCGGCTCCGCCGGACAACAACCGCGGTCAACTCACCAAGGACGGTCAGCCGCTGACGCTGGTCCTCGGTGTCGCCGCCAACGACCCGACGTCAGTCGCCGTCGCCAACACCGCCGCCGACCAGCTGCGCAATGTCGGCATCGCCGCATCGGTGTCGGCGCTGGACCCGGTCACCCTGTACGGCGATGCGCTGGTGGACAACAGGGTCGATGCCGTGATCGGCTGGCACCCGGCCGGGGGAGACCTCGCGACCTCGCTGGCCTCGCGTTACGGATGCCCGGCGCTGGAGGCCACCCCGGTGCCGACCACCCCGGGAGCGCCGGCACCCACCTCGGAGACACCGGAGACACCGGATCCGTCACCGACGGGCACGGCCCCGGCACCGATCGGCACCACCCCGGGGCCGACCGGCACGATCCCGACGCAGACCCCGACGCAGACTCCGACCCAGGCCTCCGACACCGACCGGCTCGTGCAGGCACCCAGCAACATCACCGGCATCTGCGACCACAGCATCCAGCCGAGGATCGACGCTGCGCTGCGCGGTGACGCCGACATCGCCGACGTGATCGCCGAGGTCGAGCCGAGGCTGTGGGAGATGGCCACGGTGCTGCCGATCCTGCAGGACACCACGATCGTCGCCGCCGGCCCGAGCGTGCAGCACGTCAGCCTGACCGGCGCGGTCCCCGTCGGCATCGTCGGCGACGCCGGCAACTGGGTCAAACTTCCGCAATAGCCGCGGGCTCATTTCGCCGACGCAGCACCGCGAGGACGTACGCCGCGTAGGCGCCGACAGCGAACACCAGCAGCAGCCACAGCGGGGGACGGGCGAGCTCCCAGACGAACAACGCCGCGAACAACGGCGAGCGCTGCGTGATCGCCAGCACGCCCGCCGCGCAGCTCAACGACACGACCGCCACCGGCAACTGCGTTCCCGTCCACTGGTTCACCGCCAGCGCCACCAGCGAGCCGGCGGCCGCGCCGGTGGCCAGCGCGGGCGTGAGCAGACCGCCGACGGCGCCCGCACGCAGGAACAGCGTCGTCAACAACGGTTTGAGCAGCAGGATCAGAGCCGCCGAGGTCACCGTCAGCCCGGTGTTCATGCTGACCTCCAGGATGCTGCGGCCGTTGCCGGGTAACTCGGGAAGCCAGATCGAGCAGACGCCGGTCAGCAGGCCGGCCGCGGCGATTCCTGGAATCACCTTCCAGGACTTCAGTTTCAGCGTGGGGGCGGCGTGCATCAGCCGGTCGAACGCCAGGCCCGCCGCCACCGCCACCGGAGCCATCGCCAACGCCAGAAACCCGAGCAGATAGGACAGGCGGGCATCAGGCCAGGACAGCGGATGCTCCAGGTGGGTCACGGGCGCGGCGACCAGGACGGCGATGCTCGACGTGATCAGCGCGGTGCCCAGCGCGCGCGGATGCCAGGTGCGCAGCACGATGCCGGCCGCGAAAATCGCCCCGCCCAACGGCACGCTGTACACCGCGCCCAGCCCCGCGCCGGCCGCGCACGCCAGCAGGATCTTCCGGTCCGCCGCGGTGAGCGCGAGCCGGGAGACGGCGGTGTCACTCCACGCGGAGGCGAGCTGCCGCGGCGCACCCTCACGGCCCAGCGAGGCCCCGGAACCGACCAGCAGCACCTGCAGCCCTGCGTCAGCCGTCGCCGTCAGCGCAGCCCTGTCCCGGCGGCGCCGCAACGCCCACCACCCGCAACCGGCCAGGGCGCCGCCCAGCATCGGGCCGACGGCGCGGCGAATGTGGTTGCTGCCCTCGATACCGCTGAGCAGGGTGCCGAAGCTGTAGTGGTAGGTGAGGTACTCCACCGCGTGCAGCAGCAGCGTCGTGGCTGCGCCGGCCATCCCCGCGATCACACCGACGACGACAACGGCGCACCCGAACTGCACGGCGCGGCGGTTCACGAGCCGAATGTATGACAGGCCCGGCAACCGCGACGGCGAACGGGTTGGCAAGCTGGACCGAATGGAGACCCCGCGCCTGCTGTTCGTCCACGCCCACCCCGACGACGAGACCCTCGCCACGGGGGCGACGATCGCGCACTACGTCGGTCGCGGTGCGCAGGTGCAGGTGATCACGTGCACCCTCGGGGAGGAGGGGGAGGTCATCGGTGACCAGTGGGCGGGGCTGGCGGTCGACCGCGCCGACCAACTCGGTGGCTACCGGATCGGTGAGCTCACCGCCGCGCTGGCCGAACTCGGCGTCGACCGGCCGCGCTATCTGGGTGGGGCCGGTCGTTGGCGGGACTCGGGCATGGAGGGCACACCGGCCCGGCAGCAGCAACGGTTCGTCGACGGCGACGTCGCCGAACAGACCGCCGCGCTGGCCGCCGCGATCGACGAATTGCGCCCGCACGTCGTCGTCACCTACGACCCGAACGGCGGCTACGGACATCCGGACCACATCCACGTCCACCGGATCACGACGGCGGCGGTGGAGGCCGCGGCGTGGACTGTGCCGAAGCTCTACTGGACGGTGACGTCGGCGTCGGCGCTGACCGCCGGACTGGCCGCCCTCGGCGACGTGCCGGCCGGATGGATCCGGGTGTCCGCCGATGACCTGCCGCTGGTCGGCTACCCGGACGACGAGATCGACGCGGCCGTGGAACTGAGCGCACACACGCCGGCGCGGATCGCCGCGCTGCGGGCGCACGCGACGCAGGTCAGCGTCGCACCGGACGGGCGTGCGTTCGCGCTGTCGAACAACATCGCGCTGCCGGTCGACTCCACCGAGTACTACAAGCTGGCGGCGGGAACGGCCGGTGACCGTGACCACCGCGGCTGGGAGACGGACCTGCTTTCCGGGCTGTCCCTCGGTTGACGCCGCGTTGCGCGGGGTAAGCTGCCCGCAACCCAGCGCGCGGAAGGGAAGCACATGGACCCGGATCTGGATCCCAACCTGCAGCATTGGCAGGATCGTCTCGACAGCTTCCAATGGGTGGTCGGCTCGCTGGTTTCGGTGCTCGACAGCATCCCGACCTGAGGGCGCCGGCCTCGCCGGCCCCGGGCCGGCTTCGCGTGGTTGTCCTGGTGTTACTCGCCCTCGACGGCGTGCTCTCGGCCTTGATGGCCGTCTTCTTCCTTCCGCTGCGCATCGGTGGGGTCCCGTTCCCGGTCAGCGCGCTGCTCAGTGGACTGCTCAACGTCGCGCTGGTGTGGGCCGGGCTGCAGTGGACGACGGCGCCACGGCTGGCCGCTCTGCCCCTGTGGACCTGGCTTGCCACCGTATTCCTGTGCATGGCCGTCCGGCCCGGCGACGACATCGTCTTCGGCGGGACCGGGATCATGGAGTTCGGCACCGTCTTACTGGTCGTGCTCGGGGCGCTGCCGGCGGCGTGGTTGTTGACCAGGCACCCGCCCTCGGCGGGGGCGGGCACCGCCGGCCGCTCGGGGTGACTACTGTGATCCCTATGTCACGCGGACTGCGGACACATGGTGTTTCAGAGAGTGAGACGCGAGGATGATCCGCGACAATGCCGGGGTTATAGGGAAGTGGCTCTGAACACCCAGCGCGGTTCTGATCTGCCCAGCCCGATGGTTCCCCCGAAGGCCGGCGCGCCCAGCCCTGCCGCGTTGCGGCGGGTATTGAGGCGGGCCCGTGACGGGGTGGCTTTCAACGTCGACGAGGCCGCGATCGCGATGACCGCGCGTGGTGAGGATCTTGCTGACCTGTGCGCGTCGGCGGCGCGGGTGCGCGATGCCGGTTTGGATGCCGCCGGACGGCGGGGCGCGACGGGCCGGCTGCCGGTCAGTTATTCGCGCAAGGTGTTCATCCCGGTCACGCATCTGTGCCGGGACAAATGCCACTACTGCACGTTCGTCACCGTGCCCGGCAGGCTGCGCGCCGAGGGCCGGGGCATGTTCATGGAGCCCGACGAGATCCTCGACGTCGCCCGTCGCGGTGCCGAGTTGGGCTGCAAGGAAGCGCTTTTCACGCTCGGGGATCGCCCCGAGGACCGCTGGGACGAGGCGCGGCAGTGGCTCGACGAGCGCGGTTATGACTCGACGCTGGACTACGTGCGCGCGATGGCGATCCGGGTGCTGGAGGAGACCGGGCTGCTGCCGCACCTGAATCCGGGCGTGATGTCGTGGTCGGAGCTGTCCCGGCTCAAGCCGGTGGCCCTGTCGATGGGCATGATGCTGGAAACCACCTCGCGACGGCTGTTCGAGACCCGCGGGCTGGCGCATTACGGCAGCCCGGACAAGGATCCCGCGGTGAGGCTGCGCGCGCTGGACGACGCGGGACGGCTGTCGATTCCGTTCACCACCGGGCTCCTGGTGGGTATCGGTGAGACGCTGACCGAACGCGCCGAGACCGTGCACGCGATTCGCCGCTCGCACAAGGAGTTCGGCCACGTCCAGGAAGTGATCGTGCAGAACTTCCGGGCCAAGGACCACACCGTCATGGCGTCGGTCCCGGACGCCGGACTGGAGGATTTCCTGGCGACCCTCGCGGTCACCCGGCTGGTGATGGGCCCGAAGGTGCGCATCCAGGCCCCGCCGAATCTGGTGTCGCGGCAGGAGTGTCTGGCGCTGATCGGCGCCGGCGTCGACGACTGGGGCGGGGTGTCGCCGCTGACCCCCGATCACGTCAACCCCGAACGGCCCTGGCCCGCGCTCGACGAATTGGCCGAGGTGACCGCCGAGGCCGGATTCGATCTGGTGCAACGCCTGACCGCGCAGCCGCAGTACGTGCAGGCCGGAGCGGCGTGGATCGACCCGCGGGTGATGGGACACGTGGCGGCACTGGCCGATGCCGACACCGGGTACGCCCTCGACGTCAATCCGGCGGGTCGGCCCTGGCAGGAACCCGATGAGGCCACCGAGTCGCTCGGCCGTACCGATCTGCACTCGGCGATCGACACCGAGGGCCGGCGCACCGAGACCCGGTCGGATCTGGGCAGCGCATTCGGTGACTGGGAGTCGATCCGGGCGAAGGTCTCCGAGCTGGCTTCCCGGGCGCCCGAGCGGATCGACACCGATGTGCTGGCCGCGCTGCGCTCGGCCGAGCGGGACCCGGCAGGCTGCTCCGACGACGAGTATCTGGCGCTTGCGACGGCTGACGGTCCTGCCCTGGAAGCCGTTACCGCGCTGGCAGATTCGCTGCGACGCGACACGGTCGGTGACGACGTGACATTCGTGGTCAACCGCAACATCAACTTCACCAACATCTGCTACACCGGCTGCCGGTTCTGCGCGTTCGCCCAGCGCAAAGGCGACGCGGACGCGTACTCGCTGTCGGTCGACGAGGTCGCCGACCGCGCGTGGGAGGCCCACGTCGCCGGTGCCACCGAGGTCTGCATGCAGGGGGGCATCGACCCGGAGCTGCCGGTCACCGGCTACGCCGATCTGGTCCGGGCGGTCAAGAAGCGCGTGCCGTCGATGCACGTGCACGCGTTCTCGCCGATGGAGATCGCCAACGGGGTCACCAAGAGCGGACTGTCGATCCGGGAGTGGCTGACCAGCCTGCGCGAAGCCGGCCTGGACACCATCCCCGGCACGGCCGCCGAGATCCTCGACGACGAGGTGCGCTGGGTGCTCACCAAGGGCAAGCTGCCGACGTCGATGTGGATCGAGGTCGTCACCACCGCGCACCAGGTCGGTCTGCGGTCGAGCTCGACGATGATGTACGGCCACGTCGACACCCCGCGGCACTGGGTCGGACATCTGAATGTGTTGCGCGACATCCAGGACCGCACCGGCGGTTTCACGGAGTTCGTTCCGCTGCCGTTTGTGCACCAGTCCTCGCCGCTGTACCTGGCAGGCGGTGCGCGGCCGGGGCCCACCCATCGGGACAACCGTGCGGTGCACGCCTTGGCGCGGATCATGTTGCACGGCAGGATCTCTCACATCCAGACCAGCTGGGTCAAGCTCGGCGTCGAGCGCACGCAGGTGATGCTGCGCGGCGGCGCCAACGATCTCGGCGGCACCCTGATGGAGGAGACGATCTCGCGGATGGCCGGTTCTGAGAACGGCTCGGCCAAGAGCGTCGCCGAACTGGTCGCGATCGCCGAGGGCATCGGCCGCCCGGCCCGCCAGCGCAGCACCGACTACACCCCTCTCGCCGCCTGAGAGCGCGGCACTCGGCCCCCGGCACTCAGTAACGCGGGCGCACGCTCGGGGACATGCGCGCGGTGACACGTCGGGCTGGTAGGACGGAACCATGAAGCTGCGACGGGTGATCAAGGACGGCAGGCTGGAGTTGCAGTTGCTTGCGGCCGACGGCTCCTGGGTGCGCGCCGAGGGCCCGTCGCCGTTCGGCGGACGCGTGTTCGACGCCGAATGGGAGACGGTCGCCGCCCAGCGCCACCATGAGCTTTCCGGGCACGTCCTGCCCTTTCAGCCGGCGTCCTTCCGCGACTTCATGCTCTACGAACACCACGCGATCGATGCGGCCCGCGGATTGGTGCGCCGCTTCCATCCGGGGCAGGCCCGTGCCGCCGGGGTGATCGAGAAGCTGACACGGAAGCCGTTCCCGCTGTTCAAGCCGAAGCCGCTGTTCTACCGGCAGCCGATCTACTACATGTCCAACCACCTGAGCTTCGTGCCCTCCGGTACGCCCGTGGCGTTCCCGTCCTACTCGGCCGCGCTGGACTTCGAACTCGAGCTCGGTTTCGTGCTCGGGGCGCCGCTGCACAACGCGACCCCGCAGGAGGCCCTCGACGCGATCGGCGCCTTCGTCGTCGTCAACGACTTCTCCGCTCGGGACGTCCAGCGCAGCGAAATGGCCAGCGGGCTGGGGCCCCAGAAGGCCAAGCATTTCGCGTCGTCGATGTCGGCCGTGGCGGTGACCGCCGATGAGATCCTGCCGCTCATCGATTCGCTCACCGGAGCGGTGTCAGTCAACGGAACCAGGATCGGCACGGTCAGCACCCGCGGCATACAGTGGTCGATCGGCGAACTGCTCGCTCATGCCTCTCGCGATGAAAGACTCTATCCGGGTGAGCTTTTCGCGACCGGCACGCTGCCCGGGGGAAGCGGCATGGAAACCGGCCGCTGGTTGCGGCCGGGCGACCGGTTGACCCTGACGATCGATCAGATCGGCGACATCAGCCACCGGATCGAGGAGTGAACGCTCAGGTGATACCCACTGCGGCAGTGGGTATCACCCTTCTGGCCTCAGGCCTGCCTGGCGGCCTCGATCTCGAGGGTGATGATCACCTTGTCGCCGACGACCGCGCCGCCGGTCTCCAGCGGCATGTCGATGTCGATGCCGAAGTCCTTGCGGTTGAGCACGGCTGACGCCTCGAATCCGGCGACCTCGCCGTTGCCCATGCCGGGGTTCACGCCGTTGAACTCAAGCGTCAGCGAGATCGGGCGCGTGGATCCCTTGAGGGTGAAATCGCCGTCGAGGACATAGTTCTCGCCGTCGGGGCGGACAGCGGTGGAGACGAAGGTCGCCGTCGGGTACTTGTCGGTGTCGAAGAAGTCGGCGGACTTGAGGTGGGCGTCGCGCTGCTCGTTGCGGGTGTTGACCGAGTCGACGGCGATCTCTGCGCGCACCGACGGGATGCCGTCCTCGCCGACGGTGATCGCGCCGCTGAACGTGTCGAACGACCCCCTGACCTTGCTGACCATGAGATGGCGCACCGAGAAGTTGATCGACGAGTGGACCGGGTCAATGGTCCAGGTTCCGGCGGGCAGTGCGGTGGTAGCGGTAGTGGTCATGGGTGTCTCTTTCCTCGAAGTGGGTCGGTGTGGTCCGACGCGTACATCCGAGTTAAGCGGACTATGGTCCGAATTCATTCCCGCACGCCCGGCACGCCGGCCCGAATCTTCGGAGTCCGCCGCGGCGTGGGGTACTAGGCGAGCGGTATCTGCGACGTTTAGTATCAGTAACCACGCGCAACCCCTACCCGGGGCGGCGAGTAAGTTAGGGCACACTGAGACAGGTGTCCAACAACCGGCAGGGATACTTGCTGAGTTGGCCGCGGCTCGGCTGAGCCCTGCCTAGACAGCAGCCCCACTGGACAGGTAGTTCGAGAGGACTAGGAGTAGTTCGTGACGTACGTCATTGCTGAGCCCTGCGTCGACGTCAAAGACAAGGCGTGCATCGAGGAGTGCCCTGTCGACTGCATCTATGAGGGCGCACGCATGCTGTACATCCACCCGGATGAGTGCGTCGACTGCGGCGCCTGCGAGCCGGTGTGCCCCGTCGAGGCCATCTACTACGAGGACGACGTCCCGGATCAGTGGAGCGGCTACACCCAGATCAACGCCGACTTCTTCGCCGAGCTGGGCTCGCCGGGCGGCGCCTCGAAGGTCGGTCAGACCGACAACGATCCCCCAGCCGTCAAGGACCTGCCCCCGCGGGGCGAGGACTGAGCGACGTCCGTGTCTGCCCGCCGGCCACGGAAGTCGGCGTCCCTGCCCGTCTTCCCGTGGGACACCCTGGCTGACGCGACAGCGACCGCCCGGGCACATCCCGGCGGGATCGTCGACCTGTCCGTCGGGACCCCGGTCGATCCGGTCGCGCCGGTCATCCGCGACGCGCTGGCCGCAGCGAGCGCGTCGCCGGGATATCCGACGACGCATGGCACCCCGGCGCTCCGCGGGGCCGCGGTGTCCGCGCTGGAGCGCAGGTACGGGATCACCGGGCTCTCGCCGGTGGCGGTACTTCCGGCGATCGGGACCAAGGAACTGATCGCGTGGTTGCCCACGACGCTCGGCCTCAGCGCCGGCGACATCGTGGTGGTGCCCGAGCTGGCCTACCCCACCTACGAGGTGGGCGGGTTGCTGGCCGGTGCGGCGGTGGTCCGCGCGGACTCCCTGACCCAGCTGGGCCCGTTGGTGCCCGCGCTGGTGTATCTGAACTCGCCGAGCAACCCGACCGGCCAGATCCTCGGGATCGACCATCTGCGCAAGATCGTCGGGTGGGCTCGGGAACGGGGAGTGCTGATCGCCTCCGACGAGTGCTACCTCGGCCTCGGCTGGGACGCCGAGCCGGTCTCGGTGCTGCACCCGCAGGTCTGCGACGGCGACCACACCGGGTTGCTGGCCGTGCACTCGCTGTCGAAGACGTCGTCGCTGGCCGGTTACCGGGCGGGTTTCGTCGCCGGTGACCCGGCGGTGGTGGCCGAATTGCTGGCGGTGCGCAAGCACGCCGGCCTGATGGTGCCGACGCCGATCCAGGCGGCGATGGTGGCCGCGCTCGACGACGACGCCCATGAGCTGGAGCAGCGCGCGCGTTACCGGCGCCGCCGCGATGCGCTGCTGCCCGCGCTGCGGTCCGCCGGATTCACCGTCGACCATTCCGAGGGCGGGCTGTATCTGTGGGCCACCCGCGGCGAGCCGTGCCGCGACACCGTGGCGTGGCTGGCGGGCAAGGGCATCCTCGTCGCGCCCGGCGAGTTCTACGGGCCGCGCGGTGCCCGACACGTACGGGTGGCGCTGACCGCCACCGACGAGCGCATCGCCGCCGCCGTCGAGCGGCTCGGTTCTGCGGCCGGATCGTAGACCGAGCCTGAGGCCGGCGCGTCAGATCAGGCGCACACCGCCTCGGGTGAGTCGGGCCCTATCCGTGCGAGTTCGTATCGATCCGCGTTGGCAGCGGCGCGGCCGAACGTTCCGTCGCGCGCAGGCCCAGGGCCAGCACCAGCCGCTCGTCGGGGTCGTTCAGCGAGGTGCGCAGCAGTTTCTCCACCCGGCGGATGCGGTAGCGCACCGTGTTCGGGTGCACGTGTAAGCACGCGGCGACGACGGCGATGTCGCCGAAGCCGTCCAGGTAAGCCTGCAGCGTCGAGGCCATCAGTGGATCCTCGGCCCGCAGCCGCCGCACCCGCGGGTCCACCAGCCGGCCCTGGGTCGCGATGTGCGACACGATTTCGTCGAGCAGCACCGTCGGACGCGCCTGCTCCAGTGAGGTGACCAGACCGAATGCGCCGGGGTGTCTTTCGGCGCTGTCGAGCACTCGGTCGACCTCGGCCCGGACGGTCGCCGCGGCGGCCAGCCCCGGCAGCGGGGCGGTGACCGCACGCACCTGGAATCCGAGTTCTCGCGCCAGCGTGGACACCACGCCGTGCGCCCACGACGACAGCACCTCCGTGGCCCGCAGTTCGGGGAACAGCACGTACACTCGGTCGCCGGCCGCCGCCACCTGGGCATCTGGACGAAAAGCACTGGCGCTCAACGCCAGAACGTCCGTGGGCGGCGGTCCGCCGTGGCGGTGGAACCCGACCAGCGCGGCGCGTCCGTCGGCGGGGATGCCGAGCTCGCGGGCCAGCGCGGCGACGTCGTCGACGGCACCGCCTGCCACGCCGAGCAGCTGGTGCACACGCGCCGTGTGCTGGGACGGGGTCGCCGCCAGCCGCGACATGATCCGCGCCGCCAGCACCGCGCCGCCGCGCAGGATCTCCTCGGCGTCGTCGGCCCACGGGGCGGACCCCTGCTGCAGCCAGATGGTCCCCGCGAACCGCGGCGAGTGCGCCGGGTCGGCGGGCAGGTGGATGCCGGCGGCCAGCCGCGGCCTCAGGCCGAGCTCTGGACGTTCGGCGACGCGGACCACGTCGGGACCCGACCGCAACGCGTCGAAAATGCCCCACTGCCCGATCCATTCGAGATGCTCGGGCGGTCCGGCACGGCCGAGGATCGTCAGCCGGCGCAACTCGTCGGCTTCGTCGCTGGCCGAGTAGGCCAGCATGTGGCTGTCGGCGTCCTCGATGCAGACCATGCCCCGGGTCCGGTCGGCGATGGACTGTGCGAGGCCGAACAGGTCGGTGCTCGAGTCGCGCAGCGGGTCGCCGCGATCTCCGTGGTGTTCCAGGGCGTGGTTGACCAGACGGTACAGATGCTCCCAGCGGGCACAGGGGTCGACGGTGACGACGGCGGTGCCGAGCGCGGCCGCGCGGGCCACCGCCGCAGGGGTCGGCTCCTTGACGAAGATCGCGACCGGCCGGTCGGCATGCTGTTCCAGCCAGCACAGCGCCTCGGTGTCGGACACCCCGAGCAGGAAGAACAGGTCGGCCGATCCCGGGCCGACGGCCAGCCCCAACCTGATGTCGTCGGCGTCGACGAGCGCGACCGAGCTCACGGGCATGTCCAACCCGCGCGGTGCCTCGATCAGCGTGACCATGGTCCGATCCAGCGCCAGCAGCAGCTGGCCGAGGCCGAGACCTGCGAGCGTGGACACCATCGCCGCTCCTTTGTCCGATATCACCATCGAGTGTCCCACCGGTTGTCCATTCGGCCATCGATTTCGTGGGTGGAGTGGACCAGTCTCACGTCATGAACCCCATCACCGCCATCACCGATGTGCCGATGCCGGCCAACGAGCCGGTGCACAACTACGCCCCCGGATCCCCGGAACGTCATCGACTGGAGGACGCGCTGTCCGACCTCGCGGCGGAGCCGGTCGATCTGCCCCATGTCATCGGCGGGGAGCGCCGGATGGGTGCCGGCGCCACCATCGAGGTGGTCCAGCCCCACCGGCACGCCGAGCGTCTCGGCCTGTTGACCAACGCCGAGCACGCCGACGCCGAGGCCGCCGTCGAGGCGGCTGTCGCTGCCAAACCCGGATGGGAGGCCACCCCGTTCGACGAACGCGCCGCGGTGTTCCTGCGCGCGGCGGACCTGCTCGCGGGCCCGTGGCGGGAGAAGATCGCCGCCGCCACCATGCTCGGGCAGTCCAAGACCGCCTACCAGGCCGAGATCGACGCGCCGTGTGAACTCGTCGACTTCTGGAGGTTCAACGTCGCGTTCGCGCGGCAGATCCTGGCCCAGCAGCCGGTCAGCTCAACCGGGGTGTGGAACCGCACCGACTACCGGCCGCTGGAGGGCTTCGTCTACGCGATCACACCGTTCAACTTCACCGCGATCGCGGGCAACCTGCCGACCGCGCCCGCGCTGATGGGCAACACCGTGGTGTGGAAACCGTCGCCGACCCAGACGTTCGCGGCCTACCTGGTCATGGAGTTGCTCGAGGCAGCGGGTCTGCCGCCCGGTGTGGTCAACATGCTCACCGGGGACGGCAAGGCGGTGTCGGAGGTGCTGCTGGCCGACCGGAGGCTGGCCGGAATCCACTTCACCGGATCCACCGCGACATTTCAGCACCTGTGGCGCGAAGTCGGCGCCCACATCGAGCGGTACGACTCCTACCCGCGGTTGGTCGGCGAGACCGGGGGCAAGGACTTCGTCGTCGCGCACACCTCGGCGCAGCCGGAAGTGTTGCGCACAGCGCTGATCCGGGGTGCGTTCGACTACCAGGGACAGAAGTGTTCGGCCGCATCGCGGGCCTACATCGCGCGGTCGGTGTGGCAGAAGATGGGCGACGATTTCCTCGACGTCACCGAGTCGCTGCGCTACGGCGACATCACCGATTTGACCAACTTCGGCGGCGCGCTGATCGACGAACGCGCGTTCGCCAAGAACGTCGCCGCGATCGAACGGGCCAAGGACGCGGCCGGGGTCACCATCGCGGTGGGCGGCGAATACGACGACAGCGAAGGGTTTTTCGTGCAGCCGACGGTGCTGCTGTCCGACGACCCGGCCGACGAAGCGTTCAGCACCGAATACTTCGGCCCACTGCTGGCCGTGCACGTCTACCCCGACGAGGACTACGAGCGCATCCTCGACGTCATCGACACCACCGCCCGCTACGCGTTGACCGGCGCCGTGATCGCCGACGACCGCGCCGCGGTGCTCGCCGCCGAACAACGTCTGCGGCACACGGCGGGCAACTTCTACGTCAACGACAAACCGACCGGCGCGGTCGTCGGCCAGCAGCCGTTCGGCGGGTCGCGGGCCTCCGGAACCAACGACAAGGCCGGGTCCCCGCTCAACCTGCTGCGGTGGACCTCCGCGCGCTCGATCAAGGAGACGTTCGTGCCGCCGACCGACCACACCTACCCGCACATGGAGGCATGACCCATGGGCGTGTTCGACACCGTCGCCCGGCCGGTGATCCTGGCGGCGTCGCGTCGAGACGGGCTGCGGCGCGCCGCCGAGCGGATGCCGGTGACGCGAGAGGTGGTGCGCCGCTTCGTGCCGGGGGAGAGCCTCACCGATGCCATGACATCGGTGCGGCAGCTCCGCGAGTCAGGGCGGTTGGTGTCGATCGACCACCTCGGCGAGGACGTCGTCGACGCCGACACTGCCGGCGCGACCGTGACCGCGTACCGCGAGCTGATCGACGCATTGGATGCCCATGGTGAGACCGCCGCCGACATACGGCCGCTGGAGGTCTCGCTGAAACTGTCGGCGCTGGGCCAGGCGCTGCCGCGTGACGGCGACAAGATCGCGCTGGAGAACGCGCGCGCCATCTGCGAACGTGCGGCGCGCGCGGGGGTTTGGGTGACCGTCGACGCCGAGGACCACACGACCACCGATTCGACGCTGTCGATCGTGCGCGAGCTTCGGGTGGACTTCGACTGGGTGGGCACGGTGCTGCAGGCCTATCTCAGGCGCTCGCGGGCCGACTGCGCCGAATTCGCGGCCTCAGGAGCCCGAATCCGGTTGTGCAAGGGTGCCTACGACGAGCCGGCGTCGGTCGCGTTCCGGGACCGCGACGACGTCACCGACTCTTACCTACAGTGTCTGCGGATCCTGATGGCGGGCAACGGGTATCCGATGGTGGCCTCGCATGACCCTGAGGTCATCGGCGCGGTCCCCGGGCTGGCGCGCGAATTCGGCCGCGGCACAGACCGGTTCGAATACCAGATGCTGTACGGCATCCGCGATGGCGAGCAGCGCCGAATCGCCGAGTCCGGCAGCGCGATCCGGGTCTATGTGCCGTTCGGAACACAGTGGTACGGCTACTTCGTGCGGCGGTTGGCCGAACGGCCGGCCAACCTCGCGTTCTTCGTTCGCGCGCTGGTGGATTGACGCACTCAGGCGGGGTATGCGGCGACCGGCATGATCACCGTGCCCTTGCAGATGCCTTCCAGGATCTCGGTGCGCCACGTTCCGTACATCGTGCCGTCGGCGGTCGGGGCGTAGAACACCAGCGACCGGGCGGCGGCGTACTCACGCGGCACATCCGCGCCGCGGAAGCACTCCCACTGCCAGTTGTAGTTGAACACCCACTGCCGGCCGTCCCACGTGTACCGCGGCGGTTGGGGGATCGTCGGGTTCGACGGAGTCGGGCCGTCGGACGCGACCGCGACACACGTGCCCGCGCACGACGTGCTGAACGTGTACTGACCGCTGAAGTCGGGTTCGGGCTGGCGCGCCGCGATACTGGTGCCGAGCTTCTCGGACGCGAACGTCACCACCGTGTACCTGCCGCTCCAGTCGGGTGTCGCGGCGTCGGCGGTGGTCTCGGCGCACATGCACGCAGCCGCGACGAAAGTCGCGGAGGCAAGAGCACTACGCGCACGTCGCGCCGGCATGGCTCCCTCGCAGTCTGGTGGGTCTGGCAACACGAACGTAATTGCCCCACCCGTCAAGGTGCCTGATCGACACGGCCTGTTCGGGCACGGTTGGATCACGGCTTGGTATCGGCTTCCGTGTGCGAATGGCGTTCGCGCAGCCGGTATTCGGATGGTCAGTGACCACGCAGCAGCATCAGGGTCCAGGCTGCCAGGGTCTGGGCGTCGGTGATGATCCCGTCACGCATCATCTGCTCGACCTCGGCGCGAGCGAACCATGCACTGCGCATGTCCTGCTCCTCGTGCTCGCGCTCGTGCGGCCCCTCGCTGATACCGGTCGCCAGAAAGATCCGGCCCCGCTGGCTGCTCATCCCCGGTGCCACGTCCAGCAGCCCGATCTCGGTCATCGTCGACGCGACCAGGCCGGTCTCCTCGCGCAACTCCCGCGCGGCGAGCTCGGCGCCGTCGAGCTCGGCCTGCCCGGGGGCGGTGCCCTGCGGGAACTCCCACCGGCGCAACCCGATCGGGTAGCGGAACTGCTCGACGAGGTGGAAGCGGTCCCCGTCGCGCGGGATCACCAGCGCATAGGTCGGCTTGTCCACGACCGCGTAGATGCCGGCGCTGCCGTCGGCTCTGCAGATCTCGTCCTCGCGGATGGTCAACCAGTTGTTGCGGTACACCTCACGCGTGCCCAATGCCCGGATCGAATCCACCGCACCAGTATGACCACCCCCGGGGAGTAGCCTCGGTTCCTGTGTTGCTGGCGTCCTTGAATCCTGCGGCCGTGGCGGCGGGGGCAGATCTCGGTGATGCGGTGCGCATCGACGGGGTGTCGTTGAGTCGAAGCGACCTCGTGGGCGCGGCGACGTCGGTGGCCGAACGCGTCGCGGGCGCATCCCGTGTCGCGGTGCTGGCCACCCCGACCGCCGCGGCGGTGCTGGCGGTCACCGGCTGCCTGATCGCCGGGGTGCCCGTCGTACCGGTTCCCGCAGATGTGGGCGCCGCCGAGCGGCGTCACATCCTGGCCGACTCGGGTGCGCAGGCCTGGCTGGGCGATCTGCCCGGCGAGACAGACGGTCTGCCGCACATCCCGGTGCGGCTGCACGCCCGGTCCTGGCACCGTTATGCCGAGCCGCCGCCGGACGCGCCCGCGCTGATCATCTACACCTCGGGCACCACCGGTCTGCCCAAGGGGGTGGTGGTCAGCCGCCGCGCCATCGCCGCGGACATCGACATGCTCGCCCAAGCCTGGGAGTGGACGCCGCAGGACACTCTGGTGCACGGCCTGCCGCTGTACCACGTGCATGGTCTCGTGTTGGGACTGCTGGGATCCCTGCGGATCGGAAACCGGTTCGTGCACACCGGAAAGCCGAAACCGCAGGCTTACGCCCACGCGGTGGGCGAGCTTGGCGGGACGCTCTTGTTCGGGGTGCCGACGGTGTGGTCGCGCATCGTCGAGGACGGCGCCGCGGCACGGGCGCTGACGCCGGCCCGGCTGCTGGTGTCCGGCAGCGCGGCGTTGCCGGTCCCGGTGTTCGAGGGGCTCGCCGCGTTGAGCGGACACCGCGCCATCGAGCGCTACGGCAGCACCGAGACCCTGATCACGCTCAGCACGCTGGTCGCCGGGGAGCGCAGGCCTGGCTGGGTCGGGTTGCCGCTGGCGGGGGTGTCGACGCGGCTGGTCGCCGAGGACGGCACGGAACTGCCCCGCGACGGAGAGGCGATCGGGCAGCTGCTGGTGCAGAGCCCGACGCTGTTCGACGGCTACCTCAACCGCGCCGACGCCACCGCCGAGGTGCTCGGTGAGGACCGCTGGTACCGCACCGGCGATGTCGCGGTGATCGGTGCGGACGGTATGCACCGTATCGTCGGCCGCGAATCGGTTGACCTGATCAAGAGCGGCGGCTTCCGGATCGGGGCAGGGGAGATCGAGACCGTGCTGTTGGCACATCCCGACGTGCGCGAGGCCGCGGTGATCGGCGCGCCCGACGAGGACCTCGGACAGCGCATCGTCGCGTTCGTCGTCGGCGACGCCCGTCCCGACACGCTGATCGAGTATGTGGCGCAGCAACTCTCGGTTCATAAGCGGCCCCGCGAGGTACGGGTCGTGGACAGCCTGCCCCGCAACGCGATGGGAAAGCTGCTGAAGAAGGAATTGGCGCAATGGGTTTGAGGTTCAGCGAGGTCTGTGTCGACGCCAACGACGTGCGGGCACTGGCGGCCTGGTGGTCACAGGTGCTGGGCTGGCCGGCCGAGGGCACCGACGACGGTGACGTCGTGCTGCGGGCACCGGGCGGCGTCGGGCCGGACTGGTTGTTTCTCGAGGTGCCCGAGGGCAAGGCCGTCAAGAACCGCATTCATTTCGACTTCACCCCCGACGACCAGGACGCCGAGGTGGAGCGGGTGATCGCCCTCGGCGCTCGCCGGGTCGACATCGGCCAGGGCGAGCAGAGCTGGGTGGTGCTGGCCGACCCCGAAGGCAACGAGTTCTGCATCTTGGCGGCCGACGGGTGACCCGGCCCGCACGGCACGTTCCCGGGGCGCCTGCGACCCCGCGAGCGTGCGTGTCGGCGGCCGACACGCGGGCACAATCGGCGACTACACGCACGCTCGTCGCCACCCTCGGGGTGCTCGCCGTCGCACTGCTGTCGGGGTGCGGCCAGTCGCCGGACGTGATGCTGGTGCAGACCAGCATCGTGGTGCCGCCGGCGCCGCCACCGCCGGCACCGCCACCTGTCGAGCCGCTCACGATCGGCCCGGCGGCCGTCGACACCACCGGCGGCTGGCTCGCGGACGGAACCATGCTGTCACCGTTCGACACCGCCAATCCGATACTGTCGCAGCTGGATCCGGCTCTGCTGGCGGCAGTGCAAGAAGCGGCCAGGGCGGCGGAGGCCGACGGCGTGCAACTCGAAGTGACCTCCGGCTGGCGCTCCAAGGGCTTCCAGCAACGGTTGTTCGACGACGCCGTCCTGACCTACGGCAGCGCGCAGCGGGCCGCCGAATTCGTCGCCACCCCGGAAGTCTCCAAACATGTTGTGGGCCAGGCCGTCGACATCGGTCCGGCCGAGGCCGACCGCTGGATGATCGCCAACGGTCCGCGATTCGGGTTGTGTCAGATCTACGCCAACGAGATATGGCACTTCGAGCTCGTCGCGGACGACCAGGGGAACTGCCCGCCACTGAAACCGAACGCGGCCGGCTGAGAGCTAGGGCCGCGACGGAAAAGCCCTGCGCGACACCAGCGCCACCGCGAGTCCGGCCCCGATCAATGCGGCGCCGGCCCACGGTAGCGAGGACAGCCCCGTCGTCGCGAGCAGACCCGCCCCGATCGCCGATCCGCCCGCGATGCCCGCGTTGGCCGTCGCGTTGATCCAGGCGCCGGCACGTTCGGGAGCCACCGCCCCGGTGCGCACCGCACACGACTGGTAGATCGACGGGACCCCACCGAAAGCGGTGCTCCACACCGCGATCAGAGCCAGTGCCACCCCCACCGCAGACCACGGCCCCGCCAGAGCCGCCACCGCGACCGCGATGGTCGCGAGCAGCGCGAGCGTGGTCCGCCGCGGGTTCCGGTCCAGGCCCCGCCCCGCGTACCACAACCCGAGCAGGCCGCAGACGCCGCACATCAACAGGACCGGTCCCACCAGCGTCGGCCGCACTCCGCCGGCCATGAGTATCACGCTGATGAACGTGTACACGGTGAACTGTCCGAGAAACACCAGCATGTTCGACATCGCCACCGCGGCCAGCCGGCGCCTGCCTCCCGGCTGCGCCGCCGCCCCGGCCGCATCGTGGTCCACCGCGGGCAACACGCGGCTCAGCGCGAGGAATGTGAGTACCGACAGCACGGCCAGTACGACGAACGGCACGCGCCACCCGGCCGCGGTGCCCAGCGACGTCAGCACCGGTACTCCGAGCACCAACCCCACCGATGCGCCGCTGCCCGCCAGCGCGAGCGCCCTGCCGACGTGCGCACCGGACACCAGTCGCGGCGCGTACCCGATCACCAACGAGAAGAACAGAGCGTGCGTCACCCCGCCGACCGTGCGTCCCGCCGCGACGACGGCGAACGCGGGCGCGGCTGCGACCACCGCGTTGCTGATCGCGTAACCGGCCACGGTCGCCAGCAGCAGCGGCTTTCGGGCGAACCGCGACGTGATGGCGGTCAGCGGCACCGCCAGGGCGGCCACCATGACGGCATAGAGGCCGACCAGCAGCCCGGTCGCCGATTCGGACACCTGGAACGCGTCGGCCATCCGGGGGAGCAGGCCCACGGGCAGCATCTCGGTCGTCACCGCCAGGCACGACGCCGCCGCCAGCGACAGCAGGCCGGTGAGGTTCGTACGCAGGCCGGCGGTGCGCGGTGCGGTCAAGGTCACCGACGCAAATATACTCGGCTATCGAGTTTAATCAACTGCAATACTGTTCGGCGATGTCCGACGATCCCCGCCACGCCGCACACCTGCGGTGGGTCGGCGCCGCCCAGCTGCTGGGGGTGGTTCGTGCCGAACCCGGCATCACCCGCGCCGCCGCCGCGCAGCGCCTCGGGATCAGCAGCGGCGGTGCCACCGATCTGGTGGCGCGGTTGAGGCAGGCGCGGCTCCTCGACGAGGCGCCGGCACCCGCACAGGGCCGCGGCAGGCCGACGACGCTGCTGGTCCCGCATCCCGAGGGCCCGCTGGTGCTGGCGGCGGACCTGAGGGCCACCGACTGGCGGCTCGCGCTGGCCGGCCTCGACGGCGCCCCCAGGATCGTGGCCGGCGGGGCCTACGAGGATCCGGGCCTCGATGTCGCCCTCGCGACACTGACCGACGCCATCGGTGCGGTTTATCGACGAAAAGCCAAGCAGCTCAGTGCATTAGCGGTGTCGGTCGCCGGCACGGTGAGCGACGCGAAGCTGGTCCAGTTCACCCCGAGGGGCCGGCGCGACGTGGACTTGTCGCTGCTGACGAGCACGCTTCCGCGCCGCGCGGACGTGCCGATGCTGCTGGGCAACGACGCCACGCTGGCGGGTCTGGCCGAGGCCCGCACGGGGGCGGCCAGGGCGGCGGGCACGTCGCTGCATCTGATCGTCGCGACCGGTATCGGCGGCACGCTCGTCGTCAACGGCGAGCCGATGTCCGGCGCCCACGGTGCTGCTGGGGAGTACGGCCACATCCCGTTCGGCGACCCCGCACTGGCCTGCCCGTGCGGCGCGCGCGGCTGCTGGGACCTGACCGTGGACGGGCGCGCGCTGGCCCGGTACCGGGGCGACCCACCGCCCGACGATCCGGTCGACTACGTGCACCGCCTGCTCGGGCGCCCCGGCGACGACGTGGCCACCCGGCAGGCGTTCGAAGCCGTCGCGGCGTCACTAGGCCGCGGTATCGGCGGTCTGGTGAACCTGCACGACCCGGACGTGATCACCTTGGGCGGTGTCGGCGCGCTGCTGCGGGGAGCGGCGGCGGAGACCTTCGAGGCCGCCTACCTCGAAGGCCTGATGGCCTACCGTCAGGACGCCCCGCCCCCGGTGCGCGACGCGGAGCACGGTGAGGAGGGGTCACTGCGCGGTGCGGTGATCATGGCGATGGATCACGTCACCGCGCCCGCGGGACTGGCGGATTGGGCGCAGCGCCAGTCGATGTGAGCGTGCGTGAACTTCGTGAATCACCCGGCGTGTCGCTCGCAGGCGCGCACGCTCGCGCCACGGGGCGGCGCGCGCAGAACGGAGGGTCAGTTGGCGTGCAGCGCCTCGTTGAGCGTGATGCCCGTGCCGTCGCGCTTGACCACCTCGACGGCGCCGGTCACCGAATTGCGGCGGAACAGCAGGTTGTCGGCGCCGGAGAGTTCGCGGGCCTTGACCGTCTCGCCGTCTGATGTGGTGACCTTGGTGCCCGCGGTGACGTACAGGCCCGCCTCGATGACGCAGTCGTCGCCGAGGGAGATGCCCAGACCGGCGTTGGCGCCGAGCAGGCAGCGCTTGCCCACCGAGATCACCTGGGTGCCCCCGCCCGACAGCGTGCCCATGATCGACGCGCCGCCGCCGATGTCGGAGCCGTCGTCGACGACCACGCCCGCCGAGATCCGGCCCTCGACCATCGAACTGCCCAGCGTGCCCGAGTTGAAGTTGACGAAGCCCTCATGCATCACCGTGGTGCCGGGCGCCAGATGCGCGCCCAGGCGGACCCGGTCGGCATCGGCGATGCGGACCCCGGAGGGCAGCACGTAATCGACCATGCGGGGGAACTTGTCGACGCCGTAGACCGCGACCTGTCCACGCCGGCGCAGCCGGGCCCGCACCATCTCGAACCCGTCGACCGCGCAGGGTCCTTGACTGGTCCACACCACATTGGTGAGCACCCCGAACAGTCCGTCGGCGTTCAGCCCGTGCGGGGCGACCAGGCGGTGCGAGAGCAGGTGCAGGCGCAGGTACGCGTCGTAGGCATCGACAGCCTTGTCCGCCAGCGACCCGATCACCGTGCGGACGACGACGATGTCGACGTCGCGGTCCTCGTCGCGACCGGCGAGCGCCGCGAGCTCCTCGGGCACCTCGGCCACCGAGAGGCGCACCGTGCCGGGCTCGCCGTCGGAGGTCAGTTCAGAGGTCAGTTCGGAGGTCAGTTCCGGGGCGGGGAACCACGTGTCGAGAACCGATCCGTCGGCCGCGATGGTCGCCACGCCCACACCGGATGCTCCAGAAGCAGAAGTCACGGTGCTTCAGGTTACCGGTGGGCCTAGCATCGCTTCACAGGGTCCCGACCAGGTCAGGAGGCGAGCCACGACCGTCGATGTGACGCTGCGTCAACTGCGCTACTTCGCTGTTCTGGGCCAGGAGCTGAACTACCGGCGGGCCGCCGAGAAGCTGTTCATCACCCAGCCGGCGCTCTCGACCGCGATCAAGCAACTCGAGCACCAGTTCGGGGTCGTGCTGTTTCACCGCAACACCCGGGAAGTGGCCCTGACCGATCTGGGCGCGGCATGGCTGCCCCAGGTGCAGCAGGCGCTGTCCGGCGTGGACGCCGTCGTCGAGAACCTGATCATGCTGTCGGGCACCCGGCGGGGGGTGCTGCGGGTCGGCTACCTCATCGGCACCGGCGCCGACCTCTTGTTCCGGCTCGTCCGCCACTTCGAGGCCGCCTACCCCGACGTCACCGTCGAGCCTATCGAGTTCGATTTCGCCGACCCGACGGCCGGGCTGGCCGATGGCAGCACCGAGGTCGCCATCATTCGGCCCCCGGTCGACCTGCCCGAGCATCGGATGCTGATTCTCGACTCCGAGTCGTGGGTGGCCTGCCTGCCGCGCGATCACCGCCTCGCCGAACGTGCCGAGATCGAGATCGCCGAGCTGCTCGACGATCCGATCGTCTGCGCTCCGCTGACCGCGGGCACCTGGCGCGATTACTGGCTGGCGATGGACGTCCGCGGCAACCGGCCGCCGACCATCGCCGCCGTGGCGGCCACCTACGAGGCCGAGACCACAGCCATCGCCCGTGGGCTCGGTATCAGTTTCACCACCTCGTCGGTTGCCCGGTTCTACGACCGGCCCGGCATCGTCTACGTGCCGATCTCCGACCGGCCACCAAGTCACACCGCATTCGCGTGGAATCCCGCCGACCTGACCCCGCAGGCTGATGCGCTGGTCAGACACGTGCGCTCGGAATGGAGTTTCGGGGACTCCGATGCAGGTCAGGGGCCGCCGACCACCACTGATAACCCCAGGTTATGAGCAGATCAAAACTGCGAACTTCCGGTGTCCGCGCGGCGGCGGTTTTCTGTCTGCAGGTGTTCTTCCCGATGGCTTGACCTGGAGCGACCATGACCGATGCGATATCCCCACCCACTCATTCACAGCAGCGCCCCTGCACGCTGAGCGCCGAGGACGCCAAACTCGCCGAACTGGGCTACGACCAGAAGCTGGACCGTTCGGTGGGCACGCTGGCCTCGTTCGCGATCGGATTCGCGACCATCAGCGCCACCACGGCCGTGTTCACCGGCTTCGGCGCCGGCTACTTCACCGCGGGAGCGCCGTTCGTGTGGACGCTGCTGCTGGCAGGCGCGGTATTCGCGTTGTGGGCGTTCATCGCCGCCGACCTCACCGCAAAGCTGCCGCTGGCGGGCTACTCGTATCAGTGGATCAGTCGGATCAACGGTCCCGATCTGGCGTGGTTCACCGGCTTCATCGCCCTGATGGGTTGGGTCTGCGGCATGACCGGGGTCGGCTTCATCCTGTCCGGATACCTCGGCGGTCTGCTCGGCTGGAGCATGACGCAGACCACGCAGATCCTGCTCGCCATCGCGGTGGTGTTCGTCTGCGTGCTGATCAACATCTACGGTGTCCGGTTCGCCACCATGGTCAACAACATCGGCGTCAGCCTGGAGTTGGTGATCACCGTCGGCGCGACCGCACTGGTCGCGATCATCGCGTTCAGCGCACCGGAGAACCACCAGCCGATCTCGTCGCTGTTCACCGGTGGGGAGTCCGGTGACAAGGATTCCTACCTGCTGGCGTGGCTCGCGGCGGCACTCGGTCCGTTCTTCGGCCTCATCGGTGTGGAGTCCGGCGCCGACGTCGCCGAGGAAACCAAGGATGCGCGCCGCGTCGTGCCCAGGACGATGTTCTACGCCCTGGTCACCTCGATCGTCATCGAGTTCCTGATGTACGTCGTGTACGTGCTGGCCATCAAGGATCCTGCCGCGGTGCAGGCCAATTCGGCTGCGCCCATCGAGGAGATCATCACCCAGCAGGCCGGTCCCGCGGTGACCAAGGTCATCGTCGCGATCGCGCTGACGAACATCCTGGCGTGCCTGCTGGCCAACATCCTGGTCGCCACCCGGCTGACCTACTCGATGGCCCGCGACAACATGCTGCCGTTCTCCCATGTGTGGCGCCACGTGTCGACCAAGAGCAAGGCGCCGACCTACGCAGTCATCGGATTGGGTTGTCTGTCCACAGTTCTGCTGCTGTCCGCGCTGGTCAACGAGAAGGCGTTCAACTACATCATCGGCATCGCGTCACTGCTGTTCTTCTTCGTCTACATCCTGCAGACCATCGGCCTGCTGGTCGGCTACCGGCGCGGAACGATCCCCGCGGCCGAACCCGGCACCTTCGACCTCGGCAGATTCCGGCTGCCGCTCTACGTCACGGCGCTGGTGGTGTTCCTCGCCGTGGCGGTGGCCCTGCTGTTCCTGCCCCAATTCACCACGAACAAATGGGTTTTCCTCGGCATCGTCGTGATTGCCGCCGCTTGGTGGGCCACCGGCCTGAAGTCACGGCTGAGCCGCGGGGACGCCGGCGCCGATTACGCCAAGACTCACAGCGTGTGATCGCCGATCCCTGCACTGCGCTTCCACTCTCAACCCCCGATTCAATCCCCGATCCTGCGAAAGGACCGTCCCATGAGCGTCGACACCGGAACCTCCAATCTCGTCGCCGTCGAACCCGGTGCCATCAGAGAGGACACCCCACCGGGGTCGGTGATTCAGTACAGCGACTACGAACTCGATTACTCCAGCCCGTTCGCCGGAGGGGTGGCCTGGATCGAAGGCGAGTATCTGCCGGCCGAGGACGCCAAGATCTCGATCTTCGACACCGGGTTCGGGCACTCCGATCTCACGTACACCGTCGCGCACGTGTGGCACGGCAACATCTTCCGGCTCGGTGACCACCTGGACCGGCTGCTCGACGGAGCGCGCAAGCTGCGCCTGGACGCCGGTTACACCAAGGACGAACTGGCCGATATCACCAAGCGGTGCGTGTCGATGTCGCAGCTGCGCGAGTCCTTTGTCAACCTGACCGTCACCCGCGGCTACGGTAAGCGCAAGGGCGAGAAGGACCTATCCAAGCTGACCCACCAGGTGTACATCTACGCGATCCCGTACCTGTGGGCGTTCCCGCCCGCCGAGCAGATCTTCGGCACCACTGCCATCGTGCCGCGTCATGTCCGCCGGGCCGGGCGCAACACTGTCGACCCGACCATCAAGAACTACCAGTGGGGCGATCTGACCGCGGCCAGCTTCGAGGCCAAGGACCGCGGGGCGCGGACCGCAATCCTGCTCGACTCGGACAACTGCGTCGCCGAGGGGCCCGGCTTCAACGTCTGCGTCGTCAAGGACGGCAAGCTGGCGTCGCCGTCGCGAAATGCGTTGCCGGGCATTACCCGCAAAACCGTCTTCGAGATCGCCGACGCCATGGGGATCGAGGCCACGCTGCGTGATGTCACTAGCCACGAACTGTACGACGCCGACGAGATGATGGCGGTCACCACGGCGGGCGGCGTGACGCCGATCAACACCCTCGACGGCGTCGCGGTCGGCGACGGGAAGCCCGGCCCGGTGACGGTGGCGATCCGGGACCGCTTCTGGGCGCTGATGGACGAGCCGGGGCCCCTGATCGAGCCGATTCGGTACTGAGGGTGCCGGTGAGCGGCGGTGCGACGGGTTAACGTGGTCGTGTGCTGGACCTACACGGTGACCCGATCGCGTTGACGGCCGCGCTGGTCGACATCCCGAGCGAATCGCGCCACGAGAAGCGCATCGCCGACGAGATCGAGCAGGCGCTGCGCGAGCAGACCACCGGCTTCGAGATCGTCCGCAACGGTGACGCGGTCCTGGCCCGCACCGACTTCGGCCGCCCGTCCCGCGTGCTGCTGGCCGGGCACACCGACACCGTGCCCGCCGCCGGCAATCTGCCGAGCCGGCTGGCCGACGGAGTGCTGCACGGTTGCGGAACCTCGGACATGAAATCCGGCGACGCGGTGTTCCTGCATCTGGCCGCCACCGTCACCGAACCGGTTCACGACATCACGCTGGTCATGTACGACTGCGAGGAGATCGAGGCCTCCGCCAACGGGCTCGGCCGCATCGAACGCGAGCTGCCCGAGTGGCTGGCGGCCGACGTCGCGATCCTCGGCGAACCGTCGGGCGGCTTCATCGAGGCCGGCTGCCAGGGCACCCTGCGGGTGATCGTCAGCGCCACCGGCACCCGCGCCCACTCGGCCCGATCGTGGCTGGGGGACAATGCGATCCACAAACTCGGTGCGGTTCTGGCCCGCTTGGAGTCGTACCCGGCCCGCAGTGTCGACATCGACGGCTGCGTCTACCGCGAGGGACTGTCGGCGGTGCGCATCGACGGCGGGGTCGCCGGAAACGTCATCCCGGACGCGGCGAGCGTGACGGTCAACTTCCGGTTCGCTCCGGACCGCAGCGTCGAGCAGGCCTATGCCCACGTGTGCGAGGTGTTCGACGGGCTCGGCGTCGCAACCGAACTCACCGACTCCGCCGCCGGTGCGCTGCCGGGGTTGACGCGGCCCGCGGCTGCGGCACTCGTCGAGGCGGCCGGCGGCCGGGTGCGCGCCAAGTACGGCTGGACCGACGTGTCGCGGTTCGCGGCGCTGGGCATCCCGGCGGTCAACTACGGTCCCGGCGACCCGAATGTGGCGCACCGCGTCGACGAGCGCGTCGAGGTCGAGCAGATCACCACGGTGACGGACATGCTGAGGCGTTACTTAATCGGTTGACGGTGCCGCTAGCCTGGAAGCCATGCTGGGAGAAGACATCACCGGGTAGTACCCGGACGGGTCCCCTTTTTCGGTAGGCGTCACGCCGCGACCGTCGCCAGGCGTTACGCCCCAACGAGAGCATTCCCGCATGTCTTCTGTTG
Source organism: Mycobacterium sp. 4D054 (assembly GCF_052245755.1). Taxonomy (NCBI): domain Bacteria; kingdom Bacillati; phylum Actinomycetota; class Actinomycetes; order Mycobacteriales; family Mycobacteriaceae; genus Mycobacterium; species Mycobacterium sp. 4D054. Next base: position 30,456 of record NZ_JBQQCF010000005.1, read on the forward strand.
TGTGCAACCACCTTTCCTACTCCTGGCCCGACGGCACCAGCCAGTTCACCGACCTGACGCTCACCGTCGGTGCGGGCCGCACCGGGCTCGTCGCTGCCAACGGCGCCGGCAAGAGCACCCTGCTGCGGCTCATCGCCGGAGAACTGACTCCCACCGTCGGCGCCGTGACCGTCGACGGCGTGATCGGTTATCTGCCCCAGACCCTGCCGCTGCTCGACGACCGCAGCGTGGCCGAGATGCTCGGTGTCGCAGCGGTGATCGACGCATTGAACGCGCTGGCAGCAGGGGACCCGAGCACCCGCCACTTCGCGGTGATCGGCGACGACTGGGACATCGAGGAACGCACCCGGGTCCAGCTCGACCGGCTCGGTCTCGGGCGCATCGGTCTGAACCGGCCGCTGGGCTCGCTCTCCGGTGGTGAGGTCGTCAGCCTCGGCCTGGCGCGGGAGTTGTTGCGCCGCCCCGATGTGCTGCTCCTCGACGAACCGACGAACAACCTCGACGCCGACGCGCGGCACCGGCTCTACGACGCGCTCGACGATTTCACCGGGTGTCTGCTGGTGGTCAGCCACGACCGGGTGCTACTGGACCGGATGGACCGCATCGCCGAGCTCTACCGCGGCGAGGTGACCGTCTACGGCGGCGGCTTCACCGCGTATCGGGATGCGCTCGGGGACGCCCAGCGGGCGGCCCAGGGTGCGGTCCGCAACGCCGAGCTGATACTCAAACGCGAAAAACAGCACCGGCAACAGGCCAGGGAACGGGCCGACCGGCGCGCAGGCACCGCGGCCCGCACCCTCTCCGACGCCGGCCTGCCGAAGATCGTCGCCGGCGCCCGCAAGCGCCGCGCGCAGGAGTCTGCCGGCCGCTCCGACGAGGTGCACGCACGGCGGATCGACGACGCCCAGAGTCGGCTCGACGACGCCGAACGCACCCTGCGTGAGGACGAGGCACTGATGCTTGCGTTGCCTGCGACGCTGGTGCCGGCGGGCCGGAACATCGCTCGGCTCAACGGGATCCGGGTGTGTAGCGGTGGTCGCGACGTGCTCGGCGGTGTCGATCTGGCGGTGCGGGGTCCGGAGCGGATCGCGCTGACCGGACCCAACGGCGCAGGCAAAACCACGTTGCTGCGGAGTCTGCTCGGCGAGATCGCGCCCGACGCGGGCACCGTGGACGTCGCCGAGGGACGGGTCGCCTATCTGTCGCAGCGGTTGGATCTGCTCGACGAGGACCGGTCGGTCGCGCAGAACCTGGCCGCGTTCGCGCCCGGTCTGTCCGTCACCCGCCGTCATCATCTGTTGGCGCAGTTCCTCTTTCGTGGTGGCGTTGTCGACCTGCCGGTCGGCGCGCTGTCAGGAGGGGAGCGGCTGCGGGCGACGCTGGCGTGTGTGCTGTTCGCCGAACCTGCACCGCACCTGCTGCTCCTCGACGAACCGACCAACAACCTGGACCTGGTCAGCTCCGGGCAGCTGGAGAGTGCGTTGGCCGCCTATCGGGGCGCGTTCATCGTCGTCAGTCACGACGCGTCGTTCGTCGACGCGATCGGTGTGGATCGCGTACTTCGCCTGGCCCACGGCGTGCTGACCGAGATCTAACCGACGGCCGGCCGGGTGGGCGCTGGACGCGGTGGCGGCGCGGGCTGCGGAGCGGCACCGAACCCCGGAGGCGTCGCCGGCGCGGCGTCGCCGGCGACCTCACCGTCCCGGTCGGCCCGACGTTCGTCTTCCGGGTCCTGCTCGGCGCGGTCCGCGTCCCGGCCGGGGTCGGCCACCTCCGGCGCGCCGGGAACTTCCGGTGCGTCGGAAACGGCCCCCGCGCCGGGGACACCCGTGGCCGCCGAAGCTTGACCGGCCTGCGCGAAACCCTGTGCGAGGCCCTGGGTGAGCAGCTGCGGTAGTTGCGCGAACGGTTGAGCCAGCGCCGCGATCGGAGCCGCCAGTTGCTGGCCCACCTGACCGAGCTGGCCGAGTTGACCGACCGCCTGCCCGAGCGGGTCCGCCGCACCCCCGGCGGTACCGGCCGGGCCTGCCCCGCGCTCGGAGCGCGACATGTGGTCGGCGGCAGCACGGATCGCCTCCGCTCCGCGCTTGTCGCCCCGTTCGTAGGCCAGGGCCGCCTGCCGGAGCAGCTCGGAGATGGTGTCCCCGGCGGCCTGGGTGGTTGACATGGTGCCCGACCTGCTGCTGAGCGCCCCGGCCAGGGCCGTGTCGACCGCTGCGGCGATGCTGCCGTGGGACTGCGCGACTGCGGCCGGCCCGGGTGACCCGGCGACCAGGGAGCCCAGGCCGTCGGCCACGTTTCGGTGGACCTCGCCCAGCGAACGCACTCCACGGGTGTCCACCGACAACGGTTCGGTCATCGCGCGCCTCCAGATCGATCGCATCTGATTCTAAGAGCGCGCGTCAGGGGGGCCGGTCGGCAATATCGGCGCGGTCAGGCCGGGCCGGTGGGCGCGGCCAGCGCCGCCCGGCCGAACGCGCAGTCGAGCTCACCGCACAGCCGCGACAGGGTGTCCGCGGCCCGCGGGTCGCCCAGTTGCCGCGCGTCGGCCGCGGCCCGCAGCGCGACTGCCTGCTGTCCGCCACGCTCGGCGGCCTTCACGGCTTCGCGCGCAGCCGTCACGGCACCGTGCGCGTCGTGCCGCGCCGCAGTGGTCCAGGCCCGCGCCAGCGCCAGCTCGGGGGCGAACAGCATCGACTTCAACCCGTGCCGGGACTCGGCGCGCGCCAGCGCTTTTCCGGCCTCGACGGTCTGGCCGAGCCGGCCGAGCGCCTGCGCCAACAGCATCCATGCCAACGGACCCCACGAGTACCCGGTGGGGGCGAGCGTCGCTGCGGCCTCGCGGAGCAGCGGCACCGCGAGCGCGAGTTCCCCACGGGCGATCAACGCATCGCCGATCAGCACCTCACCTATCGCGCGGGCGGGTTGCCTGCGCTGGGCGAAATCGGTAATCCGCTGGGCCAATTCGAGCGCAAGGTCCGGCTCGCCGGTCATCAGCAGCGCCGTGGTCTGACCCAGCCCGCTGGTGAACCGCAGCAGACCCGGCTGCCCGGCGGCCAGTGCCTGCTCGGCGAGCACGTCGACGTCGGAGAATCTGCCCATCCGCGCCGAGCTGAGCGCCGCCGCCGACGCCGCCCATCCGACCGCCGTCTCGTCGGCATCAGGTGATGACAGCACCTCACCGGTGAGTTCGACTGCACGACTGAGGTTTCCGGCGTTCATCGCGAACGTCGCCGACAGCGCGTCAAGAGTCACGCGGGCCGCCGGTGAGCTCACCTTTTCGCGGGTGGCGCGCAGGAACGCGGTCGCGCGTTCCGGCTCGGACAGCATCCAGAACCGATTCGCCGCCGTCGGCAGCGCCCACGCCATCAGCTGGTCCTCGCTCAGCGCCGCCGGGTCGATCTCGGCCAGTACCGCATCGGCCTCCCGGCCGCGGCCCTGCCAGGCCAGCGCATATCCGAGCGTCAGGCGGCTGCTCAGATCCGGCGCCCTGTCCAACACCGCGCGGCCCAGCCGCTCGCACAGCTCAAGATCACCCAGCCGCAACGCATCCCGTGCCGCGGCGGACAGATCCGGCAGCGGCAGCGGACGGTCGCTGTCCAGCGCCAGCACGGCCAGGCGCAGCCGGCCCACCACGCCGATACAGCCGGTCGAGATCTGCGCGACCATCGCGGTCCGCAGCCGGCGCAGGTCGGGGCCGCCGAGTGCGTCACGGATCGCGTCGAGGAACAGCGGATGCGCCGGGCGCAGCTCGTCGTCCTCGACGACCACCGCGCCGGAGCGCAACGCATCGTCCACGGTGTCGAGGTCGGTCAGCGCCTCGGCGTCGGCTCGGCTCAGCGGATCCGACACGGCGAGGAACTCCAGGATGCGATGCGCACCGGCCGGCACCGCCGCGACGAACTCATCGATCCGCGTCATCAACCGGCCGTCGTCGTGGCCCGGCGGCTCCACGTCGACCCGCGCGACCAGGCCGTCCCGCCACAACGCCGCGATCTCGGCGGGCACCCCGACCCCGCCGGCGGTGGCGGTCAGCAGCAGCCGCGCCGTCCGACCGGCCGCGAGCTGGTACACCAGCGTCGCGGACAACGGGTCCAGCAGGTGCGCGTCGTCGACGACGATCAGGCGGCCGTCGCCGAGTGCGTCCCCGGCGGTCCGCAGAACCGTTGTGGTGGTGCCCGTCTCGGGGACTTCGAGCAGCCTCTCGAACGCCGCGAACGGGACGGACCGGCGCGACGCCGTCGCCCGCACCCGGTCGACCCGGGGGAAGTCGGCGCCCAGCCGGTCGGCGGCGTTGCGCGCCAACGTCGTCTTGCCGACGCCGGCGGGGCCGATCAGCACCGCCCCGGCGCGGGTCCGCACGCCGGCTTCGAGCTGCTCGAGAGCGGGTTCGGGCGGCGCGGTCACCCATCCGAGAGGCTGCGGCACATCGCGGAGTCTATGTGGCTAAGTTGGTGCTGTGTCCCGAGATCAAGATCGTGAGTGGGCTGTCTGCGTCTACTGCGCCTCGGGTCCGACGCACCCGGATCTGTTGGAGTTGGCGCGCACGGTCGGAGAGGGGATCGCCGAGCGCGGGTGGACGTTGGTCTCCGGCGGAGGCAACGTCTCGGCGATGGGCGCGGTGGCGACCGCGGCCCGCTCACGCGGCGGCTACACCGTCGGTGTCATCCCGAAGCGCCTGGTGCACCGGGAGGTCGCCGACACCGAGGCCGATGAACTCGTCGTCACCGACACCATGCGGGAACGCAAACAGGTCATGGAGGACCGCGCCGACGCGTTCCTCGCCCTGCCCGGAGGCATCGGCACGCTGGAGGAATTCTTCGAAGCCTGGACAGCGGGCTATTTGGGTATGCACACCAAACCGATCGTGATGCTCGACACTCTCGGGCACTACGACGGGCTGTTGGCCTGGTTGCGCGGGCTGGTCGGAAGCGGCTACGTCGCCGAGGACGCGATGCGGTGCCTCACCGTCGTCGACGACGTCGAAGCCGCTCTGTCCGCGTGTGCGCCCGGCTAAGTTGACCCACACATCGACGACGGAGGAAGAGCAGCAACTATGACGAACAGGTCGGGGACCCGGAGCAGCGTGGGGCTGCTCGACATCGCCAAGCAGGTACCAGGTCTGCTCATGGACACGCCGACCATCGTGCGTGGCGTCGTGACCGGGTTCGGGGCCCGCCCCAGTGCCAAGACGTCGATCGGCAAGGTCTTCCAGGACCGCGCCGCCCAGAACGCCAACAACGTGTTCCTGAGATTCGAAGACCGCGAGATCACCTACGGCGAGGCCAACGAGACCGTCAACCGGTACGCCGCCGTGCTGGCGGCGCGCGGGGTCGGCCACGGCGACGTCGTCGGCATCATGATGCGAAACTCGCCGGAGCCGGTGCTGCTGATGTTGGCCGCGGTCAAATGCGGTGCGATCTCCGGGATGCTCAACTACCACCAGCGCGACGAGGTGCTCAAGCACAGCCTGGGCCTGCTGTCGGCCTCGGTGGTCGTCGCCGAGACCGACTTCATCGAGCACATCACCGAATCCGGTGCCGACACCGACGGGGTGATCACTCTCGACGAGCTCAAGAAGCTGGCCGAGACCGCGCCGACCACCAACCCCGCCACCACCTCTGCCGTGCTGGCCAAGGACAAGGCGTTCTACATCTTCACCTCCGGCACCACCGGCATGCCGAAGGCCAGCGTGATGACGCACTACCGCTGGCTGCGCGCGCTGGCCGGCTTCGGCGGGCTCGGCATGCGCCTCAACAGCAACGACACGCTGTACTGCTGCCTGCCGCTCTACCACAACAACGCGTTGACGGTCGCACTGTCATCGGTGCTCAACTCCGGAGCGACGCTGGCGCTGGGCAAGTCGTTCTCGGCGTCGAAGTTCTGGGACGACGTGATCCGCTACGACGCCACCGCCTTCGTCTATATCGGCGAGATCTGCACCTATCTGCTCAACCAGCCCGAAAAGCCCACCGACCGCCAGCACAAAGTGCGGGTCATCTGCGGAAACGGTCTGCGGCCCGCCATCTGGGACGCGTTCACCGAGCGCTTCGGCATCAAGCGGGTCTGTGAGTTCTACGCCGCCAGCGAGGGCAACACCGCGTTCGTCAACGTCCTCAACATCGACAAGACCACCGGGATCTGCCCGTCCCCGATCGCGTTCGTCGAGTACGACGAGCACACCGGCGAACCGGTGCGTGGCGAGGACGGCCGGGTGCGCAAGGTCAAGAAGGGTGAACCCGGCCTGCTGCTGTCGAAGGTGAGCAACTTCCAGCCGTTCGACGGCTACACCGACGAGAAGGAGTCGGAGAAGAAGCTCGTCCGTGACGCGTTCAAGGAAGGCGACGTGTGGTTCAACACCGGCGACCTGATGCGCGCACAGGGCCTCGGGCATGCGGCGTTCACCGACCGGCTCGGTGACACGTTCCGCTGGAAGGGCGAGAACGTGGCCACGACCGAAGTGGAGGCGGCGGTGGCCACGCACCATCAGGTCGAGGAGTGCACCGTCTTCGGCGTCGAGGTGCCCGACACCGGCGGCCGGGCCGGGATGGTCGCGATCCAGCTCAAGGAGGGCCACGAGTTCGACGGCAAGGCGCTGGCCAAGACGGTGTACGAGAAGCTTCCCGGCTACGCGGTGCCGCTGTTCGTGCGAGTGGTGGAGGAGCTGGCGCACACCTCGACCTTCAAGAGCCAGAAGGGCGACCTGCGCAAGGAGGGCTACGGCGGCTCCAGCGGCGAGGGCGACGACGACGACGTCAAGGTCGACGATCCGCTGTACGTGCTGTCCGGCCGCGAGGAAGGCTACGTCGAGTTCTACGAGGAGTACCTGACCGAGGTGAAGGAGGGCAAGAAGCCCAAGTAGCCCGCGAGGGGTGATCACGCTGGAAAAGCGGGTCGGCGCGCGAAACGTAGCCTGAAGGCGTGCAGTCGACGTTTCTGGGACACCCCGTGGCCGGGGATCGCGCGCTGATCATGGCGATCGTCAACCGCACGCCGGACTCGTTCTACGACCGCGGCGCGACGTTCACCGATGAAGCCGCCAAGGAAGCCGCCCACCGCGTGGTCGCCGACGGCGCCGACATCGTCGACGTCGGCGGGGTCAAGGCGGGTCCCGGCGCGACGGTGGACGTCGACGAGGAGATCGCCCGCGTCGTGCCGTTCATCGAGTGGCTGCGGGCCGAGTTCCCCGACCAGGTGATCAGTGTCGACACCTGGCGCGCCGAGGTCGCCAAGCAGGCGTGCGCGGCCGGCGCGGACCTGATCAACGACACCTGGGGCGGGGCGGACCCCGCGCTGGCCGGCGTGGCCGCCGAGTTCGGCGCCGGATTGGTCTGCTCACACACCGGCGGCGCCGTGCCGCGGACCCGTCCGTTCCGGGTGAACTACGGCCTGACCGAGCGGGGAGTCGTCGACGACGTCATCGCCGAGGTGACGGCGGCGGCCGAACGGGCGGTCGCGCTCGGGGTGCGCCGGGACCGGATCGTCATCGATCCGACCCACGATTTCGGCAAGAACACTTACCACGGTCTTAGTTTGTTGCGTCATGTGAAAGACCTTGTAAACACTGGATGGCCGGTCCTGATGGCCCTGAGTAACAAGGATTTCGTCGGGGAAACTCTGGGTGTGGGTTTGACCGAACGCCTTGAGGGCACCCTGGCGGCCACCGCTCTCGCGGCGGCCGACGGGGCGCGGCTCTTTCGGGTGCACGAGGTCGGACCCACACGTCGGGTACTTGAGATGGTTGCGTCGATCAAGGGCGCCCGTCAGCCGAAACGCACGGTGAGGGGACTGGCATGACTGTGTTGTCTGATCGCGTCAACGATCTGGAAACGTTCGGTGTCGCCGACCATCGCTGGCTCAGCGAGCGCAGCTGGTGTCGGCCGAGCTGGACGGTGGCCGAACTGGAGGCCGCCAAGAAGGGCCGCACCGTGTCGGTGGTGCTGCCCGCGCTCAACGAGGAAGAGACGGTCGCCGGCGTCGTCGAGACCATCACCCCGCTGCTGGGCGGGCTGGTCGACGAGCTGATCGTGCTCGACTCCGGGTCCACCGACGACACCGAGATCCGGGCCGTCGCCGCCGGGGCCCGGGTGGTCGGCCGCGAGGTTGCCCTGCCCGAGGTCGCCCCGCAGCCCGGCAAGGGCGAGGTGCTGTGGCGGTCGCTGGCCGCGACGACGGGTGACATCATCGCCTTCGTCGACTCCGACCTGCTCGACCCCGATCCGATGTTCGTGCCCAAGCTGCTGGGCCCGCTACTCACCGCCGACGGCGTGCACCTGGTCAAAGGGTTCTACCGGCGCCCGCTGAAGGTCAGCGGGCGCGAGGACGCCAACGGCGGCGGCAGGGTCACCGAACTGGTGGCGCGCCCGCTGCTGGCCGCGCTACGCCCCGAGTTGATGTGCCTGTACCAGCCTCTGGGCGGGGAGTACGCCGGAACCCGGGAGCTGCTCACGGCGGTACCGTTCGCGCCCGGCTACGGCGTCGAGATCGGGTTGCTGGTCGACACCTACGACCGGCTGGGTCTGGACGGAATCGCCCAGGTCAATCTCGGCGTGCGGACACACCGCAACCGGCCGCTGACCGAGCTCGCGTCGATGAGCCGGCAGGTGATCGCCACGCTGCTGTCCCGGTGCGGGATCCCGGACTCCGGGGTTGGGCTCACCCAGTTCTTCGCCGACGGCGAGGACTACGCCCCGCGCACGTCGACGGTCTCGCTGACCGACCGGCCGCCGATGATCACGCTGCGCCCGCGGTAGCACTTCCCGCCGATGGCCGGGGCGTCCTGACCGGTCGATGTCGGCGCCATCCGGCAGTATCGAGGGGTGACTCTCGTTCTGCTGTACCTCGTCGTGCTGGTGCTCGTCGGGATCGTCCTGTTCGCCATCGGCAGTGTGCTGTTCGGTCGCGGCGAGACGCTGCCGCCGCTGCCGCAGGCCACCACCGCCACGGTGCTGCCCGCATCGGGCGTCACCGGTGCCGATGTGGACGCCGTGAAGTTCAGCCAGGCGCTGCGCGGCTACAAAACCAGCGAAGTCGACTGGGTGCTGGATCGACTGGCCCGTGAGCTCGACATGCTCCGCGGCGAGCTCACCACGTTGCGCGCCGCCCACGGTCTTGACGAGGCCGCCCACGGTCCCGAAGACGACCACGCGGTGTCGTCGCAGCGCGCCCGGGATGACGCGTGACCTCCGCGGCCGCCGATCCGCTGATCAGGTGCGGGTGGATCGACCGGTCACGGCTGTCGCCGGCCGATTATGAGCTGTATCGCGACTACCACGACACCGAGTGGGGTCGTCCCCTGCGCGACTCGGCGGCACTGTTCGAACGGGTCAGCCTCGAAGCGTTCCAGAGCGGGTTGTCCTGGCTGATCATCCTGCGCAAGCGGGACAACTTCCGCGCCGCCTTCGACGGGTTCGACGTCGAGCGGATCGCCCGCTACTCCGACCGGGACGTCGAGCGGTTGATGGCCGATCCCGGCATCGTGCGCAACCGTGCCAAGATCGACGCCACCATCGCCAACGCGCGAGTGGCCGCGGATATGGCCGACGCCGGCGAGGACCTCGGCGAGCTGCTGTGGTCCTTCGCGCCGGCCGACCGGGGGGCGCGGGCCCGGCCGGCGAGCATGTCCGAGATCGCCGCCGTCACCCCGGAATCGAAGGCGATGGCCAAAGAACTCAAGAAACGGGGGTTCCGGTTCGTCGGGCCGACGACGGCGTACGCGCTGATGCAGGCCACCGGGATGGTGGACGACCATGTCGACAACTGCTGGGTACCGCGCATCGGCGAAGGGCAGTGACCGTCGTGTCCGGGCAGCGGGAAGCCGTGGCGCGCGCACCGCGGTTGTGGTGGCGGCCATCCGCGCCAGGGAGTCAGCGCGCGAGGACCGCCTGTTCACCGACCCGTTCGGCGGTAGCACGCTCCCGCCGCGCCCGCAGATGTGCCGGGGGCGCCGCGCGGCTACTTGCTCAGGGCGGTCAAGAAGGACCGGGCCGGGGCACGATCCCCCTCATCACGGCAGCTATAGCCGGGTCTTCGCACACGAGCAGCCTCGGATAGGGAACAATAGAGCCCTGTAGCAGTTCAGAGCCGGGTGCTATCAGAGCACGTCGAAGGTGCGGGCCCGGCTCACGGACAGACCGGGCCCTGACGGGCACGCCCATGTGGAGGGAGCACTCGATGGCGGCGATGAAGCCCCGGACCGGAGACGGTCCACTGGAAGCAACCAAGGAGGGGCGAGGCATCGTGATGCGAGTACCACTGGAAGGCGGTGGCCGGCTCGTCGTGGAGCTCACTCCCGAAGAGGCCGCCGCGCTGGGCGACGAACTCAAGGGCGTGACAAGCTAGCCCGCTGTGTCCGCTAGACGGAGACCCTGCGGTAGATCTGCAGGGTCTCCTCGGCGATACGCGCCCAGGAGAACTCCTCGATGCACCGTTGGCGACCGGCGACCCCGTAGCGCCGCGCGCGGTCCGGGTCGTTGACCAGGGAGTTGACCGCTTCGGCCAGGCCGCGTTCGAACGACGCGGTGTCGTCGGGGTCGTAGTGCACGAGCAGGCCCGTCTTTTCGTGCGCCACCACCTCGGGAATCCCTCCGACGTCGGACGCCACCACCGCCGTCGCGCACGCCATCGCCTCGAGGTTGACGATGCCGAGCGGCTCGTAGACCGAGGGGCAGACGAACACGGTTGCCGCCGACAGGATTTCGCGAATCTTGGGGGTCGGCAGCATCTCCCGCACCCAGAACACCCCGGTGCGGGCGCGGGACAGTTCCTGCACCGCCGACGCGACCTCCTCGGCGATCTCCGGGGTGTCCGGAGCGCCCGCACACAGCACCAACTGCACGTCCGGCTCGAAGCGGTGCGCTGCCGCCACCAGATGCGCCACTCCCTTTTGCCGGGTGATCCTGCCGACGAACGCAACGATCGGCCGTTGCAGGTCGACACCGAGTTCAGCAAGCACCGATTCGTCGGGGTCCGGCTCGGCGGGATACCAGACCTCGGTGTCGATACCGTTACGCACCACGTGCACCCGGTCCGGGTCCAGCGCCGGATAGGTGCGTAGCACGTCCTGCCGCATCCCTGAACTGACCGCGATGACCGCGTCGGCGGCCTCCACTGCGGTCTTCTCCACCCACAACGAGATGCGGTAGCCGCCGCCGAGCTGCTCGGCTTTCCACGGCCGCATCGGTTCCAGAGAGTGCGCGGTGAGCACGTGCGGGACGTCGTAGAGCAGCGCGGCCAGGTGCCCGGCCATCCCGGTGTACCAGGTGTGCGAGTGCACGATGGTGGCCGCCGACGCGGCGTTGACCATGTTCAGGTCAGCCGACAGCGTGGCCAGCGCCGGGTTGGCTCCGGACAGCGCGGGATCGGGCTGCGCCACCGTGACCCCGGCCCGCGAAGCGCCCATACAGTGCACATCGACCTCGCACAGGTGGCGTAACTGGGCCACCAGTTCCGTGACGTGGACACCAGCACCGCCGTATACCTCGGGCGGATACTCCCGAGTCATCATCGCCACCCGCATCCTGTGACCGTATCCAACTTCGGAACCGGCCGCGCCGCATACCCAATTGTCTTGACGGACAGCCCGAGAAGCCGTCCGGGGCGGTATGCCGGCGCCACGCCCGGCGTGGCAATGACGGGAATGGGTGGCCGCGGTCTCCACGTGCGGATAGGTTGGCAGCATGAGGGAAGCGCCACATGTGTTGGGCATCGTCCTCGCCGGCGGAGAAGGCAAGCGTCTCTACCCGTTGACAGCCGATCGCGCCAAGCCCGCCGTCCCGTTCGGGGGCGGCTACCGGCTCATCGATTTCGTGCTCTCCAACCTCGTCAACGCCCGCTACTTGCGGATCTGCGTGCTGACTCAGTACAAGTCACATTCGCTGGACCGTCACATCTCGCAGAACTGGCGGCTGTCCGGGCTCGCCGGTGAATACATCACCCCGGTTCCGGCCCAGCAGCGGCTCGGCCCGCGCTGGTACACCGGTTCGGCGGATGCGATCTATCAGTCGATGAACCTGATCTACGACGAGGATCCGGACTACATCGTGATCTTCGGCGCCGACCACGTCTATCGGATGGACCCCGAGCAGATGGTCCAGCAGCACATCGAGAGCGGTGCGGGTGCCACCGTCGCGGGCATCCGGGTGCCGCGGGCCGAGGCCAGCGCGTTCGGCTGCATCGACGCCGACGACTCGGGGCGCATCCGCGGGTTCATCGAGAAGCCGGCCGATCCGCCGGGCACCCCCGACGATCCCGAGCAGACCTTCGTGTCGATGGGCAACTACATCTTCACCACCAAGGTGCTCATCGACGCGATCCGGGCGGACGCCGAGGACGACGACTCCGACCACGACATGGGCGGCGACATCATCCCCCTGCTGGTCGCCGACGGGATGGCCGCGGTGTACGACTTCAACGACAACGAGGTGCCCGGCGCCACCGAGCGCGATCACGGATACTGGCGCGACGTCGGAACCCTCGATGCGTTCTACGACGCGCACATGGACCTGGTGTCGGTGCATCCGGTGTTCAACCTCTACAACAAGCGCTGGCCGATCCGGGGCGGCGCCGAGAACCTCGCACCGGCGAAGTTCGTCAACGGCGGGTCCGCGCAGGAATCCGTGGTCGGCGCCGGCAGCATCATTTCGGCTGCGTCCGTGCGTAATTCGGTGCTGTCGTCCAATGTCGTCATCGACGACGGCGCGATCGTCGAAGGCAGCGTGCTGCACCCCGGGGTGCGCATCGGACGGGGAGCTGTCGTGCGCCACGCGATCCTGGACAAGAACGTGGTGGTCGGCCCAGGGGAGATGGTCGGGGTGGACCTCGACAAGGACCGCGAACGGTTCTCGATCAGCGCCGGCGGAGTGGTCGCGGTCGGTAAGGGCGTCTGGATCTGACCGCCGGTCAACCGGCCGGGACGCGGCGGGCGCGGTCGGACGCCGGCCACACGTAGGGCAGGTCGTCGGGCACGTCGGGGAACAGTGGCCGGTAGTGCGCCCAATCCTTGCGCACCAGCGCCGACCGATGGCTGAGGTGAAACGCGTCGTCCCCGAGCCAGGGCGGAAGCTCGCGAGCGGCGGCGAGTTCGTCGTACGGGCGGATCTGCGAGAGCCCCGTCCCGGCGGTGAGGTCACTGACCAGTGTCGCCGCGCATGTGTCACCGCGCCCCGATGCAGACCACACGGCGCACATCTGGAGCCCGTACCGGACCAGGGCCTCCTCGTAACCGGCCCACATCGCGGCGGCGGGATGGTGACGCCAGCCGTAGCCGCGACCGTCAGCGCCCGCAGAATCTGGATGGTCTCCACTCGCTGTTTGCCCAGCCGGCGGGCGTCCAGTACACGGGCCGAGTCGGCGAAGCCCGGATACGGCAGGAACGTCTGCATGGCGACGGGGTACCCAGTGGCGCGCGGTTCAGGTGGCGCGCGGGGAGCGACGGCGCCGGATCAACCGCACGGCGGCCCACGCCAGCGCGACGGTGATCACCAGGACGAGGATGGGGACCAGGATCGCGACGAAGGCCAGCCCGATGCTGATCACGTCCTCGGTGGTGCTCAGCACGGGTGCAGCGACCCCGCCCGTCGCGACGTTGGCCGCGGGCCGCACCGTCGACTTGGTCAGCGACACCGCCAAGGCCACCACTGCTCCGACCGCGACCGGGATCCACTGACCGGATTGGGCGAACGCTCCCGGGTCGGTGACCGCCGTCGTCTGGGCCGCGGTGCCGGAACCGAACACGATGCCGCCCGCGGTGGGACGGACGAACGTCTGCACGGTGTCGTTGACGGTGTCGAGCGCGGGCACCTTGTCGGCGACGATCTCGACGGCCAGCAGCACCGCGACGATCGTCATCACCCAGCCGTTCTCCAGCCAGGCCCAGCCCGCGGGCAGCGTGACCAGGTCGGTGAACCGCGCAAGCAGCCCGAGCGCGAGCAGCGGGATGTAGGCGTTCAGTCCCGCCGCCGTGGCCAGGCCGAACCCGGTGAGCAGCTCCATCCGATCAGTATGCGGCGATCGCCACATCCCGGGGACCAGCCGGTAACGCACCCGCTGGGGTCTCCTCGTCGAGGATGCGTGCCACCACCAGCCCGTACAGGCCGGTCGACGCCAGCGGCGGACCGGCTTGCACCCGCACGGTCACGGCCGCGTAGTGGTTCTGCACGATCACCAGCGCAGCCGCCCCCAGCCCGGCGGCCACCATGACGTTGCTGACGACAACCAGCCACACCGGCACCGACGACCAGCCGAACCGGTGATCCAGCGCCGACATCGCGAAGGTCACAGCGACAAGCGCCGTCGTCGCGGTGATGATGACCCGCTGGGCGGGCCGGGTCTCCGCGGCGAAGAACACCGCACCGACACCCTCGACGCGAGCGCTTGTGCGATCAGCTCCACGGTCGGCCTCCCGCCGATTTCAGACCGCGTCGCGGTTCCGGTACAGTCCGGCTGCGATCACCGCCAAAGCCGCTCCCACGCAGCACATCACGATCCAAGCGAGGGTGGGAACCTCGTTCGGGTAGGTGGTGTGGCCCACCGGCGAGAGGTCGAGCAGCCAGTCGGGCAGCCGCAGCAGTGCGCCGAGGTACAACGCGGCCACGACGAAAGTCACGGCCAGCCAGGCGGTCCAGGCCTGACGGAGCGCGACCGACAGCGCGGCGACGCCGGCCAGCACCGCCAGGGCCGGCACGAACGCCAGCCCGGCCACGGTGAGCCTGAGCACCGTGACGGGCTCACCGAGGGTCAGTCCGGCGCCGAGGCCGTTGCCCATGCCTGCGAAGAACATCAACACCGTCGCGCCGAGCACCGCCGAGGCCACCGCGCTCAACAACCACCGCTCTCGCGAAACCGCTCCTGCCAGAACCGCTTCGCCCAGACCGGACTGCTCGTCGCCGTACACGCGCAACACCGCGGACACCACGTAGGCGGCCGCAGCGGCGGCGAGGAACTGCGACATCGTCGTGTAGACCCCGTCCACTCCCTGGTCCGAGACGATCGCGGCGATCAGCTCGTTGTCCCGGGCGGCATCCAGCAGCGAGTCCGTCATCGAACCGAAGGCCAAGCCCGCGGCGAACAGGCCGACCGACCATCCGATCGTCTGACCGCGCTGCAAACGCAGGTGCAGCGCGAGCAGGCCCCGTACCGGCCGGGCGCCGGGGCGTTCACTCCTCGACGCGATCGTGCCTTCGTCGTACTGGCGGCGCGCCTCCAGCCCCGCCGCCGCGGCGATCAGGATCAGCGCCAGCAGTAGCAGCGGAATCAACGGCCACCAACGCAACTCGACGAAGGCCCGCATCTGCTGGGCCCACGCGATGGGCGAGACCCAGCTCAGAGGGCTGCCCGCCGGGTCGATGACATCGCCCACGCCGCGGATGAGCGCGGCCGCGGCGAGGACGGCCATGGCGGCTCCCGTTGCGGCCCGCGCCGACCGCCACATCTGCGCGGTGACTGCGGCGACGGCGCCGAACAGTGTGGCGACCGCGGTGACCCCGAGACACATTGCGGCGGAGTTCACCACGTCGAAGCCGTTGGCGGCCGTGGCCGCGGTCATCGTCGCGGCGAGAACGACGTTGACGGCCGCCACCACCGCCAGTGCCGCGGTGGTGCGCGCGTAGCGGCCGACGGCCGAGGACAGCACCAGTTCTGCTGTGCCGCTTTCCTCCTCGGCCCGGGTATGCCGAATTACCGTGAGCACGGCCAGGATCGACGTGGCAATGATCAGTGTGAGCATCAGTTCGTTGGCCACCATCGCACCGAGCTCGGTCTCTTTGACACCGAACATCGGCCCGCCCAGCATCATCCCGGCGGGGGTCTTCAGCAGGTCCACCCTGGCCTGGCGCTGAATCTCCTCAGGGTAGGCCAGCTCGATGGTGCCGGGGGAGTAGGCCATCATCGCGGTCAGGGCCACGATCCACACGGACAACCGGATGCGGTCACGCCGCAGCGCGAGGCCGACCAGCCGGGCGGTGCCCGTCCACGGTGAGCTCGACGTCCCGGAGGCGTGCCGTGGACCTCCGAAGCGCAACTCGACGGCGGTGCTCATCGCCCGGCCCCCTGATACTCGCGGAGGAACAGGTCCTCCAGCGAGGTCGGTGCGACGGTCAGCTCGTCGATGCCGAGGCTGCTGAGATCGGCCATGGCGCGGTCGAGATCACCACGGTCGACCGAGAACCGCAGATCCCCGTCGTCGGTGCGCAGGTCGTGGATATAGGGCGCACGTTCCAGTCGGCTGCGGTCCCCCCGGGTGCGTGCGGTGACGGTGGTGCGCATCAGATATCGCAGGTCTGCCAGTGCTCCGGACCGCACGGTCCGCCCGGCGCGCACGATGGTCACTGTGTCACAGAGCTTCTCGACCTCGGCCAGGATGTGGCTGGACAGCAGGACCGCTGCGCCCTGGCCGGCGACCTCGCGCACGCACTGCTGAAAAGCCTGTTCCATCAGCGGGTCCAGGCCCGAGGTCGGCTCATCCAGCACGAACAGTTCACTGCGGGTGCTGAACGCAGCGATGATCGCGACCTTCTGACGGTTGCCCTTGGAGTACGTGCGGGCCTTCTTGTGCGGGTCGAGTTCGAAGCGTTCGATGAGTTCGTCACGACGCGCCCGGTCCACGGTGTCCGCACCCCGCAGCCCGGCCAGGAAGTCGATGGCCTGCATCCCGGTCAGGTTGGGCCACAGAGTGACATCGCCAGGCACATAGGCGATCCGGCGATGCAAAGCGACCGCGTCGTGCCACGGATCACCGCCCAGCAGCGAGACCGTGCCGCCGTCGGCCCGCAGCAGCCCGAGCAGCACCCGGATGGTGGTGGACTTGCCGGAGCCGTTGGGGCCGAGGAATCCGGCGACGGTGCCGGGAGCGACGGTGAGGTCGAGTCCGTCCAGAGCCTTGGTGCGGCCGAAGGACTTTCGCAATCCCTGGATGTCTACGGCCGGTGTGCGGTCAGTCATCGTGCGCTCCTTCGGTGAATCCGATGCCTCGCTGCCGTTGAGCGAGGAACGCGTCGTACATGATGGAGTCGGCCATCAGACCGTTGGTGTAGAGCTCCAGGGCGGGCAGCACCATGTCCTCGCTGTAGTCGCGCAGCACCGCCCGCAGGTCTGTCGGGTCGTCGTGTAACTGCAGGTAGAGCAGGAAGCCGCCGCCGGCGGCCATCGCCAGGAATCGCGCCCTGCCCAACGGATCCGCGCTCGGCTTGACGGTGCCGGCCCGCACCCCCTCCTCGATGTACTGCTCGGCATTGTCGATCATGGTGCGCCAGAACGCTTTTGCCAGATCGCCACCGGACTGCATGCTGCGTACCAGGTAGGCCATCAGCGGGGCGTACTCCTCGATCTCGGCCATCTGGGCTAACCACGTCGCCGGATCGGAGGACTGGATCGTCTCGGTCTTGCTGGCCCGCACGGTCTCGGTGACGAAGTCGTCGCACGCCTTGCGCAGGCCCTCCTTGGAGCCGAAGTGATGGATCACCAGGCCGGGGCTGACACCTGCGGCCGCCGCGATCGCCCGCACGCTCACCCCGAAGCCATCGCGGCCGAAAAGGTCGACCGCGGCGTCGCGGATCCGCGCCACCGCGGTCAGATCATCTGCTGAACGCATGTTCAGTACATTAAACGCTCGTTCAGTAGGCGGTCAAGGATCAGACCCGTCAAGGATTCGTCAAGAAGCGCCGGAATAGCCGTTCCTGGTCACTCATACCGGAGGCCTGAGTGCAGCCGGCAACGCTATTCCGCGGGGGCGGGGAGTGGAAAGGGAAAAGCCTTAGTCCCGGGCAGCCACGAGCAGGCCGTCGCCGAGCGGGATGAGCACCGGCGTCAGCCGGTCGTCCTCGGCGATCAAACGGGCCGCCTCGCGCACCGCGGCGACCTCGCTGTCCTTGGCCGAGGCGTCACCGGCCCGGCCGCCGAGCGCGGAGCGGTGCACGACGATCGCGCCGCCGGGGCGCAGCAGTCGCACGCCTTCGGTGACGAAGTGGGGCTGGTCGGCCGGTGTGGCGTCGATGAACACCAGGTCGTAGGACTCGTCGGCCAGCCGGGTCAGCACCTCCTGGGCGCGGCCGCTGATCAGCCTGGTCCGGCCCGGGCCCACCCCTGCCTCGGTGAACGCCTGCTTGGCGATGCGCTGGTGCTCGGGTTCGACGTCGATGGTGGTGAGCACGCCGTCCTCGCGCATGCCCGAGAGCAACCACAGGCCGCTCACGCCGGCGCCGGTGCCGACCTCGACGACCGCGCGCGCTCCGGTCAGCTTCGCGAGCACACACAGCAGCGCGCCGACGGCGGGGGTCACCGCGCCGGCGCCGATGTCGACTGCGCGCTCACGGGCCGCGGCGACGATGTCGTCCTCAGAGATCGAGTGTTCGGCGTGGTTGACGATCGCTTCCGCCCGACGGGCCCGCGCGGTGGAATCGCCGGACTCGGCGCCGGGCTCGTCGGTGCTGGCCATGCCCGCAGCGTAGAGCCAAGTCCGCGTGGTCCGCGTGTGCGACACGCCCGGCCCGCGACGCCGGGAGCGTCTGTCGGGCAGGTCGGTTTCCGCTGGTCGAAAACGGGTAGCGATGTTTCTCAGGAAAAGTTCAGTTTGCTCATATGCCCGCCACACCAGCACAGGAGACGGTGATCGCATGACAGACGGCGCATTCAGCGCACGCACCGACTCCTCGCGTGCCGGGAACAAGGTCCCGGCACGTGTTGTTGTCGACAACGAGCAGCCGTCAACCGGGGGCCGCTCTCCGCACGACCTGGAGGTTCCGACGACCATCACACACGGCCCTGTCTCCGCTCCTGTGGCCGCTCCGGTGACCATGGCGCATCTGGAGCAGTTCACCGATGCCGAGTGGGTGGAACCGGCCGATGAGTTGACCGGCACGGCGGTGTTCGACGCCACCGGCGACAAGACCGCGATGCCGAGCTGGGATGAACTCGTCCGCCAGCACGCCGACCGGGTGTACCGCCTGGCCTACCGGCTCTCCGGCAACCAGCACGACGCCGAGGACCTGACCCAGGAGACGTTCATCCGCGTCTTCCGTTCGGTGCAGAACTATCAGCCGGGCACGTTCGAGGGCTGGCTGCACAGAATCACCACCAACCTGTTCCTCGACATGGTGCGCCGCCGCGGCCGGATCCGGATGGAGGCGCTGCCCGAGGACTACGACCGGGTGCCCGCCGACGAGCCCAACCCCGAGCAGATCTACCACGACTCCCGGCTGGGGCCGGACCTGCAGGCCGCACTCGACTCGTTGGCTCCGGAGTTCCGCGCCGCCGTTGTCCTGTGCGACATCGAGGGGCTGTCCTACGAGGAGATCGGCGCGACGCTCGGTGTCAAACTGGGCACCGTCCGCAGTCGTATCCACCGGGGCCGGCAGGCTCTGCGCGAGTATCTGGCCCGGCACGCCGAGGCCGGCGCCGCACAGGACGCCGCCAGGTCTGCCTGACATTCGGGCGATGCCGCCCAGCGCGCCGCGCTACATTCGAGGGCATAGTCGGCAGCACGCCCCACACGACGCCGAGCGGAGAGGAGTCAGGTGGTATTCGATCCTGGACATGCGTTCCGCCGGGCGTTCTCCTGGCTTCCGACTCAGCTCGCCTCGCAGACCGGTGATCCGGTTGGCCCACGCCAGTTCGGTTCGACAGAGCATCTGTCGATCGAGGCGATCGCGGCGTTCGTCGACGGCGAGCTGCGCATGTCGGCGCACCTGAGAGCCGCTCACCACCTGTCGTTGTGCCAGGAGTGCGCGCTGGAGGTCGATGCGCAGCGGCAGGCGCGCGAGGCGTTGCGCGAGTCACGCCCGGTCGCGATCCCGAGTGATCTGCTGGGTCTGCTGTCCCAGATTCCCCACCGCACTCCGGTCGAGAGGCCGCAGCCGGTGGAGCACCCGCAGTTGGCTGACGGCACCCAGCGTTCCCGCCGTAAGCGCCGGTAGGGTAGAAGCGAAAAATCGACCGCGATCGCTGACACGTCGCCGCGGGCGTCGGAAGGCTGCAGCGGGGTACGAAAGGGCGATGTACGGGTGACCAATCTGGACCAGACCGGTCGGGAACGCCTCGAGCCGCGGCCGGTGTCGCGTCCGCCGGTCGATCCGGCGGCTCAGCGTGCATTCGGCAGGCCCGCCGGGGTGAACGGTTCGTTCCTCGGCGCTGACAAGCATCGTGATCAGGGTGAGTACACTCCCACGGATCAGGCGCCGGATCCGGTGCTGGCCGAGGCTTTCGGCCGCCCCCACCCCGGCGGGGATTCGTTGCAGCGTCATCCCACCGACGCCGGCGCGCTGGAGGCCGAACGGGACGGCGATGACGACGGCGTCGACGATCCCTGGCGTAATCCGGGGGCGCCGGTGGCGCTGGGCACCCCGGCGCTGCCCCCGACCGGGTCCGCGCAGGCCACCGCCCCGATGGGCAAGCTCGGCGTGCGGGACGTGCTGTTCGGCGGCAAGGTGTCCTACACCGCGCTCGTCGTGCTCGGCATCGCGGCGCTGCTCATCGGTGTGGCCGGCGGCTGGGTGGGACGCACCACCGCCGAGGTGGTCTCGGCGTTCACCACGTCGAAGGTCACGCTGGAGACCAGCAGTTCCGGCGAGGGCGAGCCCGAGGGGCAGTTCGCCGAAGTAGCTGCGGCGGTGGCTGATTCGGTGGTGACGATCGAGGCGACCAGCGACCGAGAGGGATCGCAGGGTTCCGGCGTCGTCATCGACGGGCGCGGATACATCGTCACCAACAACCACGTGATCTCCGAGGCCGCCACCAACCCCAGCGAGTTCAAGATGTCGGTGGTGTTCAACGACGGCTCCGAGGTGCCCGCGAACCTGGTGGGTCGCGACCCGAAGACCGATCTGGCGGTGCTCAAGGTCGACAACGTCGACAACCTGTCGGTGGCCCGGATGGGTGACTCCGAGAAGTTGCGCGTCGGCGAAGAGGTGATCGCCGCGGGCGCCCCGCTAGGACTGAGGAGCACTGTCACGCACGGCATCATCAGCGCGCTGCATCGACCGGTCCCGCTGTCGGGTGACGGCTCGGACACCGACACGGTCATCGACGGCGTGCAGACCGACGCGTCGATCAACCACGGCAACTCCGGCGGTCCGCTGATCAACATGCGGTCTGAGGTCATCGGCATCAACACCGCAGGCAAGTCGCTGTCCGACAGCGCCAGCGGCCTGGGGTTCGCGATCCCTGTCAACGAGGTCAAGCAGGTCGTCGAGACGCTGATCAAGAACGGCAAGATCGCCCATCCCACACTCGGGCTGACCGCACGGTCGGTCAGCAACGACGTGGCCAAGGGGGCGCAGATCGCCGATGTCTCCCCGAACAGCCCGGCCGAGCGCGCGGGCATCCTGGAGAACGACGTGGTCGTCAAGGTCGGTGACCGCAAGGTCGCCGACGCCGACGAGTTCATCGTTGCGGTGCGTCAGCTCAAGATCGGCGAACCGGCACCCATCGAGGTACTCCGGGAGGGGCGCCCGGTCACGCTGACGGTGACGCCCAACGGCGACGACAGCACGTAGAGCCATGTTCGCGAACGTAGGCTGGGGCGAGATGCTGGTCCTGGTGATCGCCGGTCTGGTGATCCTCGGGCCGGAACGGCTGCCCGGCGCCATCCGCTGGACCGCGGACGCGGTGCGTCAGGTGCGTGACTATGTCACCGGTGCGACCACGCAGCTGCGTCAGGAACTGGGCTCGGACTTCGACGACCTGCGGGAGCCGTTGTCGGAGTTGCAGAAGCTGCGCGGCATGACGCCGCGCGCGGCGTTGACCAAGCATCTTCTCGACGGCGACGACTCGATCCTCACCGGCAAATTCGACCAGAACGGCAGGCCGACCGGCCCGCCGGAGAAGCCCCAGTCGGGCCCCGGTCCCGCGGCCGCGGCCCACGATGTCCGCGAGCCCGGCGCTCAGCCGTCATCAGGTGCGCCGACGCCAGGTGCGGCGACCCCGGGCGCGCCGTCTTCGGGTGGGACGGAGTCGCTTGCGACGCCGTTCGATCCCGACGCGACCTGATCGCCGCTGCGGAAACCTGGGCGAAACCGCGTTCCACGCGGTCCGGCCGCCCCGAAGGCCGCGTGGAATGCGGTTTCGGCGAACGGGGCCGGGGCGGCTAGCGGCCGGCGGGATCCAGTCCCAGCGACATCCCGGCCAGTCCACGCTTGCGGCTGGACAGTGCGTCGGCGATCTTGCGCAGTTCCTGACCGGCGGCGGAGTCGGGTGCGCTGAGAACCAGCGGCACGCCCGAGTCGCCGGCGGTCACCAGCGCCGGATCCAACGGCACTTGGCCCAGCAGCGGCACGTCGGCGCCGACGGCGCGGGACAGGCTCTCCGCGACGTGGCGGCCGCCACCCTCGCCGAACATCTTGATGACGGGGCCGTCGACCATGTTCTCCACCACGCCGGCGATGCGCTGACGGGTCTGCAGCGCGATCGCGCCGGCCCGTTCGGCCACCTCGGCGGCGGCCAGCTGCGGGGTGGTGACCACCAGGATCTCGGCGCCGGGGATCAGCTGAGCGACCGAGATCGCGATGTCTCCGGTGCCTGGAGGCAGATCGAGCAGCAGGACGTCCAGGTCGCCCCAGTAGACGTCGGCGAGGAACTGCTGCAGCGCGCGGTGCAGCATCGGTCCGCGCCACACCACGGGGGTGTTGCCCTGGGTGAACATCGCGATCGAGATGACCCGCACGTCATGGGAGACGGGTGGCAGGATCATCGAGTCGACCTGGGTGGGCCGATCGGTGGTGCCCATCATCCGAGGCACGGAATGCCCGTAGATGTCGGCGTCGAGCAGCCCGACCGACAACCCACGGGCGGCCATCGCGGCAGCCAGATTCACAGTGACACTGGACTTTCCGACACCGCCCTTACCGGACGCGACCGCGTAGACCCGGGTCAGCGATCCAGGTTGGGCGAATGGGATCACGGGTTCGCGGGAGTCACCGCGCAGTTGCCTGCGCAGTTCAGCCCGCTGCTCGTCGTTCATCACGTCGAGAGTGACCTTCACCGCGCCGGTGCCGGGGACGTCGCGCACCGCGCGGGTGACGCGGTCCGAGATCTCGGTCTTCTTCGGGCACGCCGCGGTGGTCAGGTAGATCTCGACGTGAACCGAGGAGTCGGGGTCGACCGTGACGTTCTTGACCATGCCCACTTCGGTGATCGGCCGCCGGAGTTCGGGGTCGATCACCTTGGCCAGCGCGGAACGGACCGCCGCTTCCAGGTCAGTCGGTGTAGATGTCATCACCGGCGAGTCTAGGCGCCGGACGGCCGGGCCCCCGAATGCGGGCGCCGGCGGTGCTCAGCCCACCGGGCCGGGCGCGGGTCCGGGTGCCGGACCGGGTGCCGGACCAGGCGCGGTCGGCATGTCGGGCACGGCGGCGGCCGGCGGCGCCGCCGGAGCGGGCGGCAGGCCGAACGGAGCCGCGGGCGCCGGGGCGGGTGCGGGGGGCGCCGCGGGCGGGAGGTCTTTGATGCAGAACACCGCGCACTCGGGCGCTCGCTGCTGTTGCTGCTGAATCCACGGCGGCACCCATGCCGGCGGCGGTGGGGCCACCGGTTCGGGCAACGCCTGCGGCGCCGGTCCGGGCAGCGGGCCGAGGCTTTGGCCCGGCACGAAGCCCGGCACGTTCTGGTTGATCTGGCTGGCCACATCGGTGCGGCTCATCAGGGGGATCAATGCCAGCGGATCGTTGGCGGGCAGGCCGGTCGCGTTGAGCGGAAGGCCCGGGCCGATGCCCTCTCGCCGGTCGAGGTGGCTGTTGGTGGTGGCCGCGGTGCTCAGCTCGGGAACCTCACCGGTGATCGGCGGTAGGTCGACCGGAACGACGCCGGTCGCGTATGCCGCGGCCCAGCTCAGCACGTTCTGGGCGTAGGCCATCGAGTTGTTGTAGCGCAGGATCGCGGCGATGACGTCGGGCTGATTGCGCAGGTTCATGTTGCCGCTGCACAGGTAGCGGGCCGCGGCCAGTGAGGCGTCGTACAGATTCTGGACGTCGGCCTTACCGTCGCCGTCACCATCGGAGGCATACCGTGACCACGTTCCGGGCAGGAACTGCATCGGCCCCATGGCCCGGGCGTAGATCACGCGATCGGCCGACCGGCTCTGCACGATGACCTCGTTGCCGGGCAGTGTGCCGTCCAGCGCGGGCCCGTAAATCGGCCGCACCGCGGTGCCGCGGGCGTCGGTGGCGCCGCCGTAGGCGTGCATCGACTCGATGCGCCCGATGCCGGCCAGCAAGTTCCAGCTCAGCCCGCAGCCGGGGTAGGCCGCCGCCATCATGGTCTCGGCGTTGCGGTAGGCGGCCAGCGCCGTCGACGGAATGCGAAGTGTGCCAGGCGAAGTGACGACCAGTGGCGGCGGGGGAGCCGACGAGCTGTTGGCCACGGTGCGCAACGGGGCCGGGGTCTTGGTGACAGCGACGACCGACGGGCCGGAACGGTCCGGTGCCGACGGGGCGACCGCGGCCAGTGGCATCACCGCCGAGTCGCGGCCGGGCTGGGTCGCCTGGGGAGCAGACGCGCCGACGGCTCCGGCGAGCACCAGTGGTGTGAGTACCGCGGCGACGCCGAATGCCGGCATCCGGACGAACTGCCCCGCGCGCCGCCGGGCCGCTGTGAGGGCCGATCCTCCCCCTATGTGCACTCGACCGTCCTAGCTGTCAGATCACCTGTGAATCAAGTCACCATACCTATTGGGCAACGTCGGTGTTACAGCAATGGGCGTGAGTGTCTCAGCCGGATTTCTTGGTCCTGCGTTCACCTGCGTCCTGTTTGCCGCTCTCGGGTCTGCCGGCGTCGGCGCGGGCGTGCAGATCCTGGATCAGCTCGCGGATCTCCTCCAGTTCGCGGCGCAGGTAGTCGCGGGTGGCGACCTCGCCGACGGCCAACCGCAGCGCCGCGAGCTCGCGGGCCAGGAACTCGGTGTCGGCCTTGGTCTGTTCGGCGCGTCGGCGATCCTCCTCCAGAGCGACCCGGTCGCGGTTCTCCTGGCGGTTCTGGGCGAGCAGGATCAGCGGCGCCGCATAAGCCGCCTGGGTGGAGAAGGCCAGGTTGAGGAGGATGAACGGGTACGGGTCCCATTGCCAGGCGAACGCGCCGAGGTTGAGCAGGATCCACACGATCACGACGATGGTCTGGATCGCGAGATAGCGGCCGGTGCCCAGGAACCGGGCGATCCGTTCGCTGAACCGGCCCACGGCCTCGACGTCCAGCCGGGGCGCCAGGCTCCGCGAGATCCTGGGGGTGTCCAGGCGCTGACGCGACGATGCGTCGCTCATGTGGCCTTCTCGGCGGTCACGATCACGGGCTCGGCCTCTCGTTCACGCCAGTCGTCGGGCAGCAGATGGTCCAGGACGTCGTCGACCGACACGGCCCCCAGCAGGTGGTTCTCCTCGTCCACCACCGGGCCGCACACCAGGTTGTAGGCCGCGAAATACCGGGTCACCGCGCCGAGCGAGTCCTCCGGGCCCAGCGTCGGCAGATCGGTGTCGATGATGCCGCTGACCAGCGCGGCGGGCGGCTCGCGGAGCAGCCGCTGGAGGTGCACGCACCCCAGGTAGCGTCCGGTCGGGGTGGCGGTCGGCGGCCGCACCACGAACACCAACGACGCCAGCGCCGGGGTCAGATCCGGGTCGCGGACCCGCGCCAGCGCCTCGGCGACGGTGGTGTCCGGGGCGAGTGCCACCGGTTCGGAGGTCATCAGACCGCCCGCGGTGTTCGGTGAGTGGCTCAGCAGCCGACGGACGTCCTCGGAGTCCTCCGGATCCATCCGGCGCAGGAACTGTTCGGCGTCGGCGGGCGTCATCGTGCCCAACAGATCGGCGGCGTCGTCGGGGTCCATCGCCTCGAGCACGTCGGCCGCCCGGTCGGTCTTGAGTTGGCGGAGCAGGGCCACCTGCTGGTCCACCGGCAGTTCCTGCAGCACATCGGCGAGGCGCTCGTCGTCGAAGGCGTTGATCACCTCGTAGCGCCGCTTGGCGGGCAGTTCCCGGATCGCGTCGGCCACCTCGACGGCGCGCTGGCCCTCGAACTGCTCCAGCAGCTGGGCCACTCCCTGATCGGGCATCGCCAGACCGGACGGGGTGAGGCCCTGCACGTTCTGCCATTCGACGGTGTAGACGTTGCTCCGCCGGCCCAGCCGGCGCTGCTGGCGCACCGCGACCTTGGTGACCATCCAGTCGCGGGTGCGGGTCTGTTCGATGGCGAGGTCGACGACCACCACGTCCACCCCGGCCAGTTCCGGCAGGTCCGGATCGTCGACGCGGACCCGGGTCTCGATCACCTGCCCGAGCACCAGCACCTCACCGGGCCGCTGGGAGAAGCGCCGCAGCGAGACGTTACCCGTCGACAGTGTGACCGCGCCCGGCTCGATGGCCGTGACGCGCAAAATCGGCACGAAAATTCTTCTGCGGGTGAGCAATTCGATGACGAGGCCGAGCACACGGGGTTGTTGGCGTACGACGCTGATGCCGACGACCACGTCACGGACACGGCCGATGGATTCGCCGTCGGGTCCGAGTACGACCATGCCCGCGAGACGAGCCGCATAGACCCTGTTGACCGACGCCATGGTTGTAAAGGGTAGAGAGTGTTGTTGTGGAAAACCGGTATCGACCCCGTCGGACGTGCCTGTCCGTGCCGGGCAGCAGCGCGAAGATGATCCAGAAGGCCAAGACCCTTCCCGCCGATCAGGTGTTCCTCGACCTTGAGGACGCCGTCGCCCCGGAGGCCAAGGCGCAGGCGCGCGAGCAGGTTGCCGCGGCGCTGGCCGAGCCGGGGTGGTCCGGAGCGCTGCGCGGGGTGCGCGTCAACGACTGGACCACCCCGTGGACGCATGCCGACATCATCGAGGTGGTCGCCAGGGCTGGGACCGCGCTGGACGTCGTGGTGCTGCCCAAGGTGACCGACGTGTCACACGTGTACGCCCTCGATCTCCTGCTCGGCCAGCTGGAGGCCACGCACGATCTGCCATTGGGGCACATCGGTATCGAGGCCCAGATCGAGGACGCCAAGGGGCTGACGAACGTCGACCTCATCGCCGCGGCACCCCGGGTCCAGGCCCTGGTGCTCGGTCCCGCTGATCTGATGGCGAGCCTGAACATGCGGACTCTGGAAGTCGGGGAGCAGCCCGAAGGGTACGGCGAGGGCGACGCCTATCACCACGTGTTGATGCGGATCCTGGTGGCGGCACGCGCCAACGGCATCGCCGCCATCGACGGCCCGTATCTGAAGGTGCGGGACGTCGAAGCGTTCCGGCGGGTCGCGGGCCGCTCGGCGGCGCTGGGCTACGACGGCAAGTGGGTGCTGCATCCCGACCAGATCGAGGCGGGCAACGAAATCTACAGCCCCCGTCAGGAGGCCTACGACCATGCCGAATTGATCCTGGAAGCCTACGAGTGGCACACCTCGAAGGCCGGCGGCGCCAGGGGAGCGGCGATGCTCGGCGACGAGATGATCGACGAGGCCAGCCGCAAGATGGCGCTGGTGATCGCGGGCAAGGGCAGGGCCGCGGGTATGCAGCGCAAGGGCGAGAGGTTCCAGCCGCCGAGCTAAGTGGTCCCGCGGGTCAGGAGCCCGAGCCGATGATGGCCAGGGTGGCGATGCCGCTGATCAGAAGGGTGAGCACACCGACGACGATGCCGGCGATCGCCAGCCCGTTGCCGTCCTGGTGGGTCTGCTTGATCTGGCCCATCGCCACGATGCCGAGCACGATCCCGACGATGGACCCCAGGCAACAGAACAGGCCGACGCACGAGGCCACCAGGGAGCCGATCGCCATGGTGTTGGTGCCCTGCGGGGGCGGCGGCCCGTAACCGAACTCGGCCCCGGTCCACCCGCCGGCGGGCGGATATCCGCCGGGTACGGCGCCGTACGGCGGCGGCGGGTAGGACGGGCCACCGAAATCCGGGGGCGGGTATCCCGGTGGGGCGTAGCCGGGGCCCGGGTAGGGCGCGGGCGGGCCGGCGTCGGGGTAGGGCGGCGGGTAACCGGCGGGCGGCGGATAGTCCGGCGCCGCGAACCCCCCGGGCGGCGGGTAGCCGGTGGTCGGCGTGTACGCCGGAGGCTGGTCGTACCCCGAGACCGGCGGCGGGTTGTATGCCGGCGGGTAGTTCTGCGGCTGCTCGGCCGCGGTGCCCTGGGTGTGCTCGATCGGAGGCGCTTCATAACCGGCCGAGGAAGGTTCGGACCCTCCCGTGGGGGAGTCGGACGATTCGCTACGGCCTGCGTCGTTGTCCGAATTTGTCATGCTGATCAACCTAGCCTAGCCGTGGGAAACCCGAGGTGAGCGCCGCGGCGGCACCTTCCGGGGGTGCCGCTCGTTGATCAGGGGACTAGCGTTACGTGGGCGTAGCGAAGGAGTGACGAGATGACCAGCCCGTTTCAGCCAGGACAGAATCCCGCTGCGGCGCCCGGCGGCCCGGCCACGGGACGTGGTCGCCCGGTAGGCCTTCCGACCCCGCCCAAGGGTTGGCCGATCGGTTCGTATCCCACCTATGCGGAGGCGCAGCGCGCCGTGGACTACCTGTCCGACCAAGAGTTTCCGGTCCAGCAGGTCACCATCGTCGGCGTGGACCTGATGCAGGTCGAGCGCGTCACAGGACGGTTGACGTGGCCGAAGGTGCTCGGCGGCGGGGTGCTCACCGGCGCCTGGCTGGGCCTGTTCATCGGTTTGATTCTCGGGTTCTTCAGCCCCAACCCGTGGAGTGCGCTCGTCACCGGGTTGATCGCCGGTGTGTTCTTCGGCCTGATCACCTCGGCGATCCCGTATGCGATGGCGCGCGGGACAAGAGATTTCAGTTCGACGCTGCAGCTGGTGGCCGGACGCTACGACGTGCTCTGCGACCCGCAGAACGCCGAGCGCGGCCGGGATCTGCTCGCCCGCCTGACCATCTGACTCCTGCGTCGTGCACCGCGGCGGCCTGCGGTGACGATGTTGCACTCGGCGACGCGTTGGCCCTAGTTTTGCCCCGCGGGACAATCCCGTCGCAGGGGCGGGTATCGGTGTGATGCCCGGGCCCGTGCGGTGAGAGGGAGCCGATGGCTGAGATCGTTTTGGACGGGGTGACCAAGAGTTACCCCGACGGCACGGCGGCTGTGCGCGACCTGTCGATCACGGTCGCCGACGGCGAATTCGTGATCCTGGTCGGGCCGTCGGGTTGCGGTAAGTCCACCACGCTCAACATGATCGCCGGACTCGAAGAGATCACCTCCGGCGAGTTGCGTATCGACGGTGAGCGGGTCAACGAGCGGTCGGTCAAAGACCGCGACATCGCGATGGTGTTCCAGTCGTATGCTCTCTACCCGCACATGACGGTGGGCGAGAACATCGCGTTCCCGCTGACCCTGGCCAAGCTGAACAGGTACGAGATCGCGCAGAAGGTCGAGCAGACGGCGAAAACCCTTGACCTGACTGCCGTGCTGGACCGTAAGCCGAGCCAGCTCTCGGGGGGTCAGCGCCAGCGGGTCGCGATGGGGCGCGCCATCGTGCGGAATCCCAAGGCCTTCCTGCTGGACGAGCCGTTGTCGAATCTCGATGCGAAGCTGAGGGGGCAGATGCGCACCGAGATCGCGCGTCTGCAGAAGCGGCTCGGGACGACGACGCTCTATGTGACCCATGACCAGACCGAGGCCATGACGCTCGGTGACCGGGTGGTGGTGATGTCGAGTGGCGCTGTGCAGCAGATCGGCACCCCCGAGGAGTTGTACCGCTCACCTGTCAACCTTTTCGTGGCCGGGTTCATCGGTTCCCCGGCGATGAACTTCTTCCCGGCCGCGCTGACCGAGCTCGGTATCCGGTTGCCTTTCGGTGAGATCCCGTTGACCGGAGCCGTCTACGAGCGGCTCAGGGATCACCGCTTCGCCGATGACCTGATCGCGGGGATCCGTCCAGAACACCTCGAGGACGCGGCCGTCATCGACGCCTATGCCAAGATCGGCGCCCTGGTGTTCGAGGTCACCGTCGAGATGGTGGAGACGCTGGGCGCCGACAAGTACGTCTACTTCGGGGTAGACGGCCCCGCGGCGCAGGCGGTGCAGCTGGCCGAGGTCGCCGCGGAGTCGGCGGCCGGTGAGAACGAGTTCGTCGCACGGTTTCCGGTGCATTCGGCGGCCAAGCCCGGGTCGACCGTGCAGCTGGCGTTGAATCCGGCCAACGTGCAGCTGTTCGATCCCCGTACCGGAAGCAACCTGTCCCTGCCGGAAGTGCGCGCATGACCGAGGTTCTCGACCTGGTTCGTGCGCATGTGCGGGATCACTTCGCCCGCAACGGCATCACCGCCGAGCCGGGCATTACCAGCGTCACCTTCCTGGGCACCGAACGCATCGACGTGCTGCGCTTCGCCGGGCCGGGAGATGCTGCGGTGCAGTATGTTTCGCTGGGGTGCTCGCGGCATCCGATGGTCGACCCGACCGACATGGTGGCCGATCCGGTGCAGGGTCCCCGTGCGGAGGTCGTGGTCGCGTTGCGTGGCCCCTCGCCTGCCGGGTTGTCGCGCTCGGTCGCGATCGTCGCGGCGGCCCCCGCGGTCGAGGGTCTGGTTCTGGCGCCCGACGCGCTGGTCGACCTCGAGACGCCGCTGTGGGAAGGCGCGCCGTTCACGGCGTTTCTGTTGGGCCACAGCGATATCGACGACGTCGTGTTGCCCGAGCCGTTGTCGCCGGTGACGCTGCTCTCGGCGGTGCCGATCACTCCGACGGAGGCGGCGTGGGTGCGACTCAAGGGTGCGGACGCGATGAGGGAGGCGTGGGTGCAGGACGGGGTCGATCCGACGGACCCACGGCGGCGAGCCGCCAATCCAACCTGAGCGGCGAGCCGCCAATCCAACCTGAGCGGCGAGCCGCCCCTGATTCGGCCGAGATTGCAGTCAGCGCGGGATCACCGCGAGATTCTGCGCGTGGAATGCGATTTCGGCGAGAATCAGAGCCAGTTGTTGCGCCGGAAGTTGCGGTACAGCAGCACGCACACCGTGGTCATCACCAGCAGGATCATCGGATAGCCGAATTCCCAGTGCAATTCAGGCATCGCGTCGAAGTTCATGCCGTAGATGCCTGCCATCGCGGTGGGTACGGCGGCGATGGCGACCCAGGCCGAGATCTTGCGCATGTCGACGTTCTGCTGCATCGCGACTTTACCGAGCGCGGCCTGCACCATCGAGCTCAGCATCTCGTCGAAGCTGGCGATGCGGTCGGCGGCTTTGATGGTGTGGTCGAGGACGTCGCGCATGTAGCGGCGGATCTCGGCGTCGACCAGATCGGCGTGGTCGCTGCCGATGCTCTGCAGATCGGTGGCCAGCGGGCTGACGGCCCGCCGCAGTTCGACGACCTCACGTTTGAGCAGGTAGATGCTCTCGATGTCGGTGCGCGCCTGCGGCGAGAAGATGTCCTCTTCCATGGCGTCGATGTCGTTCTCGATCAGATCGGTCACGTCGAGGTAGGTGTCGACGACCTGATCGGCGATCGCGTGCATCACCGCGTGCGGGCCGAGCCTCAGATTCGCCGGTGAGCTCTCCAGGCGTTTGCGCACCCCCGCGAGCCCGCCGTGTTCACCGTGGCGCACGGTGACGACGTAGTCCTTGCCGACGAAGATCATGACCTCGCCGGTCTCGACGATCTCGCGGGCCTTGGCCATCGAGTCGTGCTCGACATAGGTGACGGTCTTGAGGACCAAAAACAGCATGTCGTCGTAGCGCTCGAGTTTCGGGCGCTGGTGGGCGTGTACGGCGTCCTCGACGGCCAGTTCGTGCAGGCCGAAGACGTCGGCGACGGTCTGCATCTGTTGTTCGTCGGGTTCGTGCAGACCGATCCAGACGAAGGCCGCTTTCCCTTCGGCTTCGAGTTCGTGCACCTTGGCCAGCGCCGCGGCGTGGGTGTACTTGCCGGGCAACCGTTGGCCTTCGGAGTAGACGCCGCAGTCGACCATCGCCTGCGAAACCGGGAGGTGGATTCGCCTCGCGTCCGGACCGTCCTGACCTGCACCGCGCGCCGTGCCGGTAGGACGGCCCATCGACGGCGGCAACGCACGGAACGCCGGCATGTGCGACCTCCCCTCGTCAGGGCGCAGGGCTCGGACCTGCCCTTCGGGCACCGGCGAGAATCGTACGCGCCGGTCTGCGCCGTCGTTCTCACCGCGGGGGAACCCGTTCCGGTGAGTTCACGGGGTGGACTACCCTGACGCCCGTGTCGGAATCAGTGGGATCGGTCGAGCGCACGCCGCAGGTCGTCATCGAGGACAGCGAGATCTTCGAGGCTCACGAGGGCGGCAAGCTCTCGGTCGAACTGAAGTCGCCGCTGGACACCCAGCGGGCGCTGTCGATCGCATACACCCCGGGTGTGGCCCAGGTCAGCCGGGCGATCGCGGCGGACAAGACGCTGGCCGCGAAGTACACGTGGGCGAACCGGCTGGTCGCGGTCGTCAGTGACGGCAGCGCGGTGCTGGGGCTCGGGGACATCGGTGCGGCGGCGTCGCTGCCGGTGATGGAGGGCAAGAGCGCCCTGTTCAAGACGTTCGGCGGGCTGGACTCGATCCCGATCGTGCTGGACACCAACGATCCCGACGAGATCGTCGAGACGCTGATCCGGCTGCGGCCCAGCTTCGGCGCGGTGAATCTGGAGGACATCTCCGCCCCGCGCTGTTTCGAGATCGAGCGGCGTGTCATCGAGGCCCTGGATTGCCCGGTGATGCACGACGACCAGCACGGCACCGCGATCGTGGTGCTCGCCGCGCTGCACGGTGCGGCGAAGGTGCTCGACCGCGACATGAATACGCTGCGCGTGGTGATCTCCGGTGCCGGCGCCGCCGGGGTGGCGTGCGCGAACATTCTGCTGGCCAAGGGCATCGCCGACGTCACGGTGCTCGATTCCAAGGGGATCGTCCACACCGGCCGTGATGACCTGAACCCGTTCAAGGCCGCGCTTGCCGAGCGCACCAACCCGGCCGGCCGTACCGGGGGGATCGCCGAGGCGCTCGACGGCGCCGACATGTTCCTTGGTCTGTCGGCGGGTCTGGTCCCGGAGAACATCATCGCGACGATGGCGCCCAACGGGATCGTGTTCGCACTGTCGAATCCCGATCCCGAGATCCATCCGGACGCAGCCCGCAAATACGCGGCCGTGGTGGCGACCGGCCGCAGCGATTTCCCGAACCAGATCAACAACGTGCTGGCTTTCCCCGGGGTGTTCCGTGGGGCGCTGGATGCCGGCGCCCGGCGCATCACCGAGAAGATGAAGGTCGCTGCGGCCGAGGCGATCTTCTCGGTCGTCGGCGACGATCTCGCCGTCGACCATATCGTCCCGAGCGCGCTGGATCCGCGGGTGGGCCCCGCGGTGGCCGCCGCGGTTGCCGCCGCCTCTGAGGACTAGTCGACTGAGCCGCAACAGTTTTCGGGGCCCCTTGCTGCGGCTGGCGGCCGTGGTGATGGCCGGTGGGATACTGGCCGGGTGCGGTGGCCAGTCGTCGCCCCCGTCGATCCCGGTCGGCTCGCCGGCCGATCCGGAATCGCAGCTGATCGCCCACCTGTATGCGGCGGCGCTGCGTTATTACGGGAACCCGGCACACGTGACGGTGGCCGATGACCCGCTCGAATCGCTCGACCGGGACGAGGTGCAGGTGGCTCCCGGGTTCACCGGAACGCTGCTGGCGCGGTTCGCGCCCGACTCCGCGGCGCGGTCGGATGTGCAGGTCTACCGCACTCTGTTGTCGGTGCTGCCCGAGGGGGTCGCCGCCGGTGACTACACCACCTCGGCCGAGGACAAGCCGGCCGTGGCGGTCACCGAACAGACGGCGGACGACTGGGGCGGTCGCGACGTCGGCGCGATGGCCCGCCGCTGCGAGGGAATCTCGCTCGGCGCGGTCGCCGCGGTGCCGCACCCGTCGACGGTGGGGACGTGCTCCTTGGCACCGGCGCGGTCCTTCGCCGACGACGACGCCATGTTCGCCGCGCTCCGGGCCGGGCAGATCGACGCGGCGTGGACGACGACGGCGGCTCCCGATGTGCCCTCGCAGGTCGTGGTGCTGTCGGACAAGACGGCGTTGATCCGCGCCGAGAACCTGGTCCCGCTGTATCGGCGCAACGAGCTGACCGAGTCTCAGGTGCTGGCACTCAACGAGATCGCCGGTGTGCTGGACACCGGTTCGCTGGCGGACATGCGACGCATGGTCGCCGAGGGCACCGAGCCGGGTCTGGTGGCCGGGCAGTGGCTCGACGCCCACCCACTCGGCATCGGCAACTGAGCCTGGCCCTCACCGCGACCGTGCGTGTCTGCGGCGGACACGCCGTCGAGATCAGGCACTTTCCGCACGCTCGTCGCGCCGGCTCCGCACGCTCGAGAGGGCGAGCGGGCTACTTCGTCTTCGGTGTCAGCCGGGCCACGGCCTTGGGGAACAGGCTCTGGTATCCGGCGCCGACGACGCGGATGACGATCTCGAACATCTTCGCGTCGTTGCCCACCAAAATGCGGGCCTTGTTCTTGCGCACGCCGTCGAGGATGATCTTGGCGGCTTTCTCCGGGGTCGTGCTGGCGAGTTTCTTGTCGAAGGTCTTGGCCAGTTCCTCGGCGTCGAGCCCCTCGGCGGCGGTGGCGTTGCGTGCGATCGCGGTCTTGATGCCGCCGGGGTGCACACACGACACCTTGACCGGATGTCCGGCCAGTGCCATCTCCTGACGCAGTGCTTCGGTGAAGCCGCGAACGGCGAACTTCGCGGAGTTGTACGCCGCCTGGCCGGGCACCGAGAACAGGCCGAAGACGCTCGAGACGTTGACGACGTGTCCGTCGCCGGAGGCGATCAGGTGCGGCAGGAACGCCTTGGTGCCGTTGACCACACCCCAGTAGTCGACGTCCATCACCCGTTCCATGTCCTTGAACTGGCTGACCTCGATGTCGCCGGTGAACGCGATGCCGGCGTTGTTGTAGATCTGGTTGACCTTGCCGAAGTGCTCGGCGACGCTGTCGGCGTAGAGCAGGAACGCTTCGCGTTCGCTCACATTGAGGCGGTCGGCCTTCACCTGGGCGCCGATCGCCTTGAGCCGCTCCTCGGTGACCGCCAGGCCCTCGGTGTCGACGTCGCTGATCGCCACGTGCGCGCCGGAGCGCCCCAGTTCGATCGCCAGCGCCTGACCGATACCCGATCCGGCGCCGGTCACGACGACGACCTTTCCGGCAAAGCCCTCCATGTCAACTCCCTCGTGGTGTTCTACGCGTGTTGAGTTGGTGCGAGCTTACCGGTACCGCGGGTACCGATGCGGAATGGGTCACGGCGGTAATGACCGGAGCCGTCGCGACGACAGTCCGGGTATGAAGTTGACCTACCCGGCCGTCGCAGCGCTGTGCGCGTCGGCCGCCGCGGCCGCGACGCTCACCGCGGCCCCGGTCCACGCCGACACCGCGAACGACGTCTTCCTGTCGACGTTGCAGAACTACCGCCTCGGCGACATCGATCCGGCCACCGCGATGCGAGTCGGCCAGTCGGTGTGCCCGATGCTCGCCGAACCGGGGCAGAACGCGGCGAATGTGGCGGCCGACGTCGCCGACGCGCTCGGGCGCCCGCTGGGGCCCGCGACCATGTTCACCGGCTTGGCCATTCAGATCTTCTGCCCGCGCGCGGTCAATGCGCTCACCGACGGTGTGCCGTTCTCGTTCTTCCGCTGAGAGAACATCGGCGGCCCGTCCGGCCGCGCCCGCAGCCGACCGTGACCGTGCGCAAAGTGCGCACGATCCACGGCGTGTCGGCTGCAAACACGCACGCTCGCCGGAAGAAGCGCGCCGGGGCAGGAGGCGGCCCTCGGTCCTTACGCGAACGCTTCGTCGATGATCTCCTGCTGCTCGACTGCGTGCACCTTCGACGAACCCGACGACGGCGCCGACATCGCGCGCCGTGAGATCCGCTTGATGCCGGCGAACTTCTCCGGCAGCACCTCGGGCAGCGTCAACCCCAGCGTCGGCCAGGCGCCCTGGTTGGCAGGCTCCTCCTGCACCCAGAACTTCTCCTCGATGTTCGGGTACCGGTCCAGAGTCTCGGCCAGCCGTCGCTTCGGCAGTGGTGCCAGCTGCTCCAGGCGCACGATCGCCACGTCGTCGCGCTCCTGCTTGGCCTTGCGGGCCGCCAGCTCGTAGTACAGCTTTCCGCTGGTCAGCAGCAGCCGCTTGACCTTCGACCGGTCGCCGGTGCCCTCGGTGTAGGTGGGCTCCTCCAGCACCGACCGGAACTTGGCCTCGGTGAAGTCCCGCAGGTCGCTGACGGCGGCCTTGTTACGCAGCATCGACTTCGGCGTGAACACGATCAGCGGGCGGCGGATCCCGTCCAGGCCGTGGCGGCGCAGCAGGTGGAAGTAGTTCGCCGGTGTCGAGGGCACCGCGATCGTCATCGACCCTTCGGCCCACAGCTGCAGGAACCGCTCGATGCGGCCCGACGTGTGGTCAGGTCCCTGGCCCTCGTGGCCGTGCGGCAGGAGCAGCACCACGTCGGAGAGCTGGCCCCACTTGGCCTCGCCGGAGGAGATGAACTCGTCGATGATCGACTGCGCACCGTTGACGAAGTCGCCGAACTGGGCCTCCCACAGCACCAGCGCGTCGGGGTTGCCGACGGAGTAGCCGTACTCGAAACCGACGGCCGCGTACTCCGACAGCGCCGAGTCGTAGACCATGAACCGGCCGCCCGTCGGGTTGCCGTCGGCATCGACGGTCAGCAGCTCCAGCGGCGTGAACTCCCGGCCGGTCTTGCGGTCGATGATCACCGAGTGACGCTGGGTGAACG
This sequence comes from Mycobacterium sp. 4D054, assembly GCF_052245755.1. Lineage (NCBI taxonomy): Bacteria > Bacillati > Actinomycetota > Actinomycetes > Mycobacteriales > Mycobacteriaceae > Mycobacterium > Mycobacterium sp. 4D054. Next base: position 67,165 of record NZ_JBQQCF010000005.1, read on the forward strand.
TGCCGCGCCGCGTGTCCTGGCCGGTCAGCCGGATGGTCTTGCCCTCGGCCAGGAACGAGCCCAGCGCCAGCAGCTCGGCGAACGCCCAGTCGACCTTGCCCTCGTAGGCCATCTCCCGGCGCTTCTCCAGCACCGGCTTGACGCGCGGATGCACGTTGAAGTCGTCGCCGAACGCCAGGTGCGCGTCACCGATGCGGGCCAGCAGGGACTTGTCGACGGCCGTGGTCATGCCGGCGGGCACCATCTGGTCGGACTCCACGGACTCACTCGGAGCGATCGTGTGTTTCTCCAGCTCACGGACCTCGTTGAACACCCGCTCGAGCTGGCCCTGGTAGTCGCGCAGCGCGTCTTCGGCTTCCTTCATCGAGATGTCGCCGCGGCCGATCAGCGCCTCGGTGTAGGACTTGCGGACACCGCGCTTGGTGTCGATCACGTCGTACATGTTCGGCTGGGTCATCGACGGGTCGTCGCCCTCGTTGTGGCCACGCCTGCGGTAGCACAACATGTCGATGACGACGTCCTTCTTGAACTTCTGCCGGAAATCGACGGCCAGCTTGGCCACCCACACCGCGGCTTCGGGGTCGTCGCCGTTGACGTGGAAGATCGGCGCGCCGATCATCTTCGCGACGTCCGTGCAGTACTCCGAGGAGCGGGAGTCGCTCGGCGAGGTGGTGAAGCCGATCTGGTTGTTGACGATGATGTGGAGCGTGCCGCCGGTGCGGTAGCCGCGTAGCAGCGCCAGGTTCAGCGTCTCGGCGACCACGCCCTGCCCGGCGAACGCGGCGTCGCCGTGCAGCATCATCGGCACGACCGAGAACTGCTCGGTGCCGTCGACCTCCTCGCCGACGTTCATCAGGTCCTGCTTGGCGCGGACGATGCCCTCCAGCACCGGGGCGACGGCTTCGAGGTGGCTGGGGTTGGCCACCAGCGAGACGTCGATGTCGTTGTCTCCGAACATCTGGATGTAGGTGCCGTTGGCGCCGAGGTGGTACTTCACATCGCCGGAGCCGTGCGCCTGCGACGGGTTCAGGTTGCCCTCGAACTCGGTGAAGATCTGGGAGTACGGCTTGCCGACGATGTTGGCCAGCACGTTGAGCCGGCCGCGGTGCGGCATCCCGATCACGACCTCGTCGAGTCCGTGCTCGGCACACTGGTCGATGGCCGCATCCATCATCGGGATGACGGTTTCGGCGCCCTCTAGCGAGAACCGTTTCTGCCCAACGTATTTGGTCTGCAGGAAGGTCTCGAACGCCTCGGCGGCGTTGAGCTTGCTCAGGATGTACTTCTGCTCGGCAACCGTCGGCTTCTCGTGCTTGACCTCGATGCGCTCCTGCAACCACTGCTGCTGCTCGGGCTCGAGGATGTGGGTGTACTCCACGCCGATGTGGCGGCAGTAGGCGTCCCGCAGCAGGCCGAGGATGTCGCGCAGCTTCTTGTGGGTCGCCCCGGCGAAGCCGTTCACCTTGAACTCGCGGTCGAGGTCCCACAGGGTCAGGCCGTGAGTGTTGACGTCGAGGTCGGGGTGGCTGCGGAATCGGGTCTTGTCCAGCCGCAGCGGGTCGATGTCGGCCATCAGGTGGCCGCGGTTGCGGTAGGCCGCGATCAGCTCGATGACGCGGGCGTTCTTGTCCTCGATGGAGTCCGGGTTGTCGATACGCCAGCGGACGGGCTCGTAGGGGATGCCCAGAGCGCGGAAGATCTCGTCGTAGAACTCGTCGTCGAGCAGCAGCTGGTGGATCGTGCGCAGGAAGTCGCCCGATTCGGCGCCCTGGATGATGCGGTGGTCGTAGGTCGACGTCAGCGTCATCAGCTTGCCGACGCCCAGCTCGGCGATGCGCTCCTCGCTCGCGCCCTGGAACTCGGCCGGGTACTCCATCGCGCCCGCGCCGATGATCGCACCCTGGCCCTGCATCAGGCGCGGCACCGAGTGCACGGTGCCGATGGTGCCGGGGTTGGTCAGCGAAATCGTCACGCCCGCAAAGTCTTCGGCGGTGAGCTTGCCGTCGCGGGCACGCCGCACGACGTCCTCGTAGGCGGCGATGAACTGCCCGAAGTGCATATTCTCGGTGTTCTTGATCGCGGCGACGACCAGGGAGCGCTTACCGTCCTTGCCCTGCAGGTCGATGGCCAGGCCCAGGTTGGTGTGCGCGGGTGTGACGGCAGTCGGCTTGCCGTCGGTCTCGGCGAAATGCCGATTCATGTTCGGGAACTTCTTGACCGCCTGCACGATCGCGTAGCCCAGCAGGTGGGTGAACGAGATCTTGCCGCCGCGCGTGCGCTTGAGGTGGTTGTTGATGACGATGCGGTTGTCGATCATCGCCTTGGCCGGGATGGCGCGCACGCTCGTCGCGGTCGGGACCTCCAGCGAGGCGGACATGTTCTTGGCCACGGCCGCGGCGGCGCCGCGCAGGACCTGGGTCTCGTCGTCCCCGGAGGTGGCCGCGGCCTTGGGCTTCGGCGCGGGCGAGGATTTGGCGTCGGACTTGTCGGTCCGGTCGGTCCTGTCGGTCCCGGTGCCCGACTTCGCGGGGGCTTTGTCCGTGGGTTTGGTGTCGCTCTTGGCGGGGGTCTTGTCCGCGGGTTTGGTCTTCGCTTTGTCGCTGGGCTTGGGTGTGTCGGTCCTGGTCGGCTGCCGACCGTTGGCGGTTTCCGGCGCCGGAGCCGGCGCGGGCTCCGGGGGAGCGGTCGGCCTGCCGTTGCTGCCGACAGACGACCCGCTTCCGCCGGGGGCGGGAGCGTCGTGCATGGGCTCGGGAGAGTAGTCGACGAGGAACTCGTGCCAACTCGGGTCAACCGATGACGGATCCTCGCGGAACTTGCGGTACATCTCTTCGACCAACCACTCGTTCTGACCGAATGGTGAAGGTGAGCTCACGGCTGCTTTTCGCCTCAATTCTTCGCTTCGGGCCAGCACCCCGCGGCAGCCGGCCACCCCTTTTCGACCCGGTGTGCGGTTACCCGCGTTTCAGCCGCCTCAAGGCTAGCGCTTCCGTCACCGACCCGACCAGGCAACGTACTTATGGTCATTGCGGTCACGCAGCGAGGACCGGCTGCGGCGAGTCGGATGCCCGCCGGGGCGCGCTACGAACGTTGTGGGGGCAGCAGATGCAGCAGGGAGGGCCAGCGGGTCGGCGGCTCGCCGAACGCCTTGTGCGCGTTGCCGACGATCCTCTTGCCCATCAACCGGTTGCCGACACCGCCGACGACGGCGCCGATCCCGACGGGCAGCATCTTGCCGAACGCCAACGCGCCGCGCTTGAGCGTGTAGCGCTTGACGAAATACCGCAGCAGCCGTGAGTTCAGCGTGGACAGGGCAGGCAGCGGCAGCGTCGCAGCGCCGTCGGACACCCACGCTCCGCTGGTGCGACGCGGACCGATGAGGTCGGCCACCGCGCGCTTGCTGTCCTCGCCGACGAGCACCGACAGCACGAGCGCGCGGCGGCGCTCGCGGTGTTCGGCGGGGATGCCGTGCACCTCGGCGACGGCGAGCACATACAGCGCCGTCGCCTCGAGGAAGACCACGGTCTCGCCGGCCACGGCCGACATCGCGACCAAGGTGCCGATGCCGGGATACGCGGCGGCGGACCCGACCGCCGCGCCGCTGGCCGTCACCGTCTCCATGTACTGCTTGTCCAGCCTGGCGATGATCTCGGCGGGGCCGGCTCCGCGATCGCTGTGCCGCAACCTCTCCACGTAGGCCTTGACGGCCGGCCCCTGCACGCGGGCTCCGCGCTCGATGATCTGGGAGAGCGCCTTGGCGGCGACGCCCGGATCCTCGTCGACGACCGCGGGCGGATTCTTGGCTCGTGACTTGGCACTCATGGGTGCGTCCTCCCTGTGAACCTGATCTCAGGCTAACGCGTAGACAACGAACGGCGACGGCGGCCACGTGCCCGGATGTGATCGCGGTCTCGGTCGGCGATCCGGGGAAGAAATTATTGGGAAGTGTCGCTAACCAAACAGTGGCAATATCCCCGGACGTGGATGTGAGGCAAACCGTGCTCGAAGCTCCGCCGAACCGCACCCGGATGATCGTGGTGCTCGGACTACTCGTGGCGTTGGGCCCGCTGACCATCGACATGTATCTGCCGGCCCTGCCGAGGATCGGTGAGGAGCTCTCGGTGTCCTCGTCGGTCACCCAGCTCACGCTGACCGGCACACTGGCGGGCCTGGCGATCGGGCAGCTGGTCATCGGTCCGCTGTCGGACTCGCTGGGCCGCCGCAGGCCGCTGTTCGCCGGCATCGTGGTGCACATGGCCGCCTCGCTGCTGTGCCTGTTCGCGACCAACATCACCGTGCTCGGCATCGCCCGCGGACTGCAGGGCATGGGTGCCGCGGCCGGCATGGTGGTCGCGATCGCGGTCGTCGGTGACCTCTACAAGGACAACGCCGCCGCGACGGTCATGTCGAGGTTGATGCTGGTGCTGGGTGTCGCGCCGGTGCTGGCGCCGTCGCTGGGCGCCGCGGTACTGCTGCACGGCTCGTGGCACTGGGTGTTCGCCGCGCTCGTGGTCATCGCCGGCGCGCTGCTGGTGATGGCGGTGCTGGGGTTGCCCGAGACACTTCCGGTCGACCACCGCCGTCCGCTCAAGGTGCGCGGCATCGCGATGACGTACCTGGAACTGCTCCGCGACGTGCGGTTCGTGATCCTGATGATGGTCGGCGCGCTGGGCATGTCGGGCCTGTTCGCCTACATCGCCGGTGCCTCGTTCGTGCTGCAGGGCCGGTTCGGCCTGGGACAGACCGCGTTCGCGCTGGTGTTCGGCGCCGGTGCGATCGCGCTGATCGGCACCACCCAGTGCAACGTCGTACTGCTCAAAAGGTTCACCCCGCAGCAGATCATGCTGTGGGCGCTGGTCGCGGCTTCGGTGTCCGGCGCGGTGTTCGTCGCGCTGGCCGCCGCGCACGTCGGCGGGCTGTTCGGTTTCGTGATCCCCGTGTGGGCCATCCTGGCCGCGATGGGCCTGGTGATCCCGAACGCGCCCGCAGTCGCTCTGATGCGCCACCCCGATGCCGCGGGCACCGCCGCAGCGCTGCTCGGCGCCGTGCAGTTCGGGATGGGAGCGGCGATCGCGCCGGTGGTCGGGGTGCTGGGCAACGACGAGCTCGCGATGGCCGTCGTGATGGCCGCCGGTGTCCTCGTCGCATTGACCGCGCTGCTGCTGACCGGCGTGCACCGCAACCCGTCACCGGCCGCCGTCACCGAGGAGGCGGTCGCCGAGTCCGCCTGAGCGCGCGGGCGTCCGCGCGCTGACTTGTCGGGGCTTCCGCCGGACCGTAGCGTCAGGCGCGACGATCATCTCCCCCCGAGTGAATTCTGGCTGACTGCACCATGTTCGAAACCGTGACGCCGCGTGCCAGGGGTGCCAACCCCTGGCACGCGTTGTGGGCACTGCTGGTCGGGTTCTTCATGATCCTGGTCGACGCGACGATCGTGCCCGTCGCCAATCCGGCGATCATGGCCCAGTTGAACGTCGACTACGACGCGGTGATCTGGGTGACCAGCGCCTACCTGCTGGCCTACGCCGTGCCGCTGCTGGTCGCCGGCCGGCTCGGGGACCGGTACGGGCCCAAGACCATGTACCTGCTCGGTCTGGCGGTGTTCACGGTCGCATCGCTGTGGTGCGGGCTTTCGGACAGCATCGCCATGCTGGTCGCCGCCCGGGTGCTACAGGGCGTGGGCGCGGCGCTGCTCACCCCGCAGACACTGACGGTGATCACCCGCACCTTCCCGGCGCACAACCGCGGCGTGGCGATGAGCGTGTGGGGCGCCACCGCCGGAGTCGCGACGCTGGCCGGACCGCTGGCCGGCGGGGTGCTGGTGGACACGCTGGGCTGGCAGTGGATCTTCATCGTCAACGTGCCGGTGGGCATCGTGGGCTTGGCCCTGGCGGTGTATCTGGTGCCGTCGCTGCCGACTCAGCGCCGGCAGCGCCTCGATCTGCCCGGGGTGGTGCTGTCCGGGGTCGGCATGTTCCTGATCGTGTTCGCGCTGCAGGAAGGCCAGGCCCACCACTGGGCCGCCTGGATCTGGGCCACCGTCGCCGTCGGTGTCGCGGTGATGGTGGTGTTCGTGTACTGGCAGTCGATCAACACCGGCGAACCGCTGATACCGCTGATCATCTTCCGGGACCGGAACTTCTCGATGTCCAACCTCGGGGTGGCGACGATCGGGTTCGTCGCCACCGGGATGATCCTGCCGCTGATGTTCTACGCGCAGGCGGTATGTGGCCTGACCCCGACGCAGGCGGCGGTGCTGACCGCGCCGATGGCCGTCGCGACCGGTGTGCTGGCGCCGGTGGTGGGCCGCATCGTCGACCGGGCCCATCCGCGCTCGGTGGTCGGGTTCGGCTTCTCCCTGATGGCGATCGGCCTGACGTGGCTGTCCATCGAGATGACGCCCACCACCCCGATCTGGCGGCTGGTGCTGCCGCTGACGGCGATGGGCGTGGCGATGGCGTTCATCTGGTCGCCGCTGGCGGCGACGGCGACCAGGAATCTGCCCCCGCAGCTGGCCGGTGCCGGTTCCGGTGTCTACAACACCACCCGGCAGGTGGGTTCGGTGCTGGGCAGTGCGGGCATGGCGGCGCTGATGGCCTCCGAGCTGTCGGCCAAGCTCCCGGGCGGCGCAGGCGGGCCCCCGCAGGGTGAGGGCCAGGTGGCGCGGTTGCCCGAGTTCCTGCACGCGCCGTTCGCCGCGGCGATGTCGCAGTCGATGCTGCTGCCGGCGTTCGTCGCGCTCTTCGGCGTCGTCGCGGCGCTGTTCCTGATGGACCTGATCCGGTCGGTGTCGCAGGCCGCTGCCGAGTCCGTCACCGAACCGGACCCGCAGTCCGATCCGGGCCCGGGGTACGACCCGGACCACGAGCTGTATTGGGCCGACGGCGAAGACGACTACATCGAGTACGAGGTGCCCTGGGAGGAGCGCAGCGGTGTGGTGGCCGACACCGACGTGCTGCGCCCGGTTGCCATTCCCGATCCGGACCGGGAATGGCGCAGCATCCTCGATCAGCTGATGGTCGACGACGAGCCGGACCGTAATGGCCGCAACGGCTTTCATCTTCCACACGACGGCGACGGCGACGGGGCGAGCGGCGCGCGGGGCAAGCACGCGCGCGGCTAGCCGCTCATCAGTCCGATCAGCTGTTCGTTGGTCTTGCGCAGCGCCACGGCGAGGGCGCCCAGCGCCTTGTCGCGCACCCGTTCCTTGCCCGGCGGGAACACCGGGAACAGGTCGCGCGCGGCGTTGAGGCGCGCCGACTTCAACCACTCCATCAGATCCTGGTCGTGCAACCAGCGCAACTGAGCGGCGTTGTCGGCCAACGTGTGCCGAAGCCAGTCGATCGGCGCGTCGGGGTGCGGGACCGGCACACACAACTCGTTGCGGGTGGCGTCGTCGGGGTAGGCGGCCTCTACGTGGGCGATGAACGCCGAGCTGAACACCTGCTGGCAGCTGCGCACGCTCTGCAGTGTGATGTGGTCGCCGTCGAACACCGGCACCGACGGAGGCCGGGGCAGCCCCTGGGTCGTGCAGTCCACATACAACGAGGGTGCGGGCACCGTCACCGTGCCCTCGCGCAACCGGATGTGGTCGTGGTCGACGTGATCGATGTGGCCGAGACGCACCACATCGCCGATTAGGCGCAGGTGCTCCAGTTCGCGTTCCGACACGATCGCGCAGTGGTACATGGTGGGGGTTATCGCGGGGTCGAGACGCAGCAGGATCCGGGCGTCCTCGAGCCCGGCGAAAAGATCGTCGAGCGAGCCCGCGTCGGCGATCACCTGCATCCGCACCGCGACGGAGTCGCGCAGCGCCTTGACGAACCGCGGCCCCGGCTGGATGTTGGCCCGGTTCAGCAGCCACGACTCGCGGGGCCTGACCCAGCGCACCTGCTCGGGTGGTACCCCGTTGCGCAGCAGCCACAGGCAGCAGTCCATCCCGGTCTTGCCGCCACCCACGATCGTGAAGTGCTCGTGGGCCGGCGCGCGGCGCGGCAGGTCGTTGGGGGCGGCCACGTCGATTCCGTCGGCGGCCGAGAACGGCGCCGCGCGCATCGACTGCACGACGGTCAGCAGATAGGTGGCGTCGACGGTCCGGCGCCGCACCGTCACGCGGCGCTGTTCTCCGTCGAGGGTGCGGAAGGTGTTGTCGCCCAGATACCGCGCCATCGGAAAGTAGGTGAGCCGTCCGGTGGGCAGCATGTGGTTGCGCATCACCTGGTCGTAGTAGGCGCACACCTCGTGGCCGGTGGCCAGTTCGAAGAAGCCCTCGTTCAGACCGCTGCGGTCCACCTCGTCCTCGTTGCCCAGCGACTGTGAGTTCACGCCGTAGTAGGCCGACGGCTGGTGCAGCCGCACGAACGGATATACCGAGTTCCAGTGCCCGCCGGGCTGGTGGTTCTCGTCGACGAGCGCGATCGTCGCGTCCGTCTCGCTCAGCAGTGTGTCGACGAACGCCATCCCCATGGCGCCCGCCCCTACGACAAGGTAATCAGCCTCGATCCCGGCCATCCTGTGCCAAGGTACCGGTCAGGAGAACAGCACCGCGGGATTCAGATAGCCGGTGGGGTCGAAGGCGGCCTTGACCGCGCGCATCGCGGCGATGTCCGCCTCGGTCCGCGCCATCGCCAGATAGTCGCGCTTACGGGTCCCCACGCCGTGTTCGGAGCTGACGTTGCCGCCGTGACGGGCGATCAGCGCCATCATCGCCGAGTACAGGTCGCGCTCCCGGTCATCGTGGAGGTTGCAGCGCACGATGTTCAGGTGCAGGTTGCCCTCGCCGATGTGGCCGAACAGCACCGGGATGGCCTCGGGCGCATGCTCGGCGATCAGGGCTGCGGCCTCGTCGGCGAACCCGCGGATAGCTGAAAGCGGAAGCGACACATCGAACTTCAGGGGCGGACCGTAGACGCCGAGCACCTCGGCCACGGCCTCGCGGACCTGCCACAGCCGCTGCTGGGCATTCGTGTCGACCCCGACGGCCGGCTCGTCGGCCAGCTCGGCGTCCTCCAGCGCGTCGGCCAGCCGGTCGGTGAGATCGGTGACGCCGGCCAGTTCGATCAGCAACTGCCACGCGCCAAGGACCGGCGCGGCGACCCCGGCATGCTCGGCGGTCAGCGCGCTGGCTCTGGCGTCGATCAGCTCCAGCGCGGCGATCCCCTCCATGTCGCGGAACACCCGGCCCGTCGCGATCAGGGCCTCCAGGTCGTCGAAACCGCAGATCGCGGTGACGCGCTGCCGGGGTGTCGGGTGCAACCGCAGGTCCAGCGCGGTGATCACCCCGAGCGTGCCCTCGGCGCCGACGAACAGCGACGCCAGGTCGTAGCCGGTGTTGTCGCTGCGGACCTGGCTGTGCCGGTGCACCACGGTGCCGTCGGGAAGCACCACGTCGAGCCCGAGGACCTGTTCACCCATGTTGCCGTAGCAGACCGTGCGCAGTCCCCCGGCGTTGGTGGAGGCCATCCCCCCGACGGTGGCCGAATCCCGCGCGGCGAGATCGACGCCGAACACCAAGCCCGCCGTCCCGGCCGCGCGCTGCACCTCGGCCAGTGTCACCCCCGCGCCGACGCGGACCCGGCGCTCGAGGACGTCGACCTCGCCGATGTCGCGCAACCGCTCGGTCGAGAGCAGCACGTCGTCGTGTTCGGGCACCGTGCCGGCGACCAACGAGGTGCGTCCGCCCTGCACGGTCACGCTCACACCGGCGTCGCGGCACGCCCGCAGCACGGCGGCCACCTCGTCGGTGGAACCCGGACGCACCAGCAGCGACGCCCGGCCCCGGTACCGCCCGGTGTGGTCGACGCTGCGTCCGGCGAGCACGTCGGGATCGGTGCTCACGTGGGTGGCCCCGACGATCGCGGTGAGCCGGTCGGACAGCGCTTCGGTCACTCCGTGGGTGTATCACATGCCGACAGCGACAGGAACGCGCCCAACTCGCTGAGGCGTTCCGGCGTGCCGGGCAGATATTCGGTGAGGTGGCGCGAGCGCACGATCACGGCAAGGTATTTCGCGCGGCTGACCGCGACGTTGAGGCGATTCCTGTTGAGCAGGAAGGCGATCCCGCGGGGCACGTCGTCCACCGAGGAGGCGGTCATCGACATGAACACCACCGGGGCCTGCTGACCCTGGAACTTGTCGACGGTCCCCGCCCGTACCTCGGTGAGCCCCACCGCATCGAGGTGGCGGCGGACCAGCGTCACCTGCGCGTTGTACGGAGTGACGACGAGGATGTCGCGCTGGGCCAGCGGCCCGGCGCCGTCCTCGTCGGACCATTCGGTACCGAGCAGTCCGGTGATCTCGGCGACGATGGCGGCGGCTTCCTCCGGGCTCTCGGTCGCGTTGCCGAGGTGGTCCAGGGCCAGTGTCCGCACACCCGGCGCGACGCCGGCCAGGCGGCGCGCGGCGGTGACGCTCTCCGCCGACAGCAGCCGTCCGTCGTAGGACAGCCGGGACACGGCCCGGCACACACCGGGATGCATGCGGTAGGAGCGGTCCAGGAAATAGCCCCGCTCGGGCGGCAGGGTGTGGTGGCCGTCGACCAGCCAGCCCAGCGCCGATCCGTCGACTGGTTCGGGATGGGTGCCCTGGCTGACTTGCGGGAGTTGCTGCGGGTCGCCGAGCAGCAGCACGTTGCGCGCCGACTGCGCCACCGCGACGGTGTTGGCCAGGCTGAATTGCCCGGCCTCCTCGATCACCAGCAGATCGAGGCTGTCGCGGGCGATCTTGGCGGCGTTGGCGAAATCCCACGCGGTGCCGCCGACGACGCAGCCGTCCTGGCACAGGAACTGCGCGTAGTCGTCGCGGTCCAGTGCGGTCCACCCGGTGGTGACGGTGTGCAGTTTCTTGCCGACCCGGGCGCCGTCCACGCCGGCCTTCATCACGTCGCCGAACAAGTTCTCCACCACCGCATGCGACTGCGCCACCACCCCGACCCGCCAGCCGTGCCGGTCGACCAGGGTCGCGATCACCTTGCCGGAGGTGTGCGTCTTGCCGGTGCCGGGCGGGCCGTGCACGGCCAGGTACGACGAGTCCAGGTCCAGCAGTGCTGCGGTGATGTCCGCGACGGCATCACCGGTGCGCGGCAGTGCCGAGCCGCTGCGCATCCGGGGCGGCCGGCGCAGCAGGATGTCGGTGAGTGCGTCGGCGGGCAGGTTCGGCAATCCGGCGGCCACCAGTTCCGCGGTCCGGGCGATCGAGTCCTGCAGCTGGGTGGTGCCGATCGGCGGTCCTGGGGTCAGCGCGAACGGCACCTGCGTGAACACCTCGCCGTTCTTGGGCTGCCGCTCGACGACGAGGACCTCGGTCGGCGCTTCCGGGTCGTCGCATTCGGTGACCTTCACCGCGCCGAACGCACGCCGGTCCGGGTCGTCGGACAGCCCGGCCGGCGACGGTGGGTCGTACAGCGCGTACATCTCTGCGGCGATCTCGCCGGCCGCGATCTCGCCGAACAACCGGACGTGCCGCTGCGGCTTGCGCGCCCTCGGCGGCGTGTGCCAGTCGGCAACGATCTCGTGGCGATCGGCGATGAAAACCCCGCTGTCGTCCGCCCATTCGTCGACCGGATTGTTCACCCGGTCGAAGTGCGCCCACCAGAACGGCTTGTCTTCGCGCTTGTGGAAACCCTTGGCAGCGGCGACCATCGCGACCGCGGCCTGCGCCGGGCTGCGGACCTCGATGCCGTCGCCGGCGAACTTGAGCAGTGTGCGCTCGACCCGGTCGGGCGCGGAGTCCGCGGCTTCGCGGCTGCCGGTGGTGGCCGACACCGGCGTCGGCCCCCGTGGCGGCACGCCCGACTCGATGGCGCGGGCCATCAGCCAGTCCCGGAGGCGCCGTGTCGAGCGGCAGTCGTAGCGGTTGTACTCCTCGATCTCCTTGAGCACGGTGGCGGCCTCGTCGGTGCGGCCCTCGTCGCGCAGCTCGCAGTAGCGGGCGTACTCGGTGATCGAGGCGGTGGCATTGGTGACCTCGCCGTCGCGCAGCTCGTTGCCCATGTAGAGCGGCTCCAACGACTTGATGCTGTAGTTCTCGGTGCCCACCCGGATGGTCTTGCGCACCAAGGGGTACAGGTCGACGAGCACACCGTCGCGCAGCAGTTCGTCGATCTCGCGCTCACCTTCGCCGTAACGCCCCGCCAGCCGCAGCAGCGTGCTCTTCTCGTAGGCGGCGTAGTGGTAGATGTGCATACCCGGGTGGCGGCGTCTTCGCTTGCGCACCATGGCGAGGAAATCCTTGAGCGCCTGACGTTCGTCGGGGCGGTTGTGCGCCCAGAACGGATGGAACTCGTCGTTGACCGTCAGCACGCCCCACAGGTACTCAAGCCCCCACTCACGGCCGTCGCCGGTCCACAGCGGGTCGCCCTCGAAATCGAAGAACAGGTCACCCCGGTCGACGTCGGGCAGCACCATCAGCGGCTGCGCGTCGACCAGTTCATACGGCGGCTTGCCGTCCACCCGGTCGGCGAGCTGAAGCCGGGCTTGCGCCGTCAGCGCCGTAACGGTACGAGCGGACAGCTCGGGCACCGGGCCGCGGTGGGCGGCCAGTTCCCGCATGGTGGTGATGTCCGCGTCGAGCAGCCGGGCCCGCTGGCTGACCCGCATTCCGGCGACGAGCAGCAGATCGTCGTGTGCGCGCACCTGCGGCTCACATTCGGAGCACCGGAAGCAGGCCCGGATGTGTTGGTCCTGCCAGCTCACCGGCCGCCCGCCGGACAGGTGGTCGTCGAGCAGCCGCTGCAGCGCGTCCCGCCGCGGCCGGTAGACCGGCAGCAGCTCGTCGACCGGGTAGCTGACGGTGGTGCCGTCGCCGAGCACCAGGTCTACTTCGTCGGCGACGGGAACGCCTGCGGCGGTGAGGGTTTCGGCGTAGGCTGCCATCTGCAGCAGCGCCTCGACCTTGACCGAGCGGGCCAGTTTGGTGTCGCGCAGGCGGTAACGCGGCCGGCCGGGGGTCCTGCCGGGGCCTTGCGGGTCCTCCAGGATCAAAAAGTCGGCGAACCCGACAAACCGGCCATCGAACATCGCGGCCTGATAGATGACCGGTGCCCGGCGTTCGATCGCCTGTCTGGTCTGCTCGGCGGCGGCCGTCAGTCCGGCGACCGTGTACTTGGGCCTGCCGATGATCGCGACGTCGGCCTCGTGCCGGAGGGCATCGAGGTGGCGCTGTTCGTGCTCGTCGCCGAGAGTTGCGGTGCGAGCCAGCAATTCGTCGTCGCCGGACACGGCGGGACCCCATCCCAGCCGCGCGTCGAACGAACGAAGCAGCGCGTACTCACAACGCGCCGCGGCGGCGAGGTCGGAGGCGCTGTAGACGACTCGGACCTCGTCAGCGTCGGTGGCGACGAACACGCAGTCACTGTAGGTGACGCCTCCGACAGCTCGCGGTCCCGCGAAACCGCCACCACGGTAGCGCGCGGCACCGATTCACTACGCTGTGTGCGCTTTCGCGAAACAGCCGCGACAAGCTAGCCGGGCGTGTTGCCGATCAGCTCGACCCCGCTGCCGTTCCACCGAAACTTCACCACGCTGTCCAGCCCGGGCACCCCGCCGGAGTACTTCAGCGCGACGGTGTCACCGGTGCTCTGGGTGGAGTCCAGGCCGTTGAACCCGTAGGTGTCGGGCACCCCGGTCGGGATGAACTTGCCTTGGTGGAACAGCAGCGCGCGGGTGTTCGGGTTCTCCGCGTTGGTGTTGGCTTTGATGATCACCGCGGACAGCTGCGCGCACTCGTTGTAGTTGCCCGCCAACGGCTCGGGGCTCCAGCCCTGGCTGCTGCGCGAGTCGCGTGGCAGCTCGTTGACAGCCCTGGCGATCTCGGGTGCGGCCAGATCGGTCGCGCACGGATCGTCGGCGGGCGCCGGGCCCGGCGGCGGACCGGACGGGGCCGGCGCAGCGGTCGTCGACACCGCGGCGGACGCTCCGGCGCTGGGCTCAGGAGTCTTGGAGACCGTGGAATCCCCGGAGCTGCAGGCGGTGGCGGTCAGCACTGCTGCCCCCAGCAGGAGGGAGCCGATGGTCGCCGCCCTTTTCACAGTTGCGCACCGTACCGGGCCGGGCCCGGGTGCAGGGGAAGGCGCGCAGGGGCGGGAACACCTCGCGACAAGCACTAGACTTCCACCACGATGACGTCGACGAATGCGGAGCCAGAGCCCGCGGACCTGACCTTTGCCGACCTGCGGATACACCCTTCGGTGCTGCAGGCGGTCGCCGACGTCGGCTATGAATCGCCTTCGCCGATCCAGGCGGCCACCATCCCGGCGATGCTGGAAGGGTCCGATGTCGTCGGGCTGGCCCAGACCGGGACGGGCAAGACCGCGGCGTTCGCGATCCCGATCCTGTCCAAGATCGACACCGACAGCCGCCATACCCAGGCCTTGGTCCTGGCCCCCACCCGTGAGCTCGCGCTGCAGGTCGCCGAGGCTTTCGGCCGGTACGGAGCTCACCTGCGGGTCAACGTGCTGCCGGTCTACGGCGGGTCGTCCTACGTGCCGCAGCTGGCGGGTCTCAAGCGCGGCGCCCAGGTCGTCGTGGGCACCCCGGGCCGAGTGATCGACCACCTGGAGAAGGGGAGTCTGGACCTTTCGCACCTGGACTATCTGGTGCTCGACGAGGCCGACGAGATGCTGCAGATGGGCTTCGCCGAGGACGTGGAGCGCATCCTCGCCGACACCCCCGAGTACAAGCAGGTCGCCCTGTTCTCGGCGACGATGCCACCGGCGATCAAGAAGATCACCGCCAAGTATCTGCACGACCCGGTCGAGGTGACGGTCAAGTCGAAGACGCAGACCGCCGAGAACATCACGCAGCGGTACTTCCTGGTGTCGTATCCGCGCAAGATGGACGCGCTGACCCGCCTGCTGGAGACCGAGCAGGGCGACGCGATGATCGTGTTCGTTCGCACCAAGCAGGCCACCGAGGAGGTGGCCGAGAAGCTGAGGGCCCGCGGTTTCGCGGCGGCGGCCATCAACGGCGACATCCCGCAAGCGGTCCGCGAGCGGACCATCTCGCAGCTCAAAGATGGGACCATCGACATCCTGGTCGCCACCGACGTCGCGGCCCGCGGCCTCGACGTCGAACGCATCTCGCATGTGGTGAACTTCGACATCCCGCACGACCCGGAGTCCTATGTGCACCGTATCGGGCGCACCGGACGCGCGGGCAGGTCAGGCACCGCGCTGCTGTTCGTGACGCCGCGGGAACGGCACCTGCTCGGCGCGATCGAGCGGGTGACCCGGCAGAAGCTCGTCGAGTCCGAGCTCCCGTCGGTGGAGGATGTCAACGAGAAGCGGGTCGCGAAGTTCCGTGACTCGATCACCGACGCGCTGGACAAGCCGGGCATCGACCTGTTCCGCACGCTGATCGAGGGCTACGAGCGCGATCACGACGTCCCGATGGCCGACATCGCCGCGGCGCTGGCCCTGCAGAGCCGTGACGGGGCGGAGTTCCTGATGACAGAACCCCCGCCGGAGAAGCGGCGAGAACGACGCGAGCGCGACGGTGAGGATCGGGCACCGCGTAAACCGCGCGAGCGGCGCAGCGACCTGGCGACGTACCGGATCGCGGTCGGCAAGCGGCACAAGGTCGCCCCGGGAGCGATCGTCGGAGCGATCGCCAACGAGGGCGGTCTGCACCGTAGCGATTTCGGGCACATCACCATCAACGTCGACCACTCGCTGGTCGAACTGCCGGCCAAACTGTCGCCCAAGACGCTGAAAGCGCTGGAGAACACCAGGATCCAAGGTCAGCTGATCAGTCTCCAACCCGACCGCGGGCCGAAACCGCATCGGGGGAAGCCCAAGTCCAAGTGACCCTGTCCGACCGGGACCGCCTGTCCCTCGGCGACGACGACGTCGGTGGGCTGGAGTCGGTCACGACGACCGGGCGCGTCGCGTCCCTGACGGGAATCCGCGCGGTCGCCGCGCTGCTGGTGGTGCTCACCCACGCGGCCTACACGACGGGCAAGTACCCGCAGGGCTTTGTGGGCCTCGTGTATTCGCGCATGGAGATCGGGGTGCCGATCTTCTTCGTGCTGTCGGGCTTCCTATTGTTCCTGCCCTGGGTGAAGGCGGCACACGCCGGTGATGCGCCTCCGTCGGTGCGCCGCTACGCCTGGCACCGAGTTCGGCGGATCATGCCCGCCTACGTCGTCACCGTCCTGGCCGCGTACCTGGTCTATCACTTCCGCACGGCGGGCCCGAATCCCGGACACACCTGGGAGGGCCTGTTCCGCAACCTCACCCTGACCCAGATCTACACCGACAACTATCTGTATTCCTTTCTGCATCAAGGCCTTACCCAGATGTGGAGTCTGGCCGTCGAGGTCGCGTTCTACGTGGCGCTCCCGGTGCTGGCCTACCTGCTGCTGGTGGTGCTGTGCCGGCGGCGGTGGCGTCCGGTCCTGTTGCTGACCGGCCTCGCGGCACTGGCTCTGGTGTCGCCGGCGTGGATGTGGTTGGTGCACAGCACGACGTTCCTGCCCGACGGGGCCAAACTGTGGCTGCCCGGATACCTGGCGTGGTTCGTCGGCGGCATGGTGTTGGCGGCGCTGCAGCCGTTGGGGGTCCGGGCTTACGCGCTGGCGTGTGTGCCGCTGGCGTTGATCTGCTACCTGATCGCGTCGACCCCGATCGCCGGTGAACCCACGACCTCGCCGGCGGAGCTGCGGGAGGCCTTGGCCAAGACGGTGTTCTACGCCGTGATCGCCACTCTGGTGGTGGCACCGCTGGCGCTGACCGACCGGGGCTGGTACCCGCGCCTGATGGCCAGCCGGCCGATGGTGTTCCTCGGTGAGATCTCCTACGAGATCTTCCTGATCCACCTCGTCACCATGGAACTGGTCATGGTGGAGATCCTGCGCTACCCGATCTACACCGGGTCGGTGTGGTTGCTGTTCTTCGGCACGCTCGCGGTGACGATCCCGCCGGCGTGGCTGTTGCACCGTTTCACCCGCGTCCGGTCTTGAGGAAGGGCCGGGCTCACCGATCAAGTTAGGTTACGCTTACCTGACACAGGGATCGAGGGGTGATGAGTCCATGACGGACACCAGGAAGTCGCGCGGATTCGCGGGCGCGGTGCTCAAGCTGTTGCGCGCCGGGGACTATGAGCTCACGGTCACCGGGCGGACCCAGGTCAGCCCGCATTACCTGCGGCTGAGTTTCCAGGCCGGCGGCCTGCTCACGGACCGTGCGCTGCACCCGACGATGTGGGTCCGGATGTGGTTCTCCGACGGCGACAAGCTGCATCAGCGGGGGTACACCCTGGTCAACCCCGATCCGCAGCACGACACCGTCGACGTCGAGTTCGCGCTGCACGACGGCGTCGCATCCCGCTGGGCCGAACAGGCCCAGCCGGGCGACACCATCGAGGTCACCGTGCTGGGCAGCAACTTCGCGCTGCCCGACCCGCGCCCGGCCGGCTATGTGATCGTCGGCGACACCGCGTCGCTGCCGGCGGTCAACTCGCTGCTCGACGCGATCGGCGACGCGCCCGCCCAGATCTTCCTGGAGGCTGCGCACGACGACGACCGGCAGCTCCCGGTGCGGCGCAGCGCCGACGTGACGTGGGTGGACCGCAAGAACGACGGCGAGGCGCTGGTGTCGGCGGTGGCCGCCTCGGCGTTCGACGCCTCCGACCGCTTCGGCTGGGTGGCCTGCGACAACCGCACCACCCGAGCGGTGGCCAAGCTGCTGCGGGAGGACTACAAGATTGCGCGCAAATCCATCAAGGCGCAGGCCTACTGGGTGGCGTGAGCTGTCGATGACCAGCTGGTGACGGCCTGTCGGCGAAGACGTCAATACCGGGCGTCGGCCGCGCTGACGCTGCGGAGAACCCAAGAAGCGTGGTTCCAGGACGGAGGGCAGCCTTGTCCGATTCAGTAGCGGATCCGGTGCGGCGGGACATCCTGCCGATCCCGGATCCCCAACATGTCGGATTGACGACATACGACGCCAAGGATCCGGACACCACCTATCCGCCGATCACGACGCTGCGGCCGCCCGAAGGCGCGCCCAATGTGCTGATCGTCCTGCTGGATGACGTCGGATTCGGCGCAAGCTCGGCGTTCGGTGGGCCGTGCCAGACCCCGACCGCCGAGCGGTTGGCGGCGAACGGTCTCAAGCTCAACAGGTTCCACACCACCGCTTTGTGTTCTCCGACGCGTCAGGCCCTGCTCACGGGTCGCAATCACCACTCCGTCGGCATGGGTGGTGTCACCGAGATCGCCACGTCGGCGCCGGGCTACTCCAGTATCCGGCCCAAGGACAAGGCTCCGGTGGCGGAAACACTTCGGCTCAATGGCTATTCGACCAGTCAGTTCGGCAAGTGCCACGAGGTGCCGGTTTGGGAGGTGTCGCCGGTCGGGCCGTTCCACCAGTGGCCGACCGGATCAGGGTTCGAGCACTTCTACGGGTTCATCGGGGGAGAGGCCAACCAGTACTACCCCGGACTGTACGAAGGCACCAAGCCGGTCGAACCCGAGAAGACTCCAGAACAGGGTTACACCCTCACCGAGGACCTGGCCGATCGCGCGATCACTTGGGTGCGCCAGCAGCAGGCGCTCACACCGGACAAGCCGTTCTTCATGTACTTCGCCCCCGGCGCCACGCACGCTCCGCACCACGTACCCCGGCAATGGTCCGACAAGTACAAGGGGAAATTCGACGACGGCTGGGACGTGTTGCGGGAGAACATGCTCGTCAACCAGAAAGCGCTCGGCGTCGTCCCCGACGACGCGGTGTTGACTGCGCGCCACGACGAGATACCCGCGTGGGACGACATGCCCGCCGAGCTCAAACCGGTGCTCGCGCGGCAGATGGAAATCTACGCCGGCTTCCTCGAACAGACTGACCACGAGGTCGGCCGGCTGATCCACGCGATCGACGAACTCGGCGCGCTCGACAACACGCTGATCTACTACATCATCGGTGACAACGGGGCCTCGGCCGAGGGCACGCCGAACGGCTGCTTCAACGAGATGTGCACCCTCAACGGGCTGGCCGGCATCGAGACGCCGGAGTTCCTGTTGTCGAAGATCGACGACTTCGGCACACCCGACGCCTACAACCACTACGCCGTCGGTTGGGCGCATGCGTTGTGCGGACCGTATCAATGGACCAAGCAGGTGGCGTCGCACTGGGGCGGCACCCGCAACGGGACCATCGTGGTTTGGCCGAACGGGATTGCGGCCAAGGGAGAGACCCGAGATCAGTTCCACCATGTGATCGACGTGGTGCCGACGATCCTTGAGGCCGCAAAACTCCCGGCGCCGACAGTGGTGAACAGCATCCAGCAGGCCCCGCTCGAGGGGGTCAGCATGATGTCCACGCTGCGGGATCGCGACGCCGCGGAGACGCACACCGTGCAGTATTTCGAGATGTTCGGCAACCGCGGGATCTACCACAAGGGCTGGACAGCGGTGACCAAGCACCGGACCCCGTGGATGGCCGACCAGCCGTCGCTCGACGAGGACATCTGGGAGCTCTACGCTCCGCAAGACTGGACCCAGGCACACGACCTGGCAGCGGAGCAACCGGAGAGACTTGCCGCGCTGCAACGTCTTTGGCTGATCGAAGCTGTCAAGTACAACGTCGTGCCTCTGGACGACCGGTCGTTCGAACGGTTCAATCCGGACATCGCCGGGCGCCCACAGTTGATCAAGGGCACGACCCAGACGCTGTTCTCCGGAATGCGGCTGCTGGAGAACTGCGTACTGAACATCAAGAACAAGTCGCATGCGGTAACCGCGGTGATCTCCGTGCCGGACGGAGGGGCCGAAGGTGTCATCGTCAGTCAGGGTGGCGGCGTGGGCGGTTGGTGCATGTACGCCCACGAGAAGCGGCTGAAGTACTGCTACAACTTTTTCGGTATCGAGTACTTCTACGTGACCGCGGACAGTCCCATTCCGCCGGGCCGGCATCACGTCGGATTCGAGTTCGTCTACGACGGAGGAGGTCTCGGTAAGGGCGGAAGCGTCACCCTCTACTGCGACGAAAAGCCGGTCGGGAGCGGACGAGTCGAGCGGACCGAGCCCTTGGCGTTCTCGGCCGACGAGGCCTGTGATGTCGGCTCCGACACCGGCTCACCGACGTCCCCGGATTATGGCCCGCAGGGTAATGGATTCAACGGTCGCATCGATTGGGTGAAGATCGACATCGGCCCGGACAGCCACGACCATCTCATCACCGCCCAGGACAGGTTCACCATCTCGATGGCGCGGCAATAGCCGGATTCACTGCGTGGCCTGAGCCGGCAGCACGATCGGCACCACGAACTCCTCGAGCATGCTGCGCTCGTCGGCCTCATCGCGGCCGGGGAACACCAGCAGCGACGTCATCACGCGCACCAGCCACCGCGCCCGGTGCGCGACCAGATGTGATTCGTCGGGCCCGAGCGAGATCACGAACGCCTCGGTGAGTGCTTTGATCACCTCGGACTGTTCGGCCATCTCTCCGCCGATGGGGCGCTGGGCGGTGGCGAACCACGATGCCAGAGCTGGACTCTGGCGTACGTTCTGCAGCGAGGCCAGCATGCCCTCGATCAGCCGTTCCCGCGGATCGGTGAAGGACATGACGTGGTCGGTCATCTCGCGGTAGAGCCGGTAGGCCTCACGGTGTACGTAGGCGGTGTAGAGCGCCTCGCGATTTTCGAAGTAGCGATACAGCGTGGCTCGGGAACATCCTGCCGCCGAGGCGATTTCATGCATACCGACCGTGGCTGCCGGTTGTTCGGCGAACAGTTCGCCGGCCGCGTCCAGGATGCGGTCGGCGGCCACCTCGGTGCGGCGGGCCGCCAGCCAGTCTCCAGCCATCAGCCCGTTACCGTGAACGGCACCGACAGGGGCCGTCGGACGTAAGAACCGCCGGCCCAGGTGATCCCAGACTCGTCGACCTCGAACTCCGGGATTCGGGTCAGCAACTCGGTCAGCGCCACCCGCGACTGCATCCGCGCCGCGGCGGCGCCCAGGCAATGGTGTGCCCCATGGCTAAAGGTCAGGATGTTGCGGGGCCGGCGGGTGACGTCGAGTTCACCGGCGTCGTCGCCGTACTGGCGTTCGTCGCGGTTGCCCGACCCGTACAGGAACATCACCCGACGGCCTTCCGGAATCGTGACGTCGCCGATCGTGACCTCACGCGTCACCGTGCGGCCCAGCATCTGTACCGGGGAGGTCAGCCGGAGGAACTCGTCGATGGCGTCGGGGATCAGGGTGGGGTCGCCGCTGAGCAGGGCGCGCTGGTCGGGGCGCTGGTGCAGCAGTTGCACCGATCCGCCCAGCATGCCGGTGGTGGTGTCGTTGCCGCCGGTGACCATCGTGAACGTGAACGCCAGAATCGACAGCACCCCGGAGATGTCGCCGTCGGAGCCGACACCGGCGGCCACCAGATGCGACACCGTGTCGTCCTCGGGGTCGGTGCGGCGCCGTTCGATGAGTGCGGTGAAATAGGCCATCATCTCGCCGAGTGCGTCCCCGACCGTCTCCAGCGCTCCAGCAAGACCGCCCACGCTGGTGTTGGCCGCCACGATGGCGTCGGTCCAGCCGTCGAACTTGGCCCGATCCTCGTCCGGCACACCGAGATAGTGGGCGACGACCATCGACGGCAGCGGCTTGAACAGCTCGGCGACGATGTCTCCACCGCCGTTGGCCTTGAGGCGTTCGATCCGTTCGACGACGTACGCGCGGACCTTGGGCTCGACCGCCTCGACCTGGCGCGGAGTGAAGCCCCGCGCAACCAGCTTGCGGAACTCGGTGTGCACCGGCGGATCCTGCATCACCATCGGCGGGTTGTCGGCCAGCCCGATCAGGTCCAGCTCGCCGTAGTTGACGGTCAGCCCGAGCGCCGAGGAGAACGTCTGGTGGTCGCGGGCGGCGGCCCAGATGTCGGCATGCCGGGACAGGACGTAATAGTCACCCGGTTCGGCAGCGTCCAGGCGGTCCTGCGGGACGACGTGGTGCACCGGGTCGCGATCGCGCAGCGCCCGGTACATCGGCCATGGATTCTGCCAGCTGTCCGCGTCGGCGAGCACGAACCGGGCAGGGGAGTTCTGAGACAAAGTCGCAGTCATGTCTTATGGGTACGACAATTGCCAGTGAATGTCAACTATCGCCGGCGTATCCGATCGCGTCGGTGTGGCGCGGCGCGGCGACGGAAATGCGTCGACGTCTCAGATCGCCGCGCCGGGGTTGAGGATGCCGTCGGGATCCAACGCCTGCTTGATGCGGCGGTTGAGCTCCATCACCTCGGGGCCGAGCTGACCGGCCAGCCACGGCCGCTTCAACCTGCCCACGCCATGCTCGCCGGTGATCGTGCCGCCCAGGCTGACCGCCAGATCCATGATCTCGCCGAACGCCTGCTGGGCCCGCTGCTCCATGGCCGCGTCGCTGGGGTCGAACACGATCAGCGGGTGGGTGTTGCCGTCGCCGGCGTGCGCGATCACCGAGATCATCAGGTCGTGCACGCCCGCGATCTTCTCGATGCCGCCGACCAACTCGGCCAGTGCCGGCAGTGGGACGCCGACATCCTCCAGCAGCAGCGTGCCCTTGGCCTCGACCGCCGGGATCGCGAACCGCCGGGCGACGACGAACGCCTCACCCTCGTCCGGGTCCGACGTCGAAAACACTTCCTTGGCACCGTGTTTGGTGAAGACCTCGGCCATGAACTCGGCGTCCTGCGCGCCGGAGGGTCCGCGGTCGTCGCTGGCGGCGACCATCATCGCCGCCGCGTCACGGTCCAGCCCCATCTTGAGCTTGTCCTCGACGGCGTTGATCGCCGCCGAGTCCATGAACTCCAGCATCGACGGCCGGATCCTGCCCGTGATGGTGACCACAGCGTCGGCGGCGTCCTCGACCGAGTCGAACGTCGCCACCACCGTGCAGGCGCCGCTCTGGGCGGGCAGCAGTTTGAGGGTCACCTCGGTGACAACGCCGAGCGTGCCTTCACTGCCGACGAACAACTTCGTCAGTGATAGTCCGGCAACGTCTTTGAGGCGGGGCCCGCCGAGCCGCAGGGCCGTGCCGTCGGCCAGCACCACCTGCAGGCCGAGCACGTAGTCGGTGGTCACCCCGTACTTCACACAACACAGCCCACCGGCGTTGGTGGCGATGTTGCCGCCGATGCTGCAGATCTCGAACGACGACGGGTCCGGCGGGTACCACAGCCCGTACTCGGCGACGGCCTTCTTCACCTCGGCGTTGAGCAGCCCGGGCTGGGCGACCGCAGTCCGGGTGACGGGATCGACGGTGATGTCACGCATCCTCTCGGTGGACAACACAATGCCGCCGTCGAGAGCCGTTGCGCCGCCGGACAATCCGGTGCCCATACCGCGCGGGACCACCGCGATCCGGTGGGCGGTGGCCCACCGCAGCACGGCCTGGACCTCCTCGGTGCGCCGGGGCCGCACCACCGCCAGCGGGGTACCCGCGCCCGGGTCGGCGGCGCGGTCCTGGCGGTAGGACTGCAGAATGTCGGGATCGGTCACGACCGTGCCCTCGGGCAGTTCGGCGATCAGGCTTGCCAGCGGTTGCACAGCCGCCAGTGTAGGTCTGCCCCGGACGCGGCCACGGCAAAGTCAGGCAATGCCCGAATCCGGTCTGGGCTCCAGATCCAGCTCGCGCAACGCCGGCAGGAACACCGCCACGACGCCGAGCGCCAGCATCGGCAACGACAGCGCGAGGAACGTGGTGTGCAGACCGGCCGCGTCGGCCAGCGGACCCGCCAGGATCAGCCCCAGCGGTCCGGCCGCGTAGGCCAGCGATCCCATCACCCCGACCACGCGGCCGCGCAGGTGTTGCGGGGCGCGGGTCTGCATCACGTAGTTGTAGATCGGTGCGATCGGGCCGTAGACGAACCCGACGACCGCGCACAGCACCAGGATCACCGGCAGCGGCGGCAGGAACGCGATCACGGTCATGGCCGCTCCCAGCGTCAGCACCGCGGCCAGCATCACGGTGCGCCGCCGCAGGTAGCGCGACATCACCGCATAGCCGAGGGCCCCGACGAGCCCACCGACGCTCAGCGCCATCAGCACCCACCCCAGTTGTGCGGGTTCATTGCGGTCTGTGAAGTACTTCGGGAACAGCACGCTCTCCATCGGCATGTACAGGCCGGTCGCCGCGAGGTCCACGAAGGCCAGCGTGCGCAAGACCTTGTTCTCCCACACGAAGCGCAGACCCTCGACGATGCCGGCCCACACCCCACCGGACATCGCCGACGGGTCGGGCCGCCCGGCGCCTTCCAGCTTCAGCGCGGCGATCGCGAGGATCGACAGCACGAATGCCCCCGCGGTCACCCACATCGTGTCGATGCCGCCGAGGGTGGCGATCAGCAGTCCGCCGATGCCGGGCCCGACGATGTAGGCCAGGTTGAACACCGCCTCGAAGACGCTGTTGGCGTGGTCGAGCGTCCACCCGGCGCGCCGCGCCGCCTCGGGGAGCATCGTCTCGCGGGCCGTCATCCCGGCGGGGTCGAAGAGCGCACCGAGCGCGGCGAGCGCCGCCAGCACCCCGACGTTGACGGCGTCGGCGCCGAACAGCAGCGCCAGCACCGGCACGGCGGCCACCGACACCGCCGACAGCGCGTCGGAGATCATCGACACCCGCCGGCGGCCGAGGTAGTCGACCGCCGCCCCGGCCAGCAGGGTAGCGGCCAGCAGCGGCAGCGTCCCCGCCATCGCGACGATCGACGCGTCGAGCGCAGAACCGGTGCGCTGCAACACCAGCCACGGGAACGCCACGATCGAGATGCCGTTGCCCGCGCCGGCCATCAGCGCCGCGAACAGGATCAGCAGCAGCGGGCCGCGCCTACTGGGCGCTCGGGTGGGCGTCATGGGTTATCGCCGGGAATCTAACAGCGCCGCGCCCCGCCGGCCACGGAATTTACTGCAGAAGGCTCGGTTTCGCGGCTACCACGTCGCCTCGACGTTGGTGGCGATCTGTTCGGCGATCCGCACCGCGGAGTCACCCGGATCGGCGCTGCACGTGTTGACGTCGACGATCACGTTGTTGCGGTGCACCAGCGCCCGCCCGCACCCCCAGCCCGGCGCCGCGGCGTCCTGCTGCATCGCCACGGTGCTCAACGTGCGCTCGCGCACGGTGATCTGACCGACCTTCCACTGCGTGCCGCTCTGGGTGTGGGTGTACTCATGGCAGGCCGGCCACTGCCGGACCGAGGCGTCGAAAAACTCGGCGGCCTTCTCCAGGTACGGGAAGAGCACCACCGACTGCTTGACGTAGTTCTTCCACGTGCTCTCGGCGCTGCCGTCGTTGAGGCTCTGATCGCGCTCGGCCTGGAACCCGCTGGCGGCGTAGACCCCCCACTCGGCCGCGCCGTCTACGGCGAGGCATTCCGGCGGCGACATGATCGCGCTGTGGTCGGCCATCGTCGCGCGTGACTCCGTCACCGTCATCGCCGGCACGCCCATCGCGGCGGCGGCGTCCTGCGGGCTGAGCAGCAGACCGCCCAGCTCGCGTTCGACCAGCGGCCGCGGAATCATTGTGCGGGTCGGGGTGGCCGACTCCGCGCTGCTAATCGTGTTCGCGCATCCGGTGACCACGATGCAGATGCCCAGGATCGCCGCTTTCGCCCGTCGCATAGTGTCCCCCAATCGAAACGCTGCGCGACCAATGGTGCGGGAGTGGCGATCGCCCGCGTGTGAGGGAAGCGGTGTTTCGTGATAACGATGAACGGTGCTTTCTGGTAACGAATGACGCGGCCGGGTAACGAATGATGCGTCCCTCGCAGCAACGGCTGCCGCACCCGCGCACCGGCGAACTGTTCACCTCGCCGGTGCGGCCGGGCAGCGGCTGGCCGGGTGACCCCGCGACGCGACGGACCGCGGTGGCGGCCACGCCGGCCGATGTGGCGGCGATCGCGGAGGCGGCCACAAGCCTCAAGCAGGTCGACGCCGGGATCTCGGTGTGCCGGGCCTGCCCGCGGCTGGTGCGTTGGCGGGAGGAGGTCGCCGTCGAGAAGCGCAGATCGTATGCCGACGAGCCGTACTGGGGACGGCCGGCGACGGGACTGGGGCCGGCGCGGCCCCGCATCTTCGTCGTCGGTCTCGCCCCGGCCGCGCACGGGGCCAACCGGACCGGGCGGGTGTTCACCGGGGATCGCTCTGGCGACTTCCTGTTCGCCTCGCTGTACCGCAGTGGTCTGGCCAACCAGCCGACGGCCACCGACAGCGGGGACGGGCTGGAGCTCATCGACGTCCGCGTGGCGGCCGCCGTACGGTGCGCGCCGCCGGGCAACGCGCCGGCTCCGGCCGAGCGCAGCACGTGCGCGCCGTGGCTGGACGCCGAGTGGCGGCTGGCCGGCGCCGGCGTGGGGGTGATCGTCGCGCTGGGCGGGTTCGCATGGCAGGCGGCGCTGGCGATGCTGCGCCGGGCGGGCGCGTCGGCCGGAACACCCGCGCCGAAGTTCGGGCACGGCGCCACGGCCGCGGTCCGGACGCCCCACGGGGACGTCACGCTGCTGGGCTGCTATCACCCCAGCCAGCAGAACACCTTCACCGGCCGGCTGACCCCAGAGATGATGGACGACATCTTCGCCACCGCCCGTGAGATATCGGCGTGACCGTCCTCGCTCAGCGACCCTCGCTCAGCGACAGAGTCCACGTCGAAATTCCGCCGGAAACCAGGGACGGAAACAGGGAACGGACCGGTACCGCGGGGCGTTGAATTGGGAATGCGGCTCTCAGTTCTCGACCTCGTACCCGTGCGCTCGGACCAGAGCACCTCCGACGCGATCGCCGCGTCGACGCTGCTGGCCCAGACCGCCGACCGGCTGGGATACACCCGCTACTGGGTCGCCGAACACCACAACATGCCATCGGTCGCGGCCACCAGCCCTCCGGTGCTGATCGCCCACCTGGCCGCGCACACGTCGACGGTGCGACTGGGTTCCGGCGGCGTGATGCTGCCCAACCACGCGCCGCTGGCGGTCGCCGAACAGTTCGCCCTGTTGGAAGCGGCCCACCCCGGACGCATCGACCTCGGCATCGGACGGGCCCCGGGCTCGGATCCGGTGACGTCGCTGGCGCTGCGCGGGGCGGCCGGCCGCGACGAACGCGACATCGAGGCGTTCCCCGAGTACCTCGACGACGTGGCCGCGCTGATGAGCAGCGAGGGAGTACGGGTGTCGCTGCCGCGCGACCTGATGCGCGACAACTACATCCTCAAGGCCACTCCTGCCGCGGTCACCGAACCGCGGCTGTGGCTACTGGGTTCGTCGATGTACTCCGCGCGTCTGGCCGCCGCCAAGGGTCTGCCGTACGTGTTCGCACACCACTTCGCCGACCATGGCACCGAGGAGGCGATGCAGTACTACCGCGACAACTTCCGGCCCAGCGAGCTGACTCCGGAGCCGGTCACGTTCCTGACGGTCAACGCCGTCGTCGCCGAAACCCGGGACGAGGCCATGCGCTTGATGCTGCCCAACCTGCAGATGATGGCGCGGCTTCGGACAGGGCAGCCGCTGGTGCCGATCGACCTCGTCGAGGACGCCGAAGCCCGGGACGTCGATCCGCGGGCCCGCGCCGTCATGGACGCCGGGCTGCGTCAGGCCGTGGTGGGCTCGCCCGCCGAGGCGGCCGGCCAGGTGCACGAGCTGGCTGAGAAGTTCGGCGTCGACGAGGTGATGGTGCATCCGGTGGCGTCGGCGTACCGCGGGGTCGACCCGGCGACCGCGCCGGCGCGCGAGACCACGCTGGAACTGCTGGCCAGGGAGATCTTTTAGCTCTTCGGTGTGAGCCGGACCAGCGGGATGCTGCGCGAGGTCCGTTTCTGATAGCCCTCGTAGCGGTTCGAGTTCCCGTCGTTGACCATCTTCCACAGCCGCGGATAGTCCGGATCGCCGGCGAGCACCGGGGTGGCGGTCACGGCCAAACGCCTTGGTCCGATGTTGATCTCGATATCCGGGTCAGCCTTCAGGTTGTGATACCAGCCGGGGGACTTCGGGTCACCGCCTTTGGAGGCGACGACGTAGTAGCTTGCGCCGTCGGGGAAGTACGACAGCGTGTTGGTGCGCGGCTTACCGGTCTTGGCGCCCACGGTGTGCAGCAGCAGCGACGGCGCAACGCCGGGCAGCGGGATGCGATGGCCTATGCGCCCGCCGGTGCTCTTGTACAGCTTGTCGTGCAGCATCAGCAGCCGAGTGCCGATGTTCTGTTCCACCCACTGCGCAATGCCCATGGGTCATTCTTTCTCGGCGGCATCGAGTTGCGCCAGTGCTTCGCGCAGCAGCCGTCCGGTCTCCTCGCGGTCGGGGTCGCGGCGTATCAGCATGCCCTTGGCGAACTTCACCTTGTCGCCGTCGCGCCGCGGCACCACGTGCAGGTGGACATGGAACACCGTCTGGAACGCGGCCTTGCCGTCGTTGACGGCGATGTTGTTGCCGTCTGCGTGCAGTCCCGACGCGCGGGCCGCCTTCGCGATGCGCTGACCCAACGTCGCCATTGCGGCCAGCGTCTGAGGCGGGGTGTCGGTCAGATCGGCGGTGTGCGCCTTCGGGAACACCAGTGTGTGTCCGCGGGTGAACGGCCGGATGTCGAGGATGGCGAGAAAGTCGTCGTCCTCGTGGATGCGGATGGCGGGGGCCTCACCGGCGACGATGGCGCAGAAGACGCAGGACATCCCGTGAGGTTAACGCCTACCCGTGCCGTGTGGCTCGATCGTTGAGGCGGCGGTCGCGCTCGTCGGCGGACATGTCCTCGATGCGGACCACGTCGGTGATCTGGCGCCAGGCGTCCAGTTTGCGGTCGAAGGACATGGTCTGCGCCGGGCTGGTCGACGGCAGCCGGCGGTAGCGCAGGGTGTCCCGCGCGCCGACGAGCCGGCCGTAGTTCTTCTCGGCGGCGGCGCCGTTGAAGTACACGTGGGTGATTTCGGGGTGCGCGGCGTAGAACCCGTCGAAGTCGTTGGGCGCCATGCTGTCCGGCTCGACGGCCGAGTCGAGGCTGCCGATCCTGCGGCAGTGCTTGAGCACATCCCACACCGCGACCCCGGCACCCGTCAGCGTGGCAACGCGGTGCTCGTACGGGCTTGCGGGGTCGAATCCGAACAGCTCGCCCATGATGGGCCAGAACGCATTGCGCGTGTAGGCGTAGTAGCGCTGCGCCTGCAGTGACGCGACACCGGGCATGTTGCCCAGAACCAGGATGCGGGCACCGGCCGCGGCGAGCGGCGGGAAGCTCTGCAGCGTCGGGGAGGTCATGTGCCCGACTATGCCGTATACCTTGGGCGGGTGGCCGAACACCTCGATCTGGAGACATCCGGGCTGCTCGATGGGCTCGAAGGCGCCGCGCGGGCCGAGCGTGCGGAGTTGATCCGCTGGCTGGCCGAACGCGGGGTCGGCCTCGACCAGATCCGCGGTAACCCGGCGCCCATGCTGCTGGCGTCGCGGCGCGTCATCGGTGACGACGGCCGGTACGTGTCGGCGCGGCAGGCCGCGTCGCAGGCCGGCGTCGACCTGGTGTTGTTCGAGCGGATTCAGCGCGCCATGGGACTGCCGCGAGTGGACGATCCCGACGCCGAGGTGTTTCTGCGTGCCGATGCCGAGGCGGCGAAGTTCACCCGTGATTTCCTCGACGTCGGGATCGATCCCGATGAGCTGGTGCAGATCACCAGGCTCCTCGGCGACGGGTTGTCCCGGGCGGCCGAGGCGATGCGCCATGCCGCGTTGGCCGCCGTGATACGCCCGGGCGCCACCGAATTGGAGATCGCACAGGCGTCCGAGAGCCTCGTGGCGAACGTGGCGCCACTGCTCGGTCCGATGATCCAGGAGGTCCTTCTGCTGCAGCTGCGCCACGCGATCGAGACCGAGGCCGTCAACGCGACCGAACGTGCTGAGGGACAACATCTGCCGGGTGCGCGGCTGGTGACGATCGGGTTCGCCGACCTGGTCGGGTTCACCAGGCTGGGCGAGGCGGTTCAGCCTGAGGAGCTGGAGCACCTGTCGCAGCGCCTGGCGGACATGACGCGCGAATTCGCGCTTGCCCCGGTGCGATTCGTGAAGACGATCGGTGACGAGGTGATGCTGGTCAGCCCGGAGCCGGCGCCGCTGCTGGAGACGATGCTGCGCCTGGTCGAGGAGACCGAGGACGAGGACGACTTCCCGCGGTTGCGTGCCGGTGTCGCGACCGGCATGGCGGTCAGCCGCGCCGGGGACTGGTTCGGCAGCCCGGTCAACCTCGCCGCCCGGGTCACCGGTGCGGCGCGGCCGGGGTCGGTACTGGTGGCCGAATCGGCCCGGGAAGCGATCGGCGACGACGAGCGGTTCACCTGGTCGTTCGCCGGGGCCAAGCACTTGAAGGGGATCAAATCGGATGTGAAAGCCTTCCGGGTACGTCGGCAGAGCTCTGAGAAACGCTGAAAACTCTTCTGCCACTTTGGTTTCTCTGGTCACGTGGCGGCATGGATCTGTCGGTGGTTCGAACTAGTGTTCGAGGTATGGAGTTGGTGTCGGAGGCGGTGGGGGCGATCGTCGAGCAGATCGGTGTGCTGTCCAAGGCCGCCGATGAGCTCTCGCACCGCGAGTTGGTCGGGCTGCTGGCCGAGCTGACCACGGTGTTGCGCAGCGTGCCGGCGCTCGAGCACAAGGTGTTGGCCCGGTTGATCGAGGAGACCGAGCCGCATCGGCTCGGGGAAGGATCGTGGAAGGGCGTTCTGACCACCTCGCTGCGGGTCAGTGGCGCCGAAGCGGGGCGGCGGTTGCGGCGGGCCAAAATGCTGGGGCCGCGGCGGGCGATGACGGGCCAGCCTCTTGCGCCGGTGTGGGAAGCCACCGCCGCCGCCCAGGCTCAGGGCTTGCTGGATGAGGAGCACATCACGGTGATCGCGAGGTTTCACCAGAAGCTGCCCGCCTGGGTGGATGTGGACACCCGCGCCGCCGCCGATGCCCAGCTGGCCGCCCTGGGCTCGGGTCTGGGCCCTGACGAGCTCGATGCGGCCGCGGGGCGGTTATTGATGATGATCGATCAGGACGGCCCCGAACCCGCCGACGACGAGGTGGCCCGGAAACGGTGGGTCAAGGTCGGCAAGCAGCAGCGTGACGGGTTTCGCAAGATCAGCGGCTACCTCGACGCCGAACTGGGCGCCTACCTGGAGGCCACCCTGGCCAAAGAGGCCGCCCCCGGGGCCAACATGCCCGACCAACAGCCGGGCGAGGATGGGGCACCGGAGACCGCGTGTGGCGATACCCGCACCGAAGGGCAGCGCAATCACGACGGCCTCAAAGCCCTGCTGCGCCGCACCCTGGAATCCGGGACGCTCGGCAGCCACAACGGCCTCCCGGTGACCGTCGTCAACGTACGGGTTTTACGTTGTAAATATCACCTGGTCAGATCGACCGGACGATTGCCTCGTAATGGCGGACCCGGCCGCGCCCGTCATAGATCGGGGTGAACGGGGTCTCGAATCGCATCTGTCGGTCGCCAATGGACACCGCGAGACACTTCTCCTTCGCCACCGCGGCAAACGATCGAGGTAGCAACACTCGGTAGACCGACATGAAGATCAGACGACCGCCGAAGTCTTCGGCCTTCCCGTTGATCGTCTCGGTCACCACGACGCCGTGAAACGTCTCGGTGTGCGCCTGGCCGTCACGGGTGTAGTTGACGGTGATCTTGTCGCGCCCGATCACTGCGCCCGCACCCGGTAGCGGTTGAGCACGATCTGTTCGGCGAGGTTCCAGCCCTGCCATCCACCGCGCAGCGACACGCTTCCGTAGTCGGTAGCGATCTGCTCGGGATTGGCGACGAGACGCGCTGTGGCGGTGACGATCACCGCGGCGATGTCCTCGGCCGGGTCAGCGCCGACGAAACCACGGCCCCGCGTGTAGGAACGGGCCAACGCCGTGATGATGGCGGCGTGGTCCCCGGCCTGAGCCATCAGGGCGGTGTCGTCACTGGCTCCGAGGAATGCGGCCACGTCGGCACCTGTCACGGCGGCCATCGGCGGTATCCTTTCGGTTGAGAACCCCCGCCAAGCTGTTCATGTTGCCCAAGCAACCCTTGCGGGGGTTTTCTGCTGTCTCGGTCGATCAGGCTTCGGTCAGCAGGGTCACGGCCTCGTCGTGCAGCAGCGCGGTGTCCCAGCGGCTCACCACACGGATACCGATGGAGTCGTAGTCGCCCCAGGTCTGGTCAAGAACCTTGACCTCGGCGTTCACGTCGCGGGCCACGACGACCTTGGACATGTCCACCAGCGCCACGCGGGCCTTACCCGGAGCGGTGCCGGTGTTGGCGATGTTGTCGGTGATGATCACCGGCAGCCCGAACAGCCGCAGCGCGGTGCCGTCCTGAATCGTCGTCGGGTCGATGAGGTACTGGGCCGAGTCGGCGGTGGTCTTGAGCTTGCGCACCGCGGCGAAACTGGCCGAGGTCATCACCCAATGGGTCGGGCTGACCTTGTTGGCCATCGCGGTAGCCCACCCGTCGATCAGGCTGTCGGCGTCGGTGAGGTCCAGGACGCCGGTGGCGATGCCGGACTGACGCAGGATGCCCTTGACGGTGTTCGACGTGCCCGCACCGTCCCACAGCGCCGCGTCGAGCGCGTTGGCCACGTCGGTGACCAGACGGGTCCGCAGCACGCTTTCCAGCCCGACGACCGAGGTGCGGATCAGCTCGTTGGAGAGCTTTACCAGCACCTTGAGGCCCTTGAGCGTGGACGGCAGCAGGGTGACCTCATCGAAAGCCACGTCGCCGTCGCTGATCTGGGCACCTTCGGCGACGAACCCGGCGCTCACGCCGTTGACGATGCGCGGCACCCGCACGGGGCTGGAACTGTCGAGCACGACCGGCCCCGCGGCCAGGAACGTCGATGCCTGTTCGAGCGGCTGGACCAGCAGGCTGGCGACCTGGGACTGAATCAGGGTGGAGTTGCCCGAAGTTACTTCGATGGCCATGAGTGAAAGTCCTTACACAGCAGTGGATTTCCGATCCGCTGCTTTGCGCGGAGCACCGACGGCCTCGAAGCGTCGGGACGGGATTGTCCCTGTCGATGCCCCGCGCAAAACAGCGGGGAATTGTGGACACCCTTGCCGCCAGGACAACTGTGGGGCCGGTCCGCCAGGAACCGACCCCACCAGCGTACCCCGCGGGGGTATCAGGTCATCGACTTGAGCGTGCCCAGCAGCGAGAACGGCTCCGAGGCACCACCGCGGTTGCCCTGACCGATGTCCCCGGACGGCCTGCGGCTGGCCAGGTGCGGTTTGTCGGTCAGCAGCGCGTCGATGGCTGCGGTCAGAGTCTCGGCGTCGTCCAGGTGCTCGGCGTCGAACGGCAGGTCGGTCGGGTCGGCCAGGCGGCCGGTGGCCCGGACCAGCTCGGTATGCAGCCGTGCGGCGTAGGCGTCGGCCTGCGCAGCGCGCTGCCGGTAGCGCCCGTTCTCCTGGCGCAGCCGCTCCACGACCGAGCGCGGGAACGTCTCGGCGTCGCCGTCGCCGGTGTCGGCGTCGTCGGTGCCCTCGGTGGCGGTGTCGTCGGTGTCCTCGACGGCCCCGGCGTCGGGGGTCTCGTCGGTGACCTCGACGTCGGTCTCGGTGGTGGCGGTCATGCTGACTTCCCTTCTGTAGTAACAACTTCCATCTGGCAGTTGCAATTGAAATGGCGCTTGAAGTGATGGCCCTTCGGGAACACCCGGCCGTCCTCGGCCCACCGCGTGCACCGCTCGCAGGGGTCGGCGTCGAGCACCCGCCGCCACCCGGTGACCTGAGGCAGCTTGTTGACGATCTCGACGACGATCTCGGCACCGGTTTCGAGCGGTTCGGAGCGGGCCAGCCGTTCCAGCCGCATCGCCGCCTTCTCGATGGGGTCCGGCTCGTCGGCGGGGTCCTCGTCGGTGTCGTCGCGGTCCTCGTCGGTGTCCGGTTCCTCGGCGGGCTCGTCGTCGGGCTCGTCGGCGGCGTCGTCCAGGTCATCGAGAATGGTCTCCACCGCCTTGATCAGCCGCTCGGTGTCGTCGGTGGGCGCGATGCCGGTCGGTGGCTGCGGGACACCCGTGGCCGCTTCGATCTGTGCCGCGACGAACAGATCGGCCAGGGTGGTCGCCGCCGCGTTGGCCGTGGCAATCACCGTCGCGATGGCCTCGGCTACCGCGTTAGACCCGGCGCTGCTCACCCGATAGGCCGCGTAGACGGTAAGAACGCCCTTGGCCGTCTCGGTGGCCAGATCGTCGGTGAGTTCCTGGTAATGCTCGACGCTGGTCACGCCGCACCGCCACCCTGGAGTAGCGACAGACCGGCCCCGTCGAGCGCCTCGGCGCGGCGGGCCACCCGGATCGCGGCGATCTCGTCGTCGGAGTAGCCCAACTTCGCCAGTGCATACGACGCGGGCAGCAACCCGGCCTGGTGGAGCTTCACCACGGCGTCGGCCTCTTGAGCCACGCTGCGGGTCGCGGCGTCGGCCCACTGGACCCGTGCCTCAACCTGCGTCGGATCGCGGCCGTCGCGGACGGCCACGATGAGCTTGGCCACCTGTTCCCAGGCGCGGCCGAAGGTGGCCTGTCGAGCCTCGGCCCGGGCGGTGAGGCTGGCCTCCGCGGCCCGCAGCGCGTCGGCGCTGGCCGGGTTGTCGGTGAACACCCCGACGTAGTGCGCCGGGAGCGTGGACACCGCCATGATCTGCCCGAGGATCACCCGGACGCTGGCCTCATAGCCGGACAGATCGGCGGCGTTGAGCTGACCAAACTTCGCGTTCTCCGACTCCGAGATCATCGCCCGATGGCCCTCCGGGATCGGGTTCACCTCGGTCATGATCGGCTGATTGTCCTCATCGAGCACGGGATCGCCGTCCTCATCGAGCAACGGTTCCTCGGTCAGCTCGATGCCGGTGGCCCACCGCCGCGGGCGGCCC
Source organism: Mycobacterium sp. 4D054 (assembly GCF_052245755.1). Classification (NCBI taxonomy): domain Bacteria; kingdom Bacillati; phylum Actinomycetota; class Actinomycetes; order Mycobacteriales; family Mycobacteriaceae; genus Mycobacterium; species Mycobacterium sp. 4D054. Next base: position 101,997 of record NZ_JBQQCF010000005.1, read on the forward strand.
ACATATTCCGAGGTGACCATCATGTCGGCCAGGCTCTTGTTGAGCGCATCGACCAGCGGCTTGAGGTCGTCAATCTCGGAGCTACCCCAGTCACCGACGATTCTGTCGGTGTTCGACAACCGGACCACCGGCACCACGCCCAGCGGGTTGGGGATCACCTCGACGGTGTGAAACCCGTTGGCCACCGCGCCCTGTTGATCGGCCCGCAGGCGGCGAATCTCGTCAGGCGCGTAGACGACGGCCTCGGTGGTCTTGCGCGCCGTGTCCTCCCACCGTTTGACCGCGGCGACGATCTCGCGGCTACCGGGATCGGTCAGCACGGCGACCTGCTTGGCCGACTCGACGGTCACCCGCGGACGGCCAGCCCGGTCAGCCCACACGATGACGTAGGAGTCGCCCAGCAGCAGCGCCTCACGGTGCGCGACACCGCTGGTCTGATCGAGGTCGTTGCGCAGCCAGTCCGGCCACACGGCGGCAGCCTCCCCGGTGAACCCGGTCACCCGCAGCCGTTCGGCCAGCGCCGTCACGGCCAGCCGCGGCAGATTGCTCGACATGAGCCCGAACCTGTTGCCCAGCGCGATTTTCGCCTCCGGCGACAGGAACGCCAACGGCTGCTTGCCGTCGTAATAGCGGTCCAGATCGGCGTAGCGCGCCAGGGGCTCGTTGAGCCGCTGCAACAGGTTGGTGAGCAGTTCGGTCTGTGTCTGAGTTGGGACGGTCATGATGCGAAACTCCGTACTCTCTTGCGGTTCTTCTGCTGGTGGAACGCCGCCCGGTCGAACGCCACGATCGCGGCGACCGCGGCGTCGATCTTCCGAGGACTTCCGCGCTTGTCCTTGCTGACGAGATCGCCCAGCGGGGTCGATTTCGCCACGCAGTGCGCGACGTGGGCGGCCATCCGGGAATCGCCGTCATGGGTCACGGCTTTGGTGGCCACCGCCTGATACAGCCGGTCAGTTGCCGGGGCCATCCGCTGGGCGTTGGCGGTGTTCCATTCCAGGACGCGACGCTCACCGTGGCGCTGTGCCCAAGTCTCGATCTCCGAGCGCCAGCCCCAGGGGTCGGCGGCCAGCTCGATCACGTCGAACTTCTGAAACGCCATCTGCACGGCCATATCGACCTCGGCCCGCGGCACCCGCCAGCGCGGGTCGCCGGGGTTCTCCCAGATGCCCTCCAACCACAGGTACCCGTCGAGCGTGCAGCCGACGAGCGCCGTGCTGTCGCCGCTGGCGCTGCCGTCGAATGCCAGGACGACACGCTCGCGCGGACCCACAACCCGCGGACCCTCGCAGGCATCCCACATCCCCCAGGGCAACCACGACTCGACGCCGGTGACCCACTGGCCCAACCGAAGCTGCCGGAACACCGGCTCGCGCAGGGTTCGGCGCGCTGCCTCGATGCCGTCCTCGGCCAGGAACGGTTCCTCGCACGCCAGCGCCGGGTTGGCCGTCAGCCAGGCTTTGCGGTCGGTGGTCGGGCACCCGTCCGGGGCCGCGAACTCCCGGAAGTAGAACGAGGGGTCATCACCGGCGCGGCCATGCTCGACAAGCCGCCACATCACGCTGTCCGGCGAGCTGGCCGGGGTGCTGATCGCCAGCGTCAGCGACTCGGGCCGCTTGCCCGACACCGAGGTCACCGCCTCCCACACGGCCTCAGTCACGACGTGCAACTCGTCCACGATCAACAGCGACGGGTCGTGCCCGTGCAGCGCGCCGGGCTCGGCAGGCAGCGGCAGCAACATCGAATCGTTGTGCGGCACCACGATCTTGTCGGCGAACACCTGCGCCCGGTCGGCCAGCTCCGGGGTCAGCTCGATCATCCGCTTGGCCATCCGCAGCGTGATCGCGGCCTGGCGATGATCGCTGGCGACCACCAACACCTCGGCGCTCGGCGGGCCGACGAATAACTCAGCGACCGCCAGCATCGCCGCCAGGCCCGTCTTGCCGTTGGCACGGGCCACCGACACCAGGCCGGTACGGATACCCGCAGCGAACGCATCACGGACGATCTCGGTCTGAAACGTCCGCAGCCGCACCGGCTCACCGGCCCCGACACCCTTGGGCACCCGCAGGTATTCGGCGATGAACGCCAACCGTCGGCCAGCTCGATCATCCGGCAACCCGGACAGATCGAGCGGGGCAACCTTCACGGTGCCCTTCGGCCCGGCCCTCATCGCGGCACCCCGTTAGCTGTGGCCAGTTTGCTGTTTGCTGGCCGTCTGCGGATCGGCCCGAAATCGGTGTGTTTCTCAGACTTTGCCTCACCGCGCGGGTCTGATAGGCCCCGGGGAGGGGTCATCCCCCGGGTCACGCGCGAGGGGCGTGTTTGCTGGCCGCGTGCCGGTGTTTGCTGGGGCCGAGCGGCACCACGGGCGCGGTTGCACGGCGGGCAGACGACCTCGGCATCGACGCCCAGCCTGATGCGCTTCCCGGCGGCCCTGCGCTCCCACGCGCTGGGCAGGTGGTCGAGCTGCAAGTCCTCGGTGGCCCCGCAATCGGTGCACCAGGGCTGCAACCGCCTCGCGCGACGGCTCAGGCGGCTCCAGGACGCATCGTAACCCCGCTGGGCAGCCGACACCTTCGGCGACGACTTTCGGGCGTGTGCGGGGCACCTGGGGCCGTCTGTGGGCTCGCCACAGATCAGGCAGGGGCTCAGGGTCACTGCTCACCGTCCCACCGCAGCGGTGCGCCGTGCTTCTGGACGAAGTCAGCGATGAGCGCCGCCGCGTACTTGTGCTTACCTTCGGCGCGCAGCTTGAGCAGCATCTCGCCGAGGAACTGCTCGTCGGCCTCCCGGTCGGGCTGGCCGTCGATGTTGAGCACGATGCCGAAGAACTCCCGGATCACCTCGTCGTCATCGAGCACGCCATCGTCGTGGTCGTCGCCGGGAAGGATCTCTTCATGAGCCACAGCTTTAGCCTTTCGTAGTGGGGTGAAGCGGTTCAGTGAAGTTGGTCGTCCAGCGGTGGCCGCAGCCGCAGCGGTACACCGCTTCCATGCGCATTGCGGCACCCTCGACGCGGCACCGGATTTCGTCGGGTTCGCGGATGCTGTACCACCGCCCGCACGTCACCGCGCACCTGCCGCAGAAGTCGCACAGCCACTCGCACATGTCCTCGGTCGTCGTTGTCGTTGTCACCGCTGCCCTCTCATTCCTGGTCCAGTGCGCCAGTGCGCCGATGGGTTTTCACTTCCCGACCGCACCACACGTAGTGCAGTGCGTCGCTTCGCTATACGCACTGGCGCACTAGTGCGCCAGTTGTTTTCGGCGCACTCCGGCGCACTGGCGCACTGAAACCAAAACACCTGGTCAGCAATGGTTTTGAGTGCGCCGCGAGTGCGCCGCGGAAGTGCGTGTTTGAGTGCGCCGCGGGGCAATTTCGGCGCAACGCTCTGACCTGCGGTTTTCCTTGAGTGCGCCGCAGCGTTTGGCGCACTCATTTCGTCCCTCCCGTGGGAAAGGCGAAGGGGTCGGCGGGCGGTGAATCGACCGCTGCGGGCCAGAGCATCTGAGCGTTGCGGGCTCCGGTCTTGACGAACACAGAACCGTCCGCGAGTGCGGCGGTGATGGCAGCGCGAGCGCAGTTCCGGGTCACGTTGTGTTCGTCGATCAGGCGTGCCTCGGCCTGTCGCTTCGAGAGCTTGCCCGGTGCCGCGGTGACCATCGCCAGCAGCTCCGGCACGGCGGCGCGATCCTTCGATTCGCGACGGCTGCCGCCCTCGTACGTCAGGTGCCGGGTGGCGGCGTCGTATTCGAGGCGGCCCTCGGCTACGGCAACGTCGCGGCCCAGCGCCGAGAAGAACCTGGGCCGACTGTTGTCGTCGTCGGTCTCGTCACCCCCGCGAACGATCTTCCACAGCGCGTCCGGCCAGTCGAGCAGCCGGGAATCACCGCGGGCGCGCTCGTTGTGGTGGCCCATGTGAGTGATGACCATGCCCTCACCGGCCCCGATTTCGGCCAGCAGCGCATCGAAGGCCACCAGCACCCGGCCCGCGTCCTTGTCCTCGGAGAGCCCCAGGGCGTCGATCAGCGGGCGGATGCAGTCGAAGATCACCACATCAGCACCGGCCAGACGCCGCGCCCACTCCGAGCGGGTGGCCGGGTTGAGAATGTCGAATGAGGACACCGCCCCGCGCAGCGGCACCACGGTCACGGCGTCGGTGTTGATGATGTTCTGGTCGCCCAGCCACTTCCGCAACGTGCGGGGATCAAGCTCGGTGTCGATCAAAACCACCTTCTCCACCGGCATCACGTCGAAGCGACCGAACAGCGGGACGCCATCGACGAGGCTCTTGATCGTGTTGCCCACGGCGGTGGACTTGCCCGTCTTGTACTGGCCCGCGAACAGGACACGTCCACCGGCGGGCCACAGCCCCTCGACGCGATACCCCACGTCCTCGTCGGGCTGGTCAAGCAGCCCGGTCAGGCTGATTGGCTCAGGCGGCACCACAGCCGCATCCTCGGCGTTGATGCCACGCGCCCGTTCCCGGACACGCAGGCGACGAGCTTCGTGCCGCGCCGCGGCTTCATCCACCAGCGCGGCAATCCCGGGGGTCGAAAGAGCTTCCAGCGCAGCTATTTCGGCATCCGTCGCGCCCGCCTCGGAGAGCTGCCAGCCATTAGTCATCAGCGCCGGAGGTTTCGATCCAGACGGCACGCGCAGGGCGTTGTAGTGTTCCTGGTTCTCGACGATGTAGCGCGCCCACCGCTCGGGTCGGCCGACCAGCGCGGCGGTGTCGAACTTCGTTTGTTCGAGCCGCGTCTTACGCGCCTTGGCCGCTGCCTCCACTTTCTTTTCAGCGTCGCGTTCGGCGGCATGCTTGGCCGTCAGCTCGGGGCTGTCGCCGGGCCACTTTCGGCCCTCGGACGGTGCGTCCGTTGCCCCCACGGCCGCCCCGTTGCGGGTAGACTGCATGTTGTTCCTCTCCTCGGGAACTCGTGTGGTGATCTCGCCCCGCTGGACCGTCCGATTGCGCATCGGGTCCAGCGGGGCGAAGGGTTTTCAGGGCATGTAGCGGGCGTCACGGTATGGGTCACAGCACGACGAGCAGTGCGCTGGCTGCGCCGGTTCTTGATCCACGGAGTAGTCCGCGTTACCGGCGACTACTGCTGCCTCGATCAAGTCGCCGTCAGGCGAAACCACCATCGGTTTGCCGTCGGCGTTCCACGCGATGATGGGTCGAATCACGGTGGTATCGGCGAACCAGAACCAGACGCGGTGGCCCAACGTCTCGGGGATCATCGGCTGGCCCGCAGCAGTTGTGAGACGCGCTCGATCTGGGTCTCGGTCAGCGGGGGAAACAGATTCACCAACTGCACGATGTGCTCGTCGATGTCGTCGGCGGTGAACTCGCCGCCGTCATCGTTGCGGGCGCGTAGCCAGGCGTCGACCTCGGTGGGATCGAACATGAGTCGACCTCGAAGGCGGTGCGCGGGCAGGCCCTCGCGCACCCAGGCACGAACAGTCTGGTCGGTGCGCTTGACGGCGCGAGCAAGGTCTTGGGTGGTCAGAAGGCCACCGCGGACGAGTGTGGTTGTGGACATGCGGAACCTCGGGAGATCGAAGGTTCCGCGGCCGTTTCCTGAGCCGGGCCCCTAGAAAACCCTCTGGCTGCGCACGCGGTGTGTTGCTCTAGCTTGGTGTACCGCCCCGCTAGATCTATCCGAGATCGGCGGTTTTGGTGCCTCCGGCTACTGAGATGCTAGGTCCATCACCGGGGGTCGCTGCCAACTATAGATGATCCAGTGGAGTTGGCAACCATCGGAACACGTTGGGGCGCAATAACCCTCCCAACTCGGGTAACTCAATCCTGGCGCGGCTTGACGAACTCGATGCAGTCGCGGCGGAAGTAGCGGCCCTTCGGCGACGGGTTCACCACGACGGTGAACAGCTCGTCGATGACCTTGCCCTTCATGTCAGGAGATGCTGCTTCCCAACGGCTTTCGATCAATTCCGCGCCATCGGCGGTCATCGCGGCCAGCGGCGAAGTGCGCGCCAGATCGGCAAGCGTGGTGTCGATGGCGGCGACCTTGGCGCGCAGCTCGGCGGTGCCGCGCTTGAGCTGGCTGGCGTCGATAGCCCCCTCGGCGAACAGTCCGGCCAGCTCGTCAAGACGACCTTGCAGCGCGGCGCGTCGGGTCCGCAGATCATCCACGTCGATGACGTTGCCGCCGTCGCTGAGCTTGGAGACCAGCGCCTCGCCCCGGCGCAGGTATTCCAGGGCCACCGCCTCGACGTAGGCGTCGAGTTCGGGCTGGGACCGGGACAGGTGGGTCGCGGCGGTGCACCGGTAGTTGCTGAACGTCTTGCCGTTGGCGTGGGTGCTCACGGTGCGGTGCATCTTGGCTCCGCAGCGTCCGCAGATGTACCTGTAGCTGCCGATGTACTTGCGCTCGTAGCTCACCGCGCCCCCGCGGGTCGGGTCGCGCAGCACCGACACGAGGCCGCGATGGGTGTCGGCGTCGATGATCGCCGCCCACTTGCCGGGGCCGGTCTCCCTGCCGTTGTAGACGCGGATTCCGGCATAGCGGGGGTTCACCAACAGCCGCTTGAGGCGGCTGGTGTTCCAGGCCGCGCCGCGCACCGAGGTCACGCCGTCGGCATTCCACTTGCGGGCAATCTGGCGCAGCGACATGCCCGCGAGCGCATCGGCAGCGGCCTGCCGGACCAGCGCGGCCTCCGTGACGTCAATCTCACCGCCGTCGGTATAGCCAAAGCACCGCCGCGACGACCACCACATCCCGTCCTCGGCGCGCTGGGCGTTGGCCCGGCGCTGGCGCTCGGCCTTGTGCTCACTCTCGGCGCGGGCCACCGATCCCAGGATGCGCGCCAGCATCTTGCCGGTAGCCGTGGACAGATCGAGGTCGCCGCCGTTGACCGTACGGATCACCACGCCACGCGCTTCGGCAATGTCGATCAGCCGCTCTAGGTCCTTGAGGCTGCGATAGAGGCGGTCGGTGTGCCAGCACAACAGGGTGTCGAACTGATGGTTCTTGATCCCGTCGAGCATGTCCTCGAAACCCGGGCGGCGAGTGCCGCTATAGGCCGAGATGTCGTTGTCCTCGTAGACGGTGACGACCTCGACGCCCAGCTTGGTGGCGAGCGCGGTGCAGTCCTCGCGCTGGCGCGTCACCCCGGCCTCTTGGCCGGTGGGATCGTTGGAGATACGCAGGTAGATCGCGGCGCGCTGAGTGCTCATACTTACAACGGTAAACCCATACGTCGATGGTGATCGTCTCGACCACCCTGCAGGAACTGGAAAAGGGGGCCGGGGTGGCGGTCACCGGCGGCGGATCGCTGCTGCCGATGCCCGATCTGATCCGGATGGCCGCCCGCGCCCATCACTATCTGTACGTCTTTGACGAACACACCGGTCAAAGCCTCTACCTCGGCCGGGCCCAACGGCTGGCCAACGCCGCCCAGCGGATCGTCCTGCACGCTCGTGATCGTGGCTGCACCCGGCCCGGCTGCACCGTGCCGGGGTACTGGTGTCAGGTCCATCACGCGGTCGCGGACTGGAAAAACGACGGCCAGACCAACATCGACGACCTCACCCTGGCCTGCGGACCGCACAACCGGATGATCGAAACCACCGGCTGGACCACAAGCAAGAACGCCAAGAACCAGACCGAATGGCACCCACCACCCGAGCTGGATACTGGCCAACACCGCACGCAGCTGATCAATGGCTACCACCACCCCGAACACCACCTACTCCCCGACAACGAGGACGACGACGATCCGTGATCAGCGGGACGGCGTGAACGCGCGCAGCCGAAGGCTGTTGCTGACCACGAACACAGAACTGAAAGCCATCGCGGCGCCTGCGATCATCGGGTTGAGCAGCCCGGCAGCGGCCAACGGCAGCGCCGCGATGTTGTAGGCGAACGCCCAGAACAGGTTGCCCTTGATCGTGCTCAACGTCCTGCGGGACAACCGGATCGCGTCCGGCACCGCCCTCAGGTCGTTGCTGACCAGCGTCAGGTCACTGGCTTCGATCGCGACGTCGGTGCCGCTGCCCATCGCCAACCCGAGGTCGGCTTGCGCCAGCGCCGCTGCGTCGTTGACGCCGTCGCCGACCATCGCGACCACCTTGCCGCTGTCCTGGAGGCGTCTGACGGTGTCGACCTTGTCCTGTGGCAGCACGCCGGCGACCACCTCGTCGATGCCGACCTCGGCGGCGACCGCGCGTGCGACCGCCTCGTTGTCACCTGTCACCATGATCGGCGTCAATCCCAGCTGCTTCAGCAGCGAAATCCCCTCGGCGGAACTGGGTTTGATCGCGTCGGCAACCATCAGCACGCCGCGGGCGCGACCGTCCCAGCTCACCACGACCGCTGTCTGGCCGTCAGCTTCGGCGCGTGCCACCACGGCGTGGACGTCGTCGGGGATGTCGGCCGAGTGCTCCACCAGCAGGCGGGACCGGCCCAGCAGGACCGTCCGGCCGTCCACCTCACCGGACACCCCGAGGCCCCGCAGGTTGGTGAACGCCGCGACCTCGGGCAACTCGCCGAGCTTTTCGCGTGCGCCGGTGGCGATGGCACGGGCGATCGGATGCTCCGACGGGTTCTCCACCGCGCCGGCGATCCGCAGCACCTCGTCGGGCTGCTCCCCGTCGGCGGCGAACACGTCAACCAGCGTCATGTTGCCCGTCGTCACCGTGCCGGTCTTGTCGACGATCACCGTGTCCACCCGGCGGGTGTCCTCGAGCACCTCGGGACCCTTGATCAGGATGCCGAGTTGGGCCCCGCGGCCCGTGCCGACCATCAGCGCCGTCGGCGTCGCGAGGCCCAGTGCGCACGGGCACGCGATGATCAACACCGCGACCGCTGCGGTGAACGCCGCGGCCGGTGAGAACCCGCTGCCGATCCAGAAGCCCAGGGTGGCCACCGACAACGCGATCACGATCGGGACGAACACCCCGGAGATCCGGTCGGCCAGCCGCTGCGCCTGCGCCTTGCCGTTCTGTGCGTCCTCGACAAGGCGTGCCATCTGCGCGAGCTGCGTGTCGGCGCCCACACGTTCGGCACGCACCACCAGACGGCCGTCGACGTTCACCGTCGCTCCGACCACCTGGTCGCCGGGGGCCACCTCCGCCGGCACCGATTCGCCGGTCAGCATGGACGCATCGACCGCCGAGGCGCCCTCCAGCACCACGCCGTCGGCGGCGATCTTCTCGCCCGGCCGCACCACGAACTCGTCGCCGATCGCCAACTGGTCGATCGGAATGCGTTGCTCTGCACCGGCTCTGCGGACGGTGACCTCGCGGACGCCGAGCTCCAGCAGCGCCCGCAGCGCGGCTCCGGCACGTCGTTTGGCCCGCGCCTCGAAGTAGCGGCCCGCCAGGATGAACGTCGTCACCCCGGCGGCGGCTTCGAGGTAGATGTTGGCGCTGCCGTCGGTGCGGGCAATGGTCAGCTCGAACGGGTGCGTCATCCCCGGTACACCCGCCGTGCCCCAGAACAGCGCATAGACCGACCAGCCGAACGCGGCGAGCGTGCCGATCGAGACCAGCGTGTCCATCGTGGCGGCCCCGTGGCGCAGATTCGTCCACGCCGCCTGATGGAACGGCCAGGCGCCCCACACCACCACCGGCGCGGCCAGCGTCAGCGACAGCCACTGCCAGGAGGTGAACTGCAGCGCCGGCACCATCGCCATCGCGATCACCGGGATCGAGAGGACAACGCAGATCAGCAAGCGGCGCTTCAGCGCATCCGCCGGATCGTCGGGATCTGCGGCGGCATCTGCCGATTCGGCCGGGGGCTGCGGCAGCGCAGCCCGGTATCCGGCGGATTCGACCGCCGTGACCAGCTGTTCGGGGGTGATCTGCTGGTCGTATTCGACGCGCGCCTTCTCGGTCGCGAAGTTCACCGTGGCGCTGACGCCGTCGAGCTTGTTCAGCTTCTTCTCGACCCGCGCCGCGCAGGACGCGCAGGTCATCCCGCCGATGGTCAGTTCGACCGTGTTCATCGATGCACGCCTCCGTGATGGTCGCTCGTCGCGGGGGCCACGCCGTCGGGCGCCGGTCCGAAGGTATGGCCCACCCACAGCGATGCCGCGAACACCACGGCGAGCATGGCGAGGAAGGTGGCGATCTTCACCGGGGTGGTCATCACGGTCAGCTCGCCAGCGAGTAGCCGGCCTCTTCGACCGCCGCGCGGATGACCGAGGGGTCGACCGGGTCGTCACTGTCGATCGTGACCGTACCGTTGGTGACGTCGACGTCGACCCCGACAACGCCGGGGATGTGGACGAGCTCGGCGCGCACGGAGTTGGCGCACCCCCCGCAGCTCATTCCCTCGACGGTGATGGTGGTGGTGCTCATCGGGCTCCTCCCGCATTGTCGGAACTTTATGTACCATACCCCCCTAGGGTATCGAAGTCACACGAAGGGAGCGCAAGTTGCTAGCGAAACGCAGTCTGCAGGTCGGGGCGGGCGCAATGGGGGCCACCGTCGCTCTGCTGTTGTCCGGCTGCAGCGATGTGGGAACGCAGACCGCCGAAGATGACCACGCGACCCACGCACACGAGACGACCTCCCAGGCGGCCGCAGGTGAGCACGGCCACAACGAGGCCGATACGGCGTTCGCGCGCGACATGATCCCGCATCACGAACAGGCCATCGTGATGAGCGACATCATCCTGGCCAAACAGGGCATCGACCCCCGGGTGACGGAACTGGCCGCGCAGATCAAGGCCGCTCAGGGTCCGGAGATCGACACGATGCGTCAGTGGCTGAACCAGTGGGGCGCCCCTGCGGCCTCTGGCCACGAGGGCCACGACATGGGCGGCGACATGGATCACGCCGCGATGGGGATGATGACCGACGCGCAGCTGGAGCAGTTGCGTCAGGCGCAGGGCGTCGACGCCGCCCGTCAGTTCCTGACCGGGATGATCGCCCACCACGAAGGCGCGGTCAGGATGGCCCAGACCCAGGTGGACACCGGGCAGTCCGCGGACGCCACGCACCTGGCGCACGAGATCATCGACACCCAGCAGCGGGAGATCGCCACCATGAAGGAGATCCTGGGCTCCCTGTAGGTTCACCGGATGCGCATCCTCGTCCAGCGGGTGACCTCGGCTCGGGTGACGGTGGCCGGCGAGACTGTCGGCGAGATCCATCCACAACATCAGGGTCTGCTCGCGCTCGTCGGCGTCACGCACGACGACGACCCCGCCAAGGCCCGCCGGATGGCCGAAAAGCTGTGGTGGCTGAGGATTCTCGACGACGAGATGTCGGCCGCCGATGTCGGGGCGCCGATCTTAGTGGTCAGCCAGTTCACCCTTTACGGCAATACGGCCAAGGGGCGACGGCCGACGTGGAACGCCGCGGCGCCGGGTTCGGTCGCAGAGCCGTTGGTCGATGCGTTCGCCGCGGCGCTGGCCGACCTCGGCGCCGAGGTGACCTGTGGCGTCTTCGGCGCCGACATGCAGGTCGAGCTCGTCAACGACGGGCCGGTCACCGTGATGCTCGAACTGTGACCTACTGCGGGGTGGTGACCGGAATCCCTTCGGAGGGTTGGACGATCACGAACCCGTTGCCGTAGAACGACACCTGCATCGCCTCACCCGAGCCCCGGCCGATCAGCGCCCCGGCCTTGAAGCTGGTCTTGAGCTGCGTCTGCAGGTTCGCCGACCACGCGACCACGGCGTTGGTGTCGGCGAACGTCGGGGCCTCGGCGGCGTTGAGCACCACGGGCGGGCCGTCGGTGGTCAACGCCACCCATCCGGTGCCGCGCAGCATGGTGTTGAACAGTCCGCCTGCGACCATGCTGCCGCCCTTGACCCGCTCGATGTTCCAATCCAGGCTCGTAGAGAAGGCCAGCACGTTCTTGCCGCTGATCGACAGGCCGGAGTTCGTCAGGTTGAGCAGGTGCACGTCGTAGGCGCGGTCGGCCAGAAACACGTCCCCCTGCCCCTGGCACCGCATCAGCGGAAGGCCCTCGCCGGTCAGCGCCTTCTTCAGGAACTTCGAGGCGCCACCGCCCTCGAACGCGAAATCCACGTTGCCCTGGTAGGCGACCATCGAGCCCTGCCGGGCCATGAAGGGCTCGCCGAGTCGCACCCGGAGCAGTTTGGTGTTCTGGTTCGCGATCGGTTTGGCTTCCTTCTCGCTGAAGCGCCCGTCGACGAGATCGCCGCTGATCCCGGCGAATCCGTCCGCTCCGCCAGGAACCGCCTGCGCCTGATGCTGTCCGGGATGTTGCTGCGGCGCCTGTGGACCGGGTTGTTGCTGGGGCGCCCCCGGTCCGGGGGCGCCGCCCAGCGGCGCGCGCTGCAGTTGTCCGTGATGAGAGACCTGGTCCGTCCACTGCCGTCCGTCATGCCACCGGTAGTCGAACCGGCCCTCGGGATCGGGCTGCCAACTGCCTTGTCCGGGTCCTGTCATCGCCGCCTCCTCGGGTGGGTCGTCTTGGTTTCACCCTATGACCGTCGCGGCGGTGCTCAGCTGGCATTCTGGCGATATGGCCAAGGAAATCGACCGCCGGCGCGCCCAGGGCGCCTTGGCTGTCATCAAGGAGCATCCGGCGATGGTGTTGTTCGCGCTGTCACCGGCGCTGGCGGCGCTCGGGCTGGTGTGGTGGTTGCTGGGGGCGGGATGGGCGAGTGCGCTGTTCGTCGTTCTGGCTGTCGGCGGGGGTGTCCTCGTGCTCGGTAAGCGCTGACCTGCTGATTCAGCTCTCGGCGAACCCGGAACCGTCGCGCCTTTAACGGTGTAAGCATGTAATCATGCGACATCATCCTCATGGCCGACGCGCCGGCCGCTCCGGCGGCTGGCAGCAGGCCGATCAACCCGATGCGGCGGACGCCGGCGAATGGTTCGCCGGACGCCTGCCCGACGACTGGTTCGCCGGTGACCCCGAGGTCGTCGTCGACCGCGAGGAGATCACCGTCATCGGTCGTCTCCCTGAATCCGACAACCCCGAGAGCGAAGCCCGCGCCTCCGGTCGTGCCGCCCGCTTCCGCGAGCAGACCCGCGCCGAACGCATGCAGATCGCTGACGAAGCCGAGGCCCGGTACGGGCGCAAGGTGTCGTGGGGCGTCGAGATTCCCGGTGACGGTCAGCCGGAGCGAATCCTGTTCACCCACCTCGCGGTTCCTGTGATGACGCGGCTGCGGCAGCCTGAGCGCCGGGTGCTCGACACGCTCGTCGACGCGGGCGTCGCCCGGTCCCGCTCCGATGCCCTCGCGTGGTCGGTGCGGCTGGTCGGCGAGCACGCCGACGAGTGGCTGGGCAAACTCCGCGCCGCCATGCGCGAGGTCGACGACCTGCGGGCCGAGGGGCCGCAACTCTAGGCGCCCCGCCAGCCGGGGGTGACCGCCACGTACGTGGAGTTCAGCGCCGCGGTCTGCGACAGCGGGTCCACCGGCGTGCCGTCGACGAGCAGGTTGCGGTTGACGCCGTGGACTTCTGGTTCCGACTCCCCGCGGGGGTCGAAAACCTTTGAGCCCCAACCGTGATCGATGACGACGACGCCCCGCCGCGGTAGGTCGCTGACCGACGCGGTCACGCGGATCGCGCCGACGGGGGAGCGCACCGTGACGAGATCACCGTCACCGATCCCGAGCGCTTCCGCGTCGTCGGGATGGATGACGACCTCACTGCCTTTGCCCGACGGGTGCAGACCCGGCAGCTCGTTGAGCCATGAGTTCATCGAGTGCCGGTGGCGGCGGTTGCCGAGCTGGAACGGGTAGTCGGGCGGGGGCTGGGGTACCGGCGCGGCGAGCAGCTCACGGGTGCGGGCCACCAGCTGCGCCGGCGCGATCCGCACCTTCTTGTCCGGGGTGCGCAGCGCCTCGCGGAAGTGCCCGAACTCCCGCGGGCCGAGCACCCAGCCGTGCGGGTGTGCCACGACGTCGCGCCACCGGATCCGGCGGCCGCCGACCCTGCGGCTGGTCGCCACCAGCAGCCGGTCGACCCAACCGGGCCCGAATTTCAGTCCGGGTCTGCCGGTCAGGCGTGCAAGACGCCTGCTGGCGGTGACGAGAAGGTTCAGGCCCGGCGCCCCGAACAGCGGGCGGCCCATCGCCAGCGCCAGATCGACGAAGATGCGCCACTCCTGCCTGGCCAGCGGCGGCGGATCGACCGCCCGCACGCCGTAGTGAAGATACGGCTCGTCGTGCAGGTTGCTGGTGAACGCCAGCAGATCCTCGCGCTCCAGCCAGTGCACGGCCGGCAGCAGCCAGTGCGCATGGCGGTGACTCTCGCGCTGCACGAAATCGATCGCCACGAGCAGGTCGAGCTGGGCCAGGGCACGGTCGAGCTTTGCGCCGTCGGGTCCGGAGACCACCGGATTGCCGCTGTTGATCACCAGCGCCCGGATCTGGCCCCGCCCCGGCGTGGTGATCTCGTCGGGCAGCTCGCTCAACGCATGCGCGCCCGCCACCAGCGGCCGGCCCCGCAGCCGGCTGGTGTGCGGTTTCGTGCCCGCCAGGTTCGCCAGCCGTAACGCGTCGACATATCCCGGCTCGAACCGCCGCCCGCCCGGCCGGTCCATCCGGCCGGTGATCACATTCAGCACGTGGCCCAGCCATTCGGCGACGGTGCCTGCCAGGTGCAGCGAGACCCCGGTCCGGGTCACCACCATCGCCCGCGGCGCCGACGCGAACGCCGTTGCGACATCGGTGATTCGCCGCAACGGCAGACCGCAGCGGGCGGCCAGATCGTCGAGATCGGCATCCGCGACCAGCGCGCGCAGCGCGTCCATGCCCGCGGCCAGACCGGTGCAGTCGGCGCGGTGTTCCCGACCCGCGTCGAGGATGACCTTGACCATCGCCAGCAGCAGCGCCCAGTCCTGGCCCGGCCGCACCGGCAGGTGCACGTCGGCCTTGTCGGCGGACTCCGTGCGCAGCGGATCGACGACGACGATGGTGGCGCCCGGCTGTTGACGCGCCAGCGCGCGGCGCCATCCGCCCGGTACCGATTCCAGCCAGTTCCAGGCGCTCACAGCGGGATTGGCGCCGACCAGCAGGAAGTAATCACAGCTGTCGATGTCTGACACCGGTGCCAGCAGCGCCGAGCCGTACATCTGCTCGGCGACGACGTGCATGGCGTTCTGGTCGACCGACCCGACGGCGTACCGGTTGAACGTCCCGATCGCGTCGAGCCAGCCGTTCATGAACATCAGGTTCGACGACGAGTAGCCGGCCGGGTTCCCGTAGTAGGCGCCGACCGCGTCGGGGCAGTCGGCGTCGATCACCTCGTTGCACCGGGCGGCGATGTCGGCGATGGCCTCGTCCCAGCCGGTTTCGACGTAGTGGTCACCCACCCGCTTCATCGGCGCCAGGATCCGCCGGGGGTGTTCGACGACCTGATGGGCGGTGCGCCCTTTGGCGCAGAAGTCCCGCCAGCTGTGCGGGTTCTGCTTGTCCGCCGAGATCTTCACCACCCGGTTGCCCTCGACCGTGACCTCGACACCACACGAGGCCAGGCAGTACCGGCAGAAGGTGTGCACGGTCCGGCTCATGCCGCCCATGGTGCCCGAGCCGCGTGCGCCCGTCCCGCGAATGAGATTGAGCACAACGCTCACTCGTCAGCGGCCGGCCATCGTCCAGTACTCGCCGTGCCGGGCCATCAACTCGTCGTGGGTGCCGCGTTCGACGATCCTGCCCGCCTCCATGACCAGGATCGTGTCCGCATCCCGGATGGTGGAGAGCCGGTGCGCGATGATGAAGCTCGTCCGGTCCCGCCGCAGCCGGCTCATCGCCCGCTGGATCAGCACCTCGGTGCGGGTGTCCACCGAGCTGGTCGCCTCGTCGAGGATCAGCAGCCGCGGTTGCGCCAGCACCGCGCGGGCGATCGTGATGAGCTGCTTCTCCCCGGCGCTGATGTTGGTGCCGCTATCGTTGATCCGCGTGCCGTAGCCGTCGGGCAGGGTCTGCACGAAACGATCGACGTAGGCGGTCCGGGCCGCTTCGAGGACTTCGTCGTGGCCGGCCCCGGGACGGCCGTAGGCGATGTTCTCGTAGATCGTGCCGGCGAACAGCCAGGTGTCCTGCAGCACCATGCCGATGCGTGACCGCAGCGACTCGCGGCTCACCGAGGTGATGTCCACGCCGTCGAGCAGAATACGGCCGGCGTCGACGTCGTAGAACCTCATCAGCAGGTTCACCAGTGTGGTCTTGCCTGCGCCGGTCGGCCCGACGATCGCGACGGTGGTGCCGGGGTCGACGACAAGGGAGAGATCTTCGATCACCGGGACGTCGGCCCGGTAGCCGAACCGCACCCGGTCGAACTCCACCCGCCCGGTGCGTCCGTCGTCACCGGCCGGCAACGTGACCGGCGCATCCGGGGGCTCCTCCTCGGCGTCGAGGAGGTCGAAAACCCGTTCGGCGCTGGCGATCCCGGACTGCAGCGTGTTGTACATCCCGGCGATCTGGGTGAGCGGCTGGTTGAACTGGCGGACGTACTGGATGAACGCCTGGATACCGCCGAGCGTGATCTGCCCGGTGGCCACCTGGACCCCGCCGAGCACCGCGACCGCGACATAGCTCAGGTTGCCGATGAAGATCGTGGCCGGCGACACCAGCCCCGACAAGAACTGGGCCCCGAAGCTGGCGCGATAGACATCGTCGTTGAGTTCGGTGAACTGCTCCTCGGCCCGGGCGCGGTGGCCGAAGGTCTTGACGACGGTGAACCCGCTGTAGGTCTCCTCGATGTGCGCATTCAGCCGGCCGGTATTGGTCCACTGCGCGACGAACAGCGTGCGGGACCGCCGGGCGATCGAACGAGTCACCCACAGCGACAGCGGCACCGTGACCACCGTGAGCAGCGTCAGCAGCGGCGAGATCGTCAGCATCATCACCAGCACACCGATCACCGTCAGCACCGAGGTCAGCAGCTGGGTGATCGACATCGTCAGGGACTGCTGCAGGTTGTCGACGTCGTTGGTGACCCGGCTGAGCACCTCGCCGCGCTGCCGAGAGTCGAAATACCGCAGCGGCAGCCGGTGCAGCTTGTCCTCGACATCGGAGCGCAACATCACCATGGTGCGTTGAACCACCACGTTGAGCAGCCTGGCCTGCACCCAGACCATCAGGGCGGCAACCAGATACAAGCCCAGCGCCAACGCCAGCGTGCGCGCCACAGCAGCGAAATCCACCCCCTGCCCGGGCACGACGTCCATACCCGAGAGCAGGTCGGCGAACGTGCCGTCACCGCGAGCCCTGGCGGCCTCGACGGCCTGCTCCTTGGTCTGGCCCGTCGGCAGCTGCCGGCCGATGACGCCGTTGAACAGCAGGTCGGTCGCGTGCCCGAGGATGCGCGGGCCGATCACCCCGACGGCGATGCCGCCGATTCCGAGCAGCATCACCGCGACGGTCAGTCGGCGGTGTGGGGTCAGTCGTCGCAACAACCGCAGCGCCGACCCCTTGAAGTCCCGGGACCGGGTCTGCGGGGGCTCGTTCATCCGCATCGGGCGTGCCAGCGGGCCGCTCACCGCTCACCTGCCGGCACCGCTTGCGAGTCCGCGAACTCCCGGTAGGGCTGGCAGGTGCCGAGCAGGTGCTCGTGGGTGCCGGCGCCCACCACCCGCCCGTCATCGACGACGACGATCAGGTCGGCCGCGGAGACGGTCGAAATCCGTTGCGACACGATGATGACGGTGGCCGAGGCGGAGACCCCGCGCAGGTGGTCGCGGACCCGCGCGTCGGTGTGCACGTCCAGTGCGGAGAACGCGTCGTCGAACAGATAGATCGCCGGATCGCGAATCACCGCACGGGCGATGGCCAGCCGCTGCCGCTGACCGCCGGAGAAGTTCATCCCGCCCTGGGCCACCGGCATCGACAGCCCGTCGGGATGGGCGGCGACGAAGTCGTCGGCGCACGCGACGCGCAGCGCCGCCCACATCTGGTCGTCGGTCACGACCCGTCCCGGGGGCGCACCCAGGGCCAGATTGTCGGCGACGGTGCCGGAGAACAGGTAGCCGCGCTGGGGCACCAAGCCGATTGCCGCCCAGAGGTGTTCGATGTCCAGGTCGCGCACATCGACGCCGTCGACGCGCACCGCACCCGCGGTGACGTCGTAGAGCCGGCAGATCAGCGACACCAGGGTCGACTTGCCCGAACCGGTGGATCCGACGATCGCGGTGGTGGTCCCGGGCCGGGCCGTGAACGTGATGTCCTGCAGCACCGGACGGTCAGCGCCGGCGTAGCTGAACGTCGCGGCATCGAACCGGATTTCGCCGGCGATCGGTGCCGGCGTCGTCGCGGCGGGGGAGTTGGTGATCGCCGGTTCGGTCGCCAGCACCTCGGTGATCCGCTCGGCGCACACCGACGCGCGCGGAAGGATCACCAGGATGAACGTCGCCATCAGCACCGCCATCAGGATCTGCATGAAGTAGGACAGGAACGCGATCAGCGAACCGACCTGCATCTGACCGGCGTCGATGCGCATGCCGCCGAACCAGATCAGGGCCACGCTCGACACGTTGATCACCAGGGTGGTGGTCGGCAGCATCAGCGCCTGCCAGCGGCCCGCCTCCAGCACACTGTCGGACAGCGCCGTATTGGCCTCGGCGAATCGGTTGCGCTCGAACGGTTCCCGGGCGAACGCGCGAACCACGCGCAGACCGGTCAGCTGCTCGCGCATCACCCGGTTGATCCCGTCGATCTGGCCCTGCACGCGGCGGAAGATGGGTAGCAGGTGCGACACGATCCAGTAGTTGGCCAGCGCCAGCACCGGCACGCTGACCACCAGCAGCCACGACAGTCCCGCATCCTGGTGGATCGCCATCACGATGCCGCCGACGCTCATGATCGGCGCGGTGACCAGCATCGTGCACGTCAGCTGAACCAGCAGCTGGATCTGTTGCACGTCGTTGGTGGTGCGTGTGAGCAGGGAAGGGGCGCCGAAGCGGGCCGTCTCCTCCGCGGAAAAGCCCGTGACGTGGTGGAACATCGCCGAGCGCAGATCGCGGCCCACCCCCATGCCCGCGCGCGACCCGAAATACACCGCGCCCACCGCGCACACCACCTGCAGCGCGGTCACGGCGAGCATGACAAAGCCGAGTTCGACGATGCGGCGCAGGTTTCCCTGAGCCACACCGTCGTCGATGATCGCGGCGTTGACCGTCGGCAGGTACAGCGTGGCCAGTGTGCTGACCACTTGAAGCGCCGCGACGATCGTCAGCAGGCGGCGGTAGGGCCGTGCGTACCGGCGGAGCAGCCCCCAGAGCATCTCGCTACTGTCGCACACCGGCCGCGCCGCCCGAGGCCGGGGCGAGCGCGAACTCCACCTGAGAATCAGATAAAGAGGCAGGTCAGTCGGCATGTCGGTGGTTGAGGGCGAGGGCTGCCGCTACAGTGCATGGCGTGAACCCCAGCTTCCGCGGACACCGTCGGCCGACGGTGTCGGTCATCGCTCCCCGCGCGCGTGGGGCGCTGGCCGTCGCCGTCGCCGCCATGCTCCCCGTGCTCGCCGGGTGCTCGGACTCCGAGCCGCAGAACCCGGCCATGCCGTCGACCGAGGCTCCGCAGCAGAGCGTCACGCACGGACCGTTCTTCCCCGAGTGCGGCGGGGTCAGTGACGAGGAGATCACCAAGCAGACCGAGGTGCCCGGTCTGGTGAACACGGCCAAGACCTCGGTCGGATGCCAGTGGCTGTCCGGTGGATCGATTCTGGGGCCGCACTTCTCGTTCTCGTGGTTCCGCGGCAGCCCGATCGGCCGCGAGCGCAAGACCATGGAGCTGTCGCGGACCAGCGTGGAGGACATCAACATCGAGGGCCACGACGGCTTCATCGGGATCAACGAGGACCCCGACCCCGAGGTCGGCGTGAATCTGTGTGAGGTCGGCATCCAGTTCAACGACGATTTCATCGAATGGTCGATCAGCTACGCGCAGCCGCCCTATCCGGACCCCTGCGAGGTGGCCAAGGAGCTCACCCGCCAGTCGATTGTGAACTCCAAATGACCCGACGCCTGCTCACCGGGGCGGTCGCCGCTCTGGCCGGTCTGGCCGTGCTGACCGGCTGCACGCAGACGGTCGAAGGCACCGCCGCCAAATCCGGCACCGGCACAGTGCCCCGCAATGACAACTCCGAGCGCAAATACCCCAACCTGCTCAAAGAATGCGAGGTCCTCACCGAGGACATCCTCGCGGAGACGGTCGGCGCCGATCCGCTGGACATCCAGAGCACCTTCGTCGGTGCGATCTGCCGCTGGCAGGCCGCCAATCCGGCCGGTCTGGTCGACATCACCCGCTTCTGGTTCGAGACCGGCAGCCTGGACAACGAGCGCAGCGTGGCCGAGCAGCTGCAGTATCAGATCGAGAACCGGTCGGTCGCCGGCATCTCCTCGATCGTCATGCGGCCCAACGATCCCAACGGCGCGTGCGGGGTGGCCAGCGATGCCGCCGGCGTGGTCGGCTGGTGGGTCAATCCGCAGACACCCGGCATGGACGCCTGCGGCATGGCGATCAAGCTGATGGAGCTGACACTGGCCACCCGGACCTGACTGTCAGCGCGCTTCAGCGCGGGACGTGGAAGTCGACCAGCTCGGCGCCACGGAGCGCGAGCTGCTCCCACGCCGCACCGGTGCGCAGCACCGCGACCGCCGACGTCGGGAACTTCGCCGAAACCGCCTGATAGGCACTGTTGTCGGCGTCCGGGTTGGCGGCCAGCCCCAGCGCCAGCGACGACATCACCGGCTCGTGGCCGATGACCAGCAGCGTCGAGACGTCGCCGCCGAAACGGGTCGGCACGGCGTTGATCTCCTCGATCACGATGCCGGGAGTCGCATCGTAGATGCGGTCGACGTACTGCACTGGAGCGATGATCCCGGTGCGCTCCAGCGTCTGCCGGGTGCGCGTCGCCGTCGAGCACAGCACAGCGTCCACCTCGCCCACGTTCGTCCTGATCCAGTCGCCGGCCAGGGCTCCCTCACGGACGCCCCGCGCCGCCAGCGGGCGGTCGTGGTCGACGACCCCGTCCGGGTAGTCCGACTTGGCGTGGCGCAGCAACAGAAGGGTGCGTCGGCGGTCACTCATCCATCAACCGTAGGCCATGCCGGTGCGCGTCCACGGACTTGTCGGAGCCCGGCCCTACAGTAGCCATGCCATGACAGACACAGCCGGCGACGACGCGGAGGGGGCGGGGCGAGATGCGTTTTCTGCACACTGCTGACTGGCAGTTGGGGATGACCCGTCATTACCTCAACGGTGATGCGCAGCCGCGCTATTCGGCGTCCCGGCGCAGTGCAATCTGCGCGCTGGGGCAGCTCGCCGCCGAGGTCGGGGCCGAGTTCGTCGTCGTCGCCGGCGACGTGTTCGAGCACAATCAGCTCGCCCCACGTGAGGTCAGCACCGCCCTGGAGGCGATGCGCGCCATCTCGATCCCGGTCTATCTACTGCCCGGCAACCACGATCCGCTGGATGCGTCGTCGGTGTACACCAGCGCGCTGTTCGCCTCCGAGAAGCCCGACAACGTGGTGGTGCTGGACCGGCCCGGCGTCCACGAGGTGCGGCCGGGGCTTGAGCTGGTGGCCGCGCCCTGGTTCTCGAAGGCGCCCACCACCGACCTGGTCGGCCGGGTGCTCGACGAGCTCCCCGGCGGCACCGAGGTCACACGTGTCGTCGTCGGGCACGGTGCGGTCGACATCCTGGTGCCGGACAAGGACCGGGCGTCGCTGATCGGACTCGCGGCCGTCGAGGCAGCGATCGCCCGCGGCGCGGTGCACTATGTCGCCCTGGGGGACAAACACTCTCGGATGAGTGTCGGCGCCACCGGCAGGGTGTGGTACTCGGGCTCACCCGAGGTCACCAACTACGACGACATCGAACCCGATCCCGGCCACGTCCTGGTCGTCGACATCGACGAAACCGACGGGAGCCGACCGGTCCAGGTGGACGCTCGCCGGGTCGGCACGTGGCGGTTCATGTCGCTGCGGCATGCGGTGGACAACAGCCGCGACGTCGCGGACCTCGACATCAATCTCGACCAGATGCCCGACAAGGAGCGCACGGTGATCCGGCTGGGCCTGACCGGGTCCCTCACGGTGACCGACCGGGCTGCGCTCGACGCGTGCCTGGACCGGTATGCGCGGCTGTTCGCGGCGCTGGTGCCGTGGGACAAGCAGACCGACCTTGCGGTGATACCCGCCGACGGGGAGTTCGACGACCTCGGGATCGGGGGCTTCGCCGCGGCCGCTGTGGACGAGCTGGTGGCCACGGCACGGTCGGCCGGCGAGGACGCCGAGGACGCGCGCGCGGCGTTGGCGCTGCTGCTGCGGCTCACAGAAGGGGGCGCGGCGTGAAGCTGCACCGGCTGGTCCTGACGAACTACCGCGGAATCACCCACCGCGACATCGAATTTCCCGATCGGGGAGTGGTCGTGGTCAGCGGCCCCAACGAGGTGGGTAAGTCGTCGATGCTCGAAGCCCTCGATCTGCTGCTGGAATCCAAGGACCGGTCCAGCAAGAAAGAGGTCAAGCAGGTCAAGCCCACGCATGCCGATGTGGGCGCCGAGGTGACGGCCGAGATCTCCGCCGGGCCCTACCGGTTCGTGTACCGCAAGCGCTTCCACAAGCGGCCCGAGACCGAGCTGACCGTGCTGACCCCGCGGCGCGAACAGCTGACCGGAGACGAGGCGCACGACCGCGTTCGCGCCATCCTGGCCGAGTCCGTCGACCTCGACCTGTGGCAGGCGCAACGGGTCCTGCAGTCGGCGCCGACATCGGCCGCCGAGCTGGCGGGATGCAACGCGCTGTCCCGGGCGCTGGACGTGGTGGCCGGGGAGGTCGACGAGGTCCCGGCCGCGGGCGCCGCAAACGTCGAGAGCCTACTGATCGACCGGGTCGAGGAGGAGTACCGGCGCTACTTCACCAGCACCGGACGCCCCACCGGCGAATGGGCGGCCGCGACGGCGCGGTTGCGCGCCGCCGACGAGGATGTGGCGCGCTGCGCGGCAGCGATGGCCGAGGTGGACGAGGCGGTGCGCACCCACGCCAGGCTCACCGAGGACCAGGCCCGTCTCGCCGAGGAGTGCACGTCGGCCGTGCAGCGGCTCGACGGCGCGCAACGTGCGGCCCAGGTCCTGGGGGTGCTGCAGGGCGAGTTCGAGCAGGCGACGGTGCGTGCCGAGGCGGCCCGATCCGCGCACACCGTGTCCGTGGCGGCGCTGACCGAGCGGCGCCGGTCACGCGCCGACATCGACGAGCGGACCGCGGCCGTGGCCATGCTGCAGACCGAATCCGACACCGCCGCCGATGAATTGGACACCGCCAAGCAGATGCAGGTGGTGGCGGACGAGGCTGCCGAGCAGGCCCGCGCCGCGGTCAGCGCCAGCCAGGAGCGGGTCGACACCGCGCGTGCGGCGGTGCAGCGACTGGCGGACCGCGAGGAGCTCGACAGGCTCTCCACCCGCATCGCGACGATCGAGCGTCACGAACGCGAGCTCGCCACCGTGCAGAGCGATCTCGCGGCGATCACGCTCACCGACGCGCTGCTGGCCGACATCGAAACCGCCGCGGCCGCGGTCGACCGGGCCACCGCCGCCGTCGAACAGACCTCGGCCCGCATCGAGGTCAGCGCCGCCGCCGACGTCCAGGTGCTCATCGCCGGGCAGGAGGTGGTCCTACGTGCCGGTGAGACCTGGTCTGCGGCAACAGGATCAGCGACCGGTATCGACCTGCCCGGGGTGCTGTCGGTGCAGGTGGTGCCGGGCGCGTCCGCGGCGGTCACCCAGTCGGCGCTCGACGGAGCTACGGCGCGGCTGGCCGAATCGCTGCGACGGGCCGGGGTCGACGACGTCGACGCCGCCCGTGCGCTGGACCGGCGCCGCCGCGAACTCCGTGCCGCACGCCAGCAGGTGCGGGCCATCCTCGAGGCGCTGACCGCCGACGACTCTTTCGATGAGCTGCGGTCCCGCCTCGACGAGCTCCAAGCCCGGATGCCCGCCGTGGAAGGGCTTTTCGACAACGACGGGTCACTGGATCCGACGGCCCAGCGGCTGGAGCTCGTGGAGGCCACCGCGGCCCACCAGCAGGCCATCCGCGACTGTGAGACACAGCGCAAGGTCGCCGAGGAGGCCGGCCGACTGCTGGCCAAGCGGAGCCTGCACGCGGCCCGGTCGCTGGAGAAGTTGCAGGCCGCGCAGACCGAGCTCGCTGGCGCCGCGCAGCGGCTGGCCGACCAGCGCGCCGCCACCGGGGACGACGAGCTGGCCGTCAGAGCGCAAGCCGATGCCGAGGCGGTGGCCGCAGCCGAAGCGGTGGTCGCGCGGCTGGGCGGCGAGGTGGCGCGGCACGAGCCGGAGGCGGTCGCGTCGGCGCTCACCGCGGCCGAACGTGAGGCGTCGGCGGTGAGCGCGCGGCACGCCGAGGTGAGCGAGTCGCTGCGGGAGGTCTCCGCGCAGCTGAAGGTGTACGGCACCGAGGGGCGCAAGGGCCGCCTCGACGCCGCCGAGACCGAACGTGAGCGTGCCGAGGCCGAGTTCGGGCGTGTGCAGCGGCGCGCGCGGGCCGCCCAGCTGCTCAGGTCGGTGATGGGCCGGCATCGCGACGCGCTGCGCCAGCGTTATGTCGACCCATTCCGCGGCGAGGTGGAACGGTTGGGCCGCATCGTGTTCGGCGACAGCTTCGAGGTCGACGTGGATAGCTCGCTGCGCATCGGGCACCGCACGCTGTCCGGGCGGACCGTGCCCTACGAGTCGCTGTCCGGCGGTGCGAAGGAGCAGCTCGGCATCGTGGCTCGGCTGGCGGGAGCGACGCTGGTGGCCAAGGAGGACAGCGTGCCGGTGGTGATCGACGACGCGCTCGGCTTCACCGACACCGACAGGCTGACCAAGATGGCCGAGGTGTTCGACGCCGTCGCCGGCGACGGCCAGGTGATCATCCTGACGTGCAGCCCGCAGCGCTACGCCGGTGTGCAGACCGCGCGCCACATCGAGCTGATCGCCTGATCTCGGCGCACGCACCCCGCGACCGCGCGCCCTCCCCGCGAGCGTGCGTGTCTGCGGTGGAAACGCCGCGGAAAATCCGGCAAAAGCGCACGCTCACCGCCGGGAAACCCGTCAGAAGTACGCGTTGGCTGGAATCGCCGTGCCGTGCAACAGGTTCTCGCCGATCACCCTGGCCTTGTAGGCCACCGGATTGTGCAGGGTGATCGTGCGGATGTTGCGCCAGTGCCGGTCGAGGTTGAGCCGCCGGCTCGCCGCGCTGGCCCCGCCGAGTTCGAGCAGGCGCGTGGCGGCCTGCGGCGCGACCTCGTCGAGATGCACCTTCACCTTGGCCGCCTTGAGTTGAGCCTCGGCAGCCAGGTCGGCATCGGGCACGCCGTTGTTCTCCGAGGCCGTGGCGTCGGCGATCGCCGCGGCCGCGTCGAGCACCACAGCTCTCGCGACGTAAGCGGTGCCGGCGAGCTCACCGAGCTGGCGCTGCAACAGCGGATCATCGGTGGGGCGCTCGGCGACGGCATGGCTGAAGCTGCGGTCCCGTGAGCGCAACAGCGCCACACCGTCGTCGACCACCGACTCTAGGATCCCGGCAACCACCGCGTGGATGAACAGCTGCAGCGCCGCGTACTGCACAGTCGGCACCGGATCAGCGTCATAGGGTGTATCGCTGAGCACCTCCTCGGCGGATACGGCCACGTTCGCAAACGTCGTCGTCCCGGTGCCGGTCCGGCGCTGTCCGAACCCGTCCCAGTCGTCGACGATCTGCACGCCGTCGCGGTCGGCGGGCGCCACCACGGTGGCCACCGAGTCATGGTCGGTGGTCGCGGTGACGGTCAGGTAGTCGCAGAACAGCGTCCCGGTGCTGTAGTACTTCTCGCCGTCGAGGCGGAACCCGCCGTCGCCCGCCGGTAGCAACCTGGTGTTGAAGACGAGGCTGCCGACCGCGTGTGCGCCCTTCTCGCTGAACGCGTTCCCGAAGATTTTGCCCGCGGCGACTTTTCGCAGCCACTGCTGGGCGACCCGGGTGTCGGCGGTGCGCAGGCGCTCCTCGACGAACCAAAAGTGTGTCCGGAAGATGTGCGCCACAATGGGATCGGCGCGTGCGACGTCGATGACGGCGGCGAAGAGCTGGGGCGTTGTCAATCCCGGTCCGCCCAGCCCGGTCGGAAGCCGAAGCGTGCCGAAGCCGGCCCGTTTCAGCGCCGCCACCTGTTCAAAGGGATTCTCGTCGTTGAGGTCTCGATTCCGGGCTCCTTCACCGATCTGCTTGAGCAGGGCGGCGAATTCGGCAGAGCCGGGCAGCAGTGCGGTGATGTGATCCACAGAGGTCATGTCTTGGTTGTACTGACGGGACGGCCCGCGGCACACGCGTTTGGCTCAGCCCGAACGGAACGCTGCACGGGCGGGACGCCGTCGGTGACGGCCTCCGGGCACAATGGCTGTGATGACCATGAACGCCAGACGCCGCCGGGCGCACAACAGGCTTGCCGCGCAGCCCGGGGTGCGACGGGTCCGCAGGCCCGTCGGTCGGGGCGCCGACGAGTTCGACCTGTACTACGTGCGGACGGGGTGCCCGTCGGCCCATCCGGTGGTGGTCATTCCCGGCGGTCCGGGGGCCGCCTCCGTCGCGCTGTACCGGGCGTTCCGGCGGCACGCCGCGGCGGCCGGACTCGACGTCATCATGGTCGAGCACCGGGGGGTCGGCTTGTCCCGGCACGACGACACCGGCGCCGACCTGCCGCCTGAGGCAATGACGGTCGATGCCGCCGTGGACGACATCGCCGCGGTGCTCAACGCCGCCGACGTCGACAAGGCCGTCGTCTACGGCGCGTCCTACGGTTCGTATCTGGCCGCCGGGGTCGGCGTGCGGCATCCGGGCCGGGTTCACGCCATGGTGCTGGACTCGCCGCTGCTGTCGGCCGACGACATCGACGTGGTGCGCACACAGATCCGTCGGGTGCTGTGGGACGGCGCGGACGGCGATGCCGATCTGGCCGCCAAGGTGCGGCAATTGGACGCCGCCGGCGCACTGACGCCCCAGGCCCTGCTGCTGACCATCGGGTTGTATGAACTCGCAGGCCTCGACGCACTCAGCCGCCAGCTCGACCTGCTGCTGGCCGATCGGGACGGGCTGTGGAAGGTCGCCGCGTTCATCACCAAGCAGGTGACGGAACGCAAAACCCCATACCGGCACGAGCCCGATCTGGTCGAACGTATCGCCTACCGGGAACTGAACTACGGCGCGGTGCCCGACGGCGGACCGGTCGACCCGGCGGTCGCGCTGCGCGACATCGCCGGCGGCGACGTGCATTTCGATGCGCAACCCTACGATCTGCCGTCGGCGATGCCGGAGTTCACCTGGCCCACCGCGGTGGTGTCGGGCGGCCGTGACCTGACGACGCCGCCGCAGGTGGCGCACCGCGTCGCCGCCCTGATCCCGGATTCGGTGCTCGTCGAGCTGCCCACGGCCGGCCACAGCATCCTCGACACCCGCGAACGCGCGGCGCTGTCGATCTGCCAGGCCGTCCACGCCGGCCGTGCCGCCGAACTGTCCTCGCGGGCAAAGGAACTGGACGCTTTACCGGCCAATTTGACGGTGCGGCTGCTGGTCGGCGCACTCGCGGTGGCCGCGCGCGCCGAGTCCGCGCTGCCGGGCGTGCCTGCCCGGACGGCTACTTCATGAACCCGATCGCCGAGTAGTTGATGTCGCCGATGCCGGCGGGCCCGAAGTTGGCCAGGTTGCTGCGGACGGCGACATTTCCGGGGGCCTGGAACAGTGGCAGGCTGTGGCCGACCCCCCAGATCATCGTGTCGAGTTCGTTGGCCAGCACCCGTGCCTTGGCCGGATCCAGCTCGGACAGTGTCTCCTCGATCTTGGCGTCGATCTGCGGGCTGCCGATCTTGCCGTAGTTGCTCTCGCCGTTGGAGGCGTAGATCTGGGTCAGACTGGCGAGCGGGAAAGCATCACCGCCCCAGGCGAACTGGACCATGTCGAAGTTGCCCGGGGTGACGTAGTCGGTGAACAGCGAGCCGCCCGCGACCGGCACCAACTCGAGGTTGACCCCGACCTGCGCGAGCTGGTTCTGCGCGATCTGCGCCACCGCACGGGTGCTCGCCCCGTCGTAGAACACATCGCGCAGCGTCAGCCGTCGACCGTCCTTCTCCCGGAACTGGCCGTTCAGAGTCCAGCCCAGCGCATCGAGTTCGCGCTTGGCCGCCTCGGGGTCGAATCCGATGCTGTTGTCCTGGTAGCCCTCCTGGCCCGCCAGATAGATGTGGTTGTTCAACGCCGCCGGCGCGTCGGTGAGGCCACGCTGGGTGACGGCTGCGATCGCCTGGCGGTCCAAGGCTTTGGTGATCGCCGTGCGCAGTGCCGGATCGGACAGCGGTGAACCCTCGGCGCCGTTGATCGTCAGGTGATACCAGTTCGGGGCGGGCGCCCGCCGGATCGAGACCCCCTGCGCGCGCCGCGCACGTTCCAGGTCGTCCAGGGTGGCCAGGCCCACTGAGTCGATGGCGTTGTTCTCCAGCGCGGGGATCATCGCGGCGTCGTCGAGCACGGTGTAGGTGATGGAGTCCAGCAGCGGTGGCGTGCCCCACCACTTCGGGTTGCGGCTCAACATGATTCGCTGCGCGCCGCGATCGATCGTGCTGATCATGAATGGACCCGCCGACAGTGGCGCCGCGTTGAGCAGGCTCTTGTTGAACGCCTCCGGATCCTGGGTCACCTTCTTGGGCATCAGCATGGCGTTGCCGGCGAACATGCCGCGCCAGTCGGCGAAGTGCTTGGCGAACGTGATGACCGCCTGCCGATCGTCGACGCCCTTGGTGACCGAGGCGACCCGTTCGCTGCCGTTGGGGGAGGCGAACAGGTAGCGCTCGTCCTTGCCGCTGGTGGCGTTGATCTGGGCGGCGAGGTCCTCCCAGGTGATAGGGGTGCCGTCCGACCAGACTGCCTTCGGGTTGATCGTGTACGTGACGACCTGCGGCTCGGTGCTGGTCAGCTCGACGTCGGTGAAGTAGTCACTGTTGACCGTCATCTGGCCGTCGGGCTTGATGACGAACGCCCGCGGCAGCGTCGCGCGCAGCAACCGGCCGAGTTCCCCGAGATTGCCGTCGATGTGCAGATAATTGAGGTTCGGCGGGAAACCGGTCAGCGCCAGCCGCAGATTACCGCCCTGTTGGAGGGTCGCCGGGTCCTGGGGGTTGATGTCGGCGGTCGCGCCCAACTCCGCGTTGCCTCCGGCCGACGGGGCGTCGGACGGGCCGCTGGCGCACCCGGTCACGACCAGTGCCGCGACGCTCCCGACCGCGAGCAGACGCAAAATTGCACTTTTGATGGCCGAACGGTGCGATTTTGTGTCTGCTCGCGAATTCATAGACGTCGACTCTAACCGGGATCGGGTTGCGGGCGGGGCACCGCGGCCAGCAGCCGCCGCGTGTACTCGTGCTGCGGATGACCGAACACCTCGTCGCTGTCGCCCTGCTCGACGATCACGCCCTTGTGCATCACCGCCACCCGATGGGCCAGGTGCCGCACCACGGACAGGTCGTGGGAGACGAACAGATAGGCCAGCTCGAACCGGTCCTGCAGATCCAGGAGCAGATTGATGATGCCGGCCTGGATGGACACGTCCAGCGCGCTGACCGGCTCGTCGAGCGCCAGGATCTTCGGGCGCAGCGCGAGCGCCCGGGCGATGCCGATGCGCTGCTTCTGCCCGCCGGAGAACTCGCCCGGATAGCGCCCGGCGTCCTCACGGCGCAGCCCGACGACACCCAGCAGCTCGGCCACCCGATCGCGGATCGAGGTCTTGTCGAATCCATTGGCCTGCAAGGGTTCTGAGAGAACATCGAAGACCGGAAGGCGGGGGTCCAGCGACGCCACCGGGTCCTGGAACACCACCAGAAGATCCCCGCGCAGCGCCCTGCGTGCCCGCCGGTCCAACGTCGCGACGTCCCGCCCGAGCACCTCGATGGTGCCGCCCTGCGGGGCCGACAGGTCCAGGATCTGGTGCAGCGTGGTGGATTTGCCCGACCCCGACTCGCCGACGATGCCCAGCGTGCGGCCCTGCGGCAGTTCGAAGCTGATTCCGTCGACCGCGCGCACCTCGCCGATGCGGCGGCGCAGCACCACCCCCTTGGTCAGCGGGTACGTCTTGGTCAGGTCGGTGACGCGGAGCGCGACGGTCTCGGCGGACGGGGTGCTCTCGCGGTGCGGTGCGGTCGACACGTGGTAGATCTCGGCCGCGCTGCGCCCGACGACCTTCTCGTGCCGGATGCAGGCCACCCGATGGTGGGGGGCCACGGGCAGCAGTTCCGGCTCGGCGGCACGGCATTGGTCGATCGCCAGCGGGCACCGCGGCGCGAACGGGCAGCCGGGCGGCAGCGCGCTGACCGCCGGAGGCGCGCCCGGGATCGGCACCAGCCGGACACCCGGTGAGGCGTCCAGGCGGGGCGCCGATCCCAGCAGGCCCACGGTGTAGGGCATCCGGCGGTCGCGGTACAGGTCCGCCACCGGCGCGGTCTCCACGGCCCGTCCGGCGTACATCACCAGCGCGCGGTCGGCGAATTCGGCGACCACGCCGAGATCGTGGGTGATGATCAGCACGCCGGCGCCGGTGACATCGCGCGCGGTGCGCAGCACGTCGAGGATCTGGGCCTGCACGGTGACATCGAGCGCGGTGGTCGGCTCGTCGCAGATCAGCAGGTCGGGATCGTTGGCGATCGCGATCGCGATGACCACGCGCTGACGTTCACCGCCGGACAGCTCGTGTGGGAACGCCCGGGCCCGCTGCGCCGGCTGGGCGATCCCGACCATCTCCAGCAGTTCGACGGCCCGGGTCTGCGCCGCCCGCCTGTCGATACCGCGCTGATGAATGCGGATGGCCTCCGCGATCTGGTCGCCGACGGTGTAGACGGGCGTCAGCGCCGACATCGGGTCCTGGAACACCGTGCCGATCTTCGCGCCGCGCACCTGCGACATCTGCCGGTCGGTCAGCCCCAGCAGCTCCTCACCGTGCAGTCGCACCGAGCCGGACACCTCGGCGTATTCGGGGAGCAGACCGATGACGGCCATCGCCCCGGCGGACTTGCCCGCACCCGATTCCCCGACCAGCGCGACGACCTCGCCGGAGTCGACGTGATAGTCCAGCCCGCGCACCGCGGGCACCCGTTCACTGTCGGTCGGGAACGTGACCGTCAGCCCCCGCACCTCGAGCAGGCTCATCGGGGGATCTCTTTCTTCGTGCGGGCGCCCATAAGGTTGCGTGCCTTTCACGTGCGACGCCCCGCCGGCCGCACCCCGGGATCGAGTGCGTCGCGCAACCCGTCCCCGACGAGGTTGGCGCAGAACACGATCAGCACCAGCACCCCGGCCGGGAACAGGAACACCCACGGAAACGTCGTCACCGACCGGGTGCCGTCGGCGATCAGGGTGCCCAGCGAGACGTCCGGCGGCTGCACCCCGAAACCGAGGAA
This sequence comes from Mycobacterium sp. 4D054, assembly GCF_052245755.1. NCBI lineage: Bacteria > Bacillati > Actinomycetota > Actinomycetes > Mycobacteriales > Mycobacteriaceae > Mycobacterium > Mycobacterium sp. 4D054. Next base: position 133,364 of record NZ_JBQQCF010000005.1, read on the forward strand.
GCTCAGGCTGGTCTCGGCCAGGACGGCCAGGCCGACGTTCAGTGCGGTGTCGATGATCAGGATCGACGCGACGTTCGGGATGATGTGGTGGACGATGATGCGCCAGTGGCTCACACCCATGTACCTTGCCGCGGTGACGAATTCGCGTTCGCGCAGGCTCATCGTCATGCCCCGGACGATGCGGGCGCTGATCATCCAGCTGAACGCGACCAGCAGCAGGATCAGCCACAGGATGGTGCCGGATTCCCGGGTGCGCGGGGTGACGATCGCGATCAGCAGGAAGCTCGGGATGACCAGCAACAGGTCGACGATCCACATCAGCGCGGCGTTGCGCCACCCCCCGAAATACCCGGCGATCGCGCCCACGGTCGCCGCGACGAGCGTGGACAGGAACGCCACGCACACCCCGACCAGCAGCGATTTCTGCATGCCTCGCAGCGTCTGGGCCAGCAGGTCCTGACCGAGCGCGTTGGTGCCGAACCAGTGGGTGGTCGTCGGCGGCTGCTGCAGCGCGTAGTAGTCCAGGTCGGTGTGCGAGTAGGGCAGCAGCGGGGGCAGCGCCCAGCAGCTGATGAACAGCGCGGCCAACACGAACAGCGACACCACCGCGGGCCGGTTGCGCACGAACCTTCGCCACACCAGCGTGCGCCTCGATGCGAACCCGTTGTGGGCGCCGTCGGTCATCGCCTCGCTCATGACACCCGCACCCTCGGGTCGAGCGCGGCGTAGAGCACATCGGAGAGCAGCCCGGCCAGCAGCACCGTCAGTCCGGTGAACACCGTGATCGCGACGACGATATTGGTGTCCTGGGTGGCGATGCCCTGGATGAACCACTCGCCGATGCCGTGCCAGCCGAAGATCTTCTCGACGAACACCGCGCCGGTGAACAGCCCGCCGACCCCGTAGGCGAACAGAGTGGCCATCGGGATCAGCGCGGTGCGCAGCCCGTGCCGGAACAACGCCTGGCGCCGGGTCAGCCCCTTGGCCCGCGCGGTGCGGATGAAGTCCTGGCCCAGCACGTCGAGCATCGCGTTGCGCTGATAACGGCTGTATCCGGCCATCGCACCCAGCGCCAGCGTCAACGTGGGCAGCACGAGATGTTGCAGCCGGTCGACGAACTGGTTCCACGCGCCGCCCACAGCGTCCGACGACGTCTCCCCGGTGTACTCGAACAGCTGCACGCCCAGCGCCGAGTTCGCGTTCAGCGCAGCCAGGATCAGCAGGTTGGCGATCACGAATGTCGGTGCGCTCAGGATCAGCAGCGCCAGCGTGGTGATGACACGGTCGGACAGCCGGTACTGCCTGACCGCGCCCCAGGCGCCCGCCACCACGCCGAGAACGGTGCCGACGATCGACCCGATGATCACCAGCCGCAGGCTCACCCCGATGCGGCGCCACAGTTCGTCGCTGACGGGCTGACCTCCCACGGTGGTGCCGAAGTCTCCGCGGACGGCTCCGCCCAGCCAGTCCGCGTACCGCACCGGGATGGGCTTGTCGAGGTTCAGCTCGGCCGCCTTGGCGTCGATCACCGCCTGCGGGGGCCGCGGATTGCGTTCGAGCAGGCTGTCGAGCGGATCGAACATGACCGAGGTCAGCGTGAACGTCAGGAACGACGCCAGACCCAGCAACACGACGTAGTTGAGCAGCCGGCGCGCGAGAAAGCGGGTCATCCGATCGGTCCGCCGGGGGGCTGCATGCGCCCCAGGTTAGGAGATGTGTCGGGCCACAGCCCGCCGACGCGGCCCAGGCGTGGCGGTGTCGTCCCGGTTCAGCGGCGACCGCGCAGCGGGTCGAGCACCTCCGTCACCTCGGCCGTCATCCCGTTCTGCACCCCTCGGACCATCACGCTGTCGTCGACGGCGAACGCCGGGTCTTCGCCGGGCGCCGTCGACCAGGTCTGGGTGAACCCGTCGGCGCTGCGCACCGTGATCGAGCCCGGGGTGGTCGCCGTGACGACGCCGGTCTGGCTCAGCATCGTGACGAAGCCGCCGGCCCCGTCGGCGACCACCACCTGCCCGTGCAGCGGCGTCTCCTGCTGCGGCCTGGGGCCACCGGGTCCGAAGGGGGGCCGACCGGCGGGGCCGTCGGCGTGGTGGCCGGGCGGCGGGCCGCCCAACTGTGGTGACGATCTGCCCGACGCGGCGTAGATCGCGGCGCCACCGAGTACGGCGATCACGGCGGCGACGGCGACGGCCAGCAGTGTCCTGCGCCGCCCCCAGGGCCGCGGTTCCGGATCCCGGCCGCCCCGACGGTGTCGGGGTAGGGCAGGTGCTCGGCGCTCATGGAACCAGACTGGAGGTCCTTGATGTGGACCCGCTGTGCGTCGGCTCAGCGTTCGATATGGCCTTGCTTCACAGCCGGCACATAGCAACAGCACAGAGACCGCATAGCGCGCCGGGCGACAATGGACGCATGCCCGACCCGCAGAACGACCCCGGGGATGAACCCGCGCGCGGGGTGATGCGGCGCGCGGACGGCACCCCGATCCACGTGCTCGTGGTCGACGACGAAGCCGTGCTCACCGAGTTGTTGTCGATGGCGTTGCGGTACGAGGGCTGGGAGATCTCCACCGCGGGCGACGGCGCCACCGCCATCGCGATCGCCCGGCAGAACCCGCCCGATGTGGTGGTGCTCGACGTGATGCTGCCGGACATGAGCGGGCTGGAGGTGCTTCGCAGGCTGCGCGAGCAGATTCCCGGCCTGCCGCTGCTGCTGCTCACCGCAAAGGACTCCGTCGAAGACCGCATCGCTGGCCTGACCGCCGGAGGGGACGACTACGTCACCAAACCGTTCAGCATCGAGGAGGTGGTGCTCAGGCTGCGCGCGCTGCTGCGCCGCACCGGCGTGAGCACCGCGACGGGGGGAGCCAAGATCGTGGTCGGCGACCTCGTCCTGGACGAGGACAGCCACGAGGTGACCCGCGGGGGAGACCTGATCACCCTCACCGCAACGGAATTCGAACTGCTGCGGTTCATGATGCGCAACGCCAGACGTGTGCTGAGCAAGGCGCAGATCCTCGACCGGGTGTGGAGCTACGACTTCGGCGGCCGCTCCAACATCGTCGAGTTGTACGTGTCCTACCTTCGCAAGAAGATCGACAGCGGCCGCGAGCCGATGATCCACACGCTGCGCGGCGCGGGATATGTCCTCAAACCGGCGCGGTGAGCGAGCACCGACCGTGCTCCGTTCCCCCCGCAGTTGGTCGCTGCGCACCCGGCTGATCGTCACCCAGGTCCTGCTCATCGCCGCCGTGTGCGCCGGCATAGGTCTGGCCACCGAGTATGCGCTGCAACGCTTTCTGACCAACCAGCTGGACGAGCAGGTGATCGAGGCCGGCAGGCGCTCGACGGTGATCTTCGAGTTCGGTCCGCCCCCACCGCCTGGCATGGGCCATCGTCCGGGAATGCGTCCGCCGGGGGCGGCGCCGCCCCCGCCGGGTTCCGACGGGCGCGTGGTGATCCGCGACGACGACTGGCCCGGACCGGCGTTCCTGAACGCGCCCGGGCAGGCCATCCACACCGTGGGAGCGGTGGTGGCCGGCGGGCGCGCCGTCGAGGCGGGGGTGATCACGGCCGACGGTTCGCGTGCCGAGGTATCCGCGACGGCGGCGGGACAACTCGCCGCAGTGGCTGTCGACGGCCGGCCGCAGACGCTGGACCTCGACGGGCTCGGCCGCTACCGGGTGGTCGCCTTCCAATCCCACATTCCGGGCAGGACCGTGGTCGCCGGGCTACCGACCGCCGACGTGGACGACACCCTGTTATGGGTCGCGGTGATCTTCACCGCTGTCGGAGCGGTGGCACTGCTCGCCGCGGGCACGGCGGGCATCGGCATCGTCCGCCGCCAGCTGGCCCCGCTGGCGAGGGTCTCCGCCGCTGCACAGCAGGTCGCCGACCTGGAGCTCGACCGGGGCGAGGTGCGGTTGCCCACGCCGATCGTCGACGTCGAGCCCGCGTCCGCGCACACCGAGGTCGGACAACTCGGTGCCGCGCTGAACCGGATGCTCGACCGCATCGCGGGGGCGTTGTCCGCGCGGCACGCCAGCGAGACCCGGGTCCGCCAGTTCGTCGCCGACGCCAGCCACGAACTGCGCACGCCGCTGGCCGCGATCCGCGGTTATACCGAGCTGGCGCAGCGTCGACGCGCGCAGCTGCCTGAGGACGTCGCCCACGCGATGAACCGCGTGGAGTCCGAGACCGAGCGGATGACCCAGCTCGTCGAGGACATGCTGCTGCTTGCCCGGCTCGACGCCGGCCGACCGCTGGAACGGGAGACCGTCGACCTGACCCGTCTGGCGGTCGACGCGGTCAGCGACGCGCACATCGCCGGCCCCGAACACCGCTGGGAGCTCGACCTTCCCGACGAACCGGTCACGGTCACCGGCGACGAGCCCCGGCTGCGCCAGGTACTGGCCAACCTGCTGGCGAACGCACGGATCCACACCCCGCCCGGCACCGCCGTGTCTACCTCACTGACCGTCGGGGCCGGTGGACAGGCGGTGCTCACGGTGCTCGACGACGGGCCCGGCATTCCCGCGGACCTGCAGCCGGAGGTGTTCGAACGGTTCGCCCGCGGCGATTCGTCGCGCGCGCGGACAGGGTGGAGCACCGGGCTGGGACTGGCCATCGTCGCCGCCGTCGTGCGCGCGCACGACGGAACCATCGAACTGGACAGCGTGCCGGGCCGAACCCGGTTCGTGGTCACACTGCCCGGCGATTCACAGGCGGGGCACAGCCGCGGCCCATCGGACGCCTAGCGGCCGCGCCCACGATGGCGTGAGTGACCCTGCTGACCCCTGACGAGCTCGGGGCACCCTCTGCCGACGGCGCTACGCGAACCCTCACCCCACGGCGCCCCGCCCCGCGATTCCGGTGCCGCCCGCGCGCCGGTGCCCTCTGGCAAGCGGGGACCCTCGCCGCGCTGCTGCTCGCCACCGCCGTGCTGTACCTGTGGAACCTCGGCGGCAGCCGATGGGCCAACGCGTACTACTCGGCGGCCGTGCAGGCCGGCACCCAGAACTGGACCGCGATGTTCTTCGGTTCCAGCGACGCCGCGAACGCGATCACCGTCGACAAACCGCCCGCCGCGCTGTGGGTGATGACGGCCTCGGCACGGCTGTTCGGGTTCGGCCCGTGGAGCGTGCTCGTCCCGCAGGCCCTGATGGGGGTGGCCGCGGTCGCGGTGCTCTATCTCGCAGTCCGGCGGGTCAGCGGCCATGGCGCCGGGCTGCTCACCGGGTCGGTGCTGGCAACCACGCCTGTGGCGGCATTGATGTTCCGTTTCAACAACCCCGACGCGCTGCTGGTGTTGTCCCTCGTGGTCGCGGCGTTCTGCACGCAACGGGCGTGCGAGAAGGACACCGGCCGGTGGTGGCTGGTCGCGGCGGGCGCGGCGGTCGGCTTCGGGTTTCTGGCCAAGATGCTGCAGGCACTACTGGTGCTGCCGGCTTTGGCGACCGCCTATCTGGTCGCCGGGCACCGGCCGCTGGGACGCCGACTCGCCGACACGCTGGCCGCTGCCGGCGCCTTCGTGCTCTCGGCCGGCTGGTACCTCCTGCTGGTCGAATGGTGGCCCGACGAACGGCGGCCCTACATCGGCGGCTCGCAGACCAACAGCATCCTGGAATTGACCATGGGCTACAACGGTTTCGGGCGGCTGACCGGCGATGAGCCCGGCGGCCTCGGCAACCTGAACCACGACGTGGGATGGGGGCGGCTGTTCGGGTTCGGCATGGGGGCCGACGTCGCCTGGCTGCTGCCCGCCGCGATCGTCTGTCTCGCCGCCGGATTCGTGATCACCCGGGGCCGGCCGCGGACCGACCCCGCCCGCGCGGCACTGATCCTGTGGACCGGCTGGCTGGCCGTCACGGCGGTCGTGTTCAGCTTCATGAACGGCATCGTGCACCCGTACTACACGGTCGCGCTGGCCCCTGCGATCGGGGCTGTCATCGGCATCGGCGCAAACCTGTTGTGGCAGAACCGCCATGACGTTCGGGCCGCGACCGCGATGGCCGGCGCGGTGCTGATCACCGTGATCCTGGGGGCCGTGCTTCTGGCCCGGCAGATCGACTGGATGCCGTGGTTGCGTGCGGTGGTGGCCGTCGGGGGAGTGGGCGCGGCGGTACTGCTGCTCGCCGTCGCCCGGCTGCCGCGGCCGGTGGCGTCGCTGGCGGCCGCATCGGCTCTGATCTCCTGTCTGGTTGGTCCGGCCGCGTTCTCCCTCGCCACCGCTGCCTCGCCGCACAGCGGGGCGTTGCCTTCGGTGGGTCCGTCGCGCTCCGGCGGCTTCACCGGAGGCGGACTGCTCAGCGCGCCCCGCCCCCACCCCGATCTGCTGCGGATGCTCAGCGCCGACAGCGGCGAATCCATTTGGGCCGCAGCCGTCGTCGGCTCCAACAACGCGGCCGGATACCAACTGGCCGCACAGGTTCCGGTGATGGCGATCGGTGGGTTCAACGGCACCGATCCCGCGCCGACCCTCGAGCAGTTCATCGACGATGTCCACGCCGGGCGCATCCACTACTTCATCGCCGGCCCCTCACTGATGATGGGTCGCCCCTCCGGCGACAGCGGGCGGGATTCCGCAGCGATCCGCGAGTGGGTCGAGGCGCGCTACCCCGCGCTGACGATCGACGGGACCGCTGTGTACGACCTCACCCAGGAACCCCACGTCTCACAGCCGCCGCATAGCTCGGGCCCACGGTGAGCACACGTCCGCGAACCACCATGGCAGACATGACAGACACCGTCCTCGAACCCGGGTGCGCCGACCGTCTTTTCGCGGCCCGGCCGAATGCCGCGGTAGCGGCGCGCACCACCGGTGCACCCGTCCTCGACGTGGTCGTCCCGGTGTACAACGAGCAGGCCGCACTGGCGGCCTCCGTGCACCGGCTGCACCGCTACCTGCATGACTCCGTGCCGTTTCCGGCGCGGATCACCATCGCCGACAACGCCAGCGTCGACGACACCCCCCGCATCGCCGCGCAGCTGGCAGCGGAGTTGCCGAACGTGAAGGTGGTGCGGCTGGAGGAGAAGGGCCGCGGTCGCGCACTGCACCGGGTGTGGACGGAATCGGATGCGGCCGTACTGGTCTACATGGACGTCGATCTGTCGACCGATCTGGCTGCGCTCGCCCCGCTGGTGGCACCATTGATCTCCGGGCACTCCGACCTGGCGATCGGCACCCGGCTGGCCCGCGGCGCGCGCGTGCGGCGCGGACCCAAGCGCGAGATCATCTCCCGCTGCTACAACCTGATCCTGAAATCGACTCTGTCGGCCGGGTTCTCGGACGCCCAGTGCGGATTCAAAGCGATCCGGGCCGACGTCGCGGCGCAACTGCTGCCCTATGTCGAGGACACCGGATGGTTCTTCGACACCGAGTTGCTGGTGCTGGCCGAGCGCAGCGGGCTGCGCATTCACGAGGTTCCGGTGGACTGGATCGACGACCCCGACAGCCGCGTCGACATCGTGGCTACCGCCGCCGCCGACCTGCGGGGCATCGGCCGCCTGCTGCGCGGCTTGGTCACCGGTGCCATCCCGGTCAACACCATCGCCGCGCAGCTGGGCAACTCGCGCGCCGCGGCCGCCCCCGGTTCGCTGATGCGCCAGGTGGTGCGGTTCGGCACCGTCGGGGTCGCGTCCACCGCCGCCTACATCGTGCTGTTCGTGCTGCTGCAGGGGTGGGCAGGTGCGCAGCTGGCCAACCTGATCGCGTTGCTGCTCACCGCAATCGGCAATACCGCCGCCAACCGGCGCTTCACCTTCGGTGTCGGCGGCCGCGCGCACCTGGCCCGCAAGCACGTCGAGGGCTTGATCGTCTTCGGAATCGCACTGACCATCACCAGCGGGGCGCTCGGCCTGCTGCACGCCACCACCGAAACCGCGCACCACACCGTCGAACTCGCCGTCCTGGTGGCGGCCAACCTGCTCGCCACCGTTGTGCGTTTCGTCCTGCTGCGCGGCTGGGTCTTCCACCCGCGCCGCACCACCGCCGGAGGAACCCCCCGATGAGCGTCACCGCCGCCCCGCCGTCAGCTGCCACGGAAGCCGCCAGGCCGCAACGGCCGCGCTGGGTGCGGCCGGCGTTACTGGCCCTGCTGGTGGCCACCGCCGCGCTCTACCTGTGGGGGCTGGGCGCGTCGGGCTGGGCCAACCAGTACTACGCCGCGGCCGCTCAGGCCGGCACCCAGGACTGGAAGGCGTGGCTGTTCGGCTCGCTGGACCCGGGTAACGCGATCACCGTCGACAAGCCACCCGCCGCGCTGTGGGTGATGGCGCTGTCAGGCCGGCTGTTCGGCTTCACCCCGTTCACGATGCTGTTGCCGCAGGCGCTGATGGGGGTGGCCTCGGTAGGCATGCTGTTCGCGGCGGTACGCCGGGTCAGCGGCCCGGGCGCCGGTCTGATCGCCGGTGCCGCGCTGGCCGTCACCCCGGTGGCGGCGCTGATGTTCCGGTACAACAACCCGGATGCGCTGCTGGTGCTGCTGCTCGTGGTGGCTGCCTATCTGATGGTGCGGGCCGTCCAGACCGGGGCGGCGAAGTGGGTCGTGCTGGCCGGTGTCGTGCTCGGGTTCGCGTTCCTGACCAAGATGCTGCAGGCATTCCTGGTCGTGCCCGGGCTCGCGCTGGCCTTCCTGGTCGCCGCGCCGGTGGGGCTCTGGCAGCGGGTGGGCCGGCTGGCGGCCGGGGCGGGCGCGATGATCGTGACAGCGGGCTCGTTCCTGGCGCTGGTCAGTCTGTGGCCGGCGGATTCACGGCCCTACATCGGCGGCTCCACTGACAACAGCCTGCTGCAGCTGGCGTTGGGCTACAACGGTATTCAACGCGTCATGGGAGGAGAAGGCCCGGGCCCCGGCGGCCCGGACAGTCCGCCCGCAGGCCCCGGAGGGCCCGGTGTTCCCGGTGGGGGAGCCAATCTGTTCTTCGGTGGTGATCCCGGAATCGGCAGGCTCTTCGGCGCGTCGATGGGTGCCGAGGCGTCCTGGCTGCTGCCGGCCGCGCTGATCGGCCTGGTGGCGGCGCTGTGGTTCACCCGCCGCGCCGCCCGCACCGACGCCGTCCGCGCGAGCCTGCTGCTGTGGGGCGGCTGGGTGCTGGTCACCGCAGCGGTGTTCAGCTTCATGGACGGGATCATCCACCCGTACTACACGGTGGCACTGGCGCCGGGTGTCGCCGCACTGGTCGGCATCGCCGTCGCCGAGTTGTGGCGCGGCAGAGCATGTTCGCCGCAGCGGGCGGTGCTGGCGGCGATGTCGGCGGCGACGGGGGTGTGGGCGTTCGCGGTTCTCGCCCGCACACCGGACTGGCAGCCGTGGCTGCGGTGGACCGTCCTGGTCGGCTCCATCGTCGTTGCCGCTGTCATCGGGGCCGGCGTCCACCGGCTGGGCCGGGCCACTGCGGCGGTGGCGGCGGCCGCGCTCCTGCTCGCAATGGCCGCACCAGCGGCGTACGCGATCGTGACCGCAGCCGACTCGCACGAAGGCCCGATAGCGATGTCGGGTCCGCACCGAGCCGACGCGTTCGGGCTGCCCGGCGGGCCGGATGGTCCCGGTGGTCCCGACGGCCCGGGTGCTTCGGGCGCGTCGTTGGCAGACAACGCCGAACTGCAGCAGCTGCTGCGCGCGGCCGACAACCGCTGGGCCGCAGCCAGTGTCGGGTCGATGACGGCCGGCGACCTCGCGCTGCAGACCGGGGCGTCGGTGATGGCCATCGGCGGATTCACCGGCGGCGACGACTCACCGACGCTGGCGCAGTTCCAGAACTACGCGGCCGAGGGGCAGGTCAGATACTTCATCGCCGGCGGGCACCGCGGGCCGGGCGGGCACTCCGGGACCTCCGGCCAGATCACCGCCTGGGTGGCGCAGAACTTCACTCCGGTCGACGTCGGCGGGATGACCGTCTACGACCTGCAGAAGTGACGCGACCCCGGTGCCGATCTGCCTGATTCTGACCCGTGACTTCCGCCGCCGGCGCTGCTAGCTTCGCGCCATGTCGGCCACAGACGAGTACCTGAAGAACAACGAGGAATACGCCAACACGTTCACCGGCCCGCTGCCGCTGCCGCCCAGCAAGCACGTCGCGGTGGTCGCCTGCATGGATGCACGCCTGGACGTGTACCGGATCCTCGGCCTCAAGGACGGCGAGGCGCACGTGATCCGCAACGCCGGCGGCGTCGTCACCGACGACGAGATCCGCTCCCTGGCGATCAGCCAGCGGCTGCTCGGCACCAGGGAGATCATCCTGATCCACCACACCGATTGCGGCATGCTCACCTTCACCGACGACGGCTTCAAGCAACAGATCCAGGACGAGACCGGCATCAAACCGGAGTGGGCCGCCGAGGCGTTCCAGGACGTGGAGGAGGACGTGCGGCAGTCCCTGCGCCGTATCGAAGCCAGCCCGTTCGTCACCAAGCATGAGTCATCGCGCGGGTTCGTCTTCGACGTGGCCACCGGAAGGCTCACCGAGGTCACGCTCTGACCCGCCGAAATCGCATTCCACGAGATTTTCACTCGCGTTTTCCCTCGTGGAATGCAATTTCGGCCACCGCTCGTTGACACCCCGGACGGGCATCCGGCACAATTTCCGGTTATGGCCGTAAATCTGGTCAGATCTACCAACTTTACGAGGTATCCATGACCGTGACCGACGAGCTCGCGCACACCGCTGGACGTTACGAGCTGAGCCACCTGCGGGCCCTCGAGGCCGAGGCGATCCACATCATCCGCGAGGTCGCCGCCGAATTCGAGCGGCCGGTGTTGCTGTTCTCCGGCGGCAAGGACTCCATCGTGATGCTGCATCTGGCGATCAAGGCGTTCCGGCCCGGACGGCTGCCGTTCCCGGTGATGCACGTCGACACCGGGCACAACTTCGAAGAGGTGCTGGCCGCCCGCGACGAGCTGGTCGCCGAGTCCGGGGTGCGCCTCGTGGTGGCCAAGGTGCAGGACGACATCGACGCCGGGCGGGTGGTGGAGACGATCCCGTCGCGCAACCCGATGCAGACGTTCACGCTGCTGCGCGCCATCCGGGAGAACAAGTTCGACGCCGCGTTCGGTGGGGCCCGCCGCGACGAGGAGAAGGCGCGCGCCAAGGAGCGGGTGTTCAGCTTCCGCGACGAGTTCGGTCAGTGGGATCCGAAGAACCAGCGCCCCGAGCTGTGGAACCTGTACAACGGCAGGCACCGCAAAGGTGAGCACATCCGCGCGTTCCCGCTGTCGAACTGGACCGAATTCGACATCTGGTCCTACATCGGCGCCGAGAAGATCAAGCTGCCCTCGATCTACTACGCCCACCAGCGCAAGGTGTTCGAACGCGACGGCATGCTGCTGGCGGTGCACAAATACCTGCAGCCGCGCAAGGACGAGCCGATCGTCGAGAAGACCGTGCGGTTCCGCACCGTCGGTGACGTGACCTGCACCGGCTGTGTGGAATCCACCGCGGCGACGGTGTCGGAGGTCATCGCCGAGACCGCGATCTCGCGCCTGACCGAGCGCGGCGCCACCCGCGCCGACGACCGCATCTCCGAGGCGGGGATGGAAGACCGCAAACGTGAGGGCTACTTCTGATGGGGCGAGCGAAGCGACGGGGTTTGAACTGATGGGGCGAGCGAAGCGACGGGGTTTGAACTGATGGGGCGAGCGAAGCGACGGGGGAAATAAGATGACGACACTTCTGCGCATCGCCACCGCAGGCTCTGTCGACGACGGCAAGTCCACGTTGATCGGGCGGTTGCTCTACGACTCCAAGGCCGTCATGGAGGATCAGCTCGCCGCGGTGGAACGCACCTCCAAGGAGCGCGGGCACGACTACACCGACCTGGCCCTGGTGACCGACGGGCTGCGCGCCGAGCGTGAGCAGGGCATCACGATCGACGTCGCGTATCGCTACTTCGCCACGGCCAAGCGGAAATTCATCATCGCCGACACGCCGGGCCACATCCAGTACACGCGCAACATGGTCACCGGCACGTCGACCGCGCAGCTGGCCATCGTGCTGGTCGACGCGCGCCACGGGTTGCTCGAGCAGTCCCGCCGGCACGCGTTCCTGGCATCCCTGCTCGGTATCCAGCACATCGTGCTCGCGGTCAACAAGATGGACCTGATCGGTTGGGACCGTGAGCAGTTCGAGAAGATCCGCGACGACTTCCACGATTTCGCCGCGCGGCTGGACGTCCACGACGTCACAACGATCCCGCTGTCGGCGCTCAACGGCGACAACGTGGTCACCAAATCCGATGCGACGCCCTGGTACGAGGGTCCGTCACTGCTGGCGCACCTCGAAGAGGTCTACATCGCCGGCGACCGCAACCTCGTCGACGTCCGGTTCCCGGTCCAGTATGTGATCCGTCCCCAGACCCTCGAGCACCACGACCACCGCAGCTACGCCGGCACCATCGCCAGCGGCGTGATGCGCGTCGGCGACGAGGTGGTCGTGCTGCCGAGCGGCAAGGCCAGCACCATCTCGTCGATCGAAGGACCCTCCGGTCCGGTCGAGGAGGCTTTCCCACCGATGGCGGTGTCGGTCAGCCTGGCCGATGACATCGACATCTCGCGCGGCGACATGATCGCCCGGCCCCACAATCAGCCCCGCGTCACGCAGGACTTCGACGCGACGGTGTGCTGGATGGCCGACGGATCGGCGCTCGAACCGGGCCGTGACTACCTGATCAAGCACACCACCCGCACCACGCGGGTGAAGGTGACGGGTCTGGACTACCGGCTCGACGTCAACACCCTGCACCGGGACAAGACCGCCACGGCGCTGAAACTCAATGAACTGGGCCGGATCTCGCTGCGTTCGCAGGTTCCGCTGCTGCTCGACGAGTACAGCCGCAACTCGGCCACCGGCTCGTTCATCCTGATCGACCCGAACACCAACGGCACCGTCGCCGCCGGCATGGTGCTGCGCGACGGCGCCGCGCGGTCTTCAAGCCCCAACACGGTGCGCCACGAGTCGCTGTGCCGGCCCGAGGACCGGCTCAGCAAGGGCCGGACCGTGTGGTTCACCGGCCTGTCCGGTTCGGGTAAGTCGTCGGTGGCGATGCTGGTCGAGCAGAAGCTGATCGAAAAGGGGGTTCCGGCCTACGTTCTCGACGGCGACAATCTGCGGCACGGCCTGAACGCCGACCTCGGGTTCTCGATGTCCGACCGGGCCGAGAACCTGCGCAGGCTCGCGCATGTCGCGGCGATCCTGGCCGACTCGGGTCAGGTCGTGCTGGTTCCGGCGATCAGTCCGCTGGCCGAGCATCGGGAGCTGGCCCGCAAGGTGGCCACCGACGCCGGCGTCGACTTCTTCGAGGTGTTCTGCGACACCCCGCTGGAGGACTGCGAGCGGCGCGACCCCAAGGGTTTGTACGCCAAGGCCCGCGCCGGTGAGATCACGCACTTCACCGGGATCGACAGCCCGTACCAGCGGCCGAAGAACCCCGATCTGCGGCTCACCCCGGACCGCACCCCCGACGAGCATGCGGCTTCGGTGATCGAGCTGATCGAAGGCTGCACGTCGTGACCGATGACCACGCACTCGCCGCGCGGCTGGCGACCGAAGCCGGGAACCTGCTGCTCGACGTCCGTGGGGAGTTGGCCTCGGCATCCGCCCAGGAGCGGAAAGCGGCCGGAGACAAGCGATCTCACGACTTCTTGCTGGCCGCGCTCACTGCCGAGCGGCCCGACGACACCGTCCTGTCCGAGGAGGGGCCGGCAGAACAGGCCGAGCCGGCGCGGCTGTCGGCCCGGCGGGTGTGGATCGTCGACCCGCTCGACGGAACGCGGGAGTTCTCCGAGCTCGGCCGCACCGACTGGGCCGTGCACGTAGCTCTTTGGGAGCGCAACGGTAGCTCTGGTGAACTCGTCGCCGGCGCGGTCGCGTTACCCGCGCAGGGCGTCACGCTGGCCACCCCGACCGTGCCGGTGCCACCGGTGGCGCCCGCGGCGCCGCGCGTGGTGGTCTCCCGTACCCGCCCCCCGGCCGTGGCGCTGGAGGTCAAGGACGCGCTCAACGGCACGCTGGTCGAGATGGGTTCGGCCGGAGCCAAAGTCGCGTCGGTGGTGCAGGGGCTCTCCGACGTGTACGTCCATGCCGGTGGGCAACACGAATGGGACTCCGCGGCACCGGTCGCCGTCGCCCGCGCGGCCGGGCTGCACACCTCGCGGCTCGACGGGTCGCCGCTGGTGTACAACCGGCGCGACCCCCGGCTGCCCGATCTGATCGTGTGCCGGCCCGAACTCGCCGAGGCCGTCCTCGCGGTCACCGCGCGCTGAACCTTCACCGCCGACATGAGCGTCCCCCGATCCTGACACCGCGGAGCGGGTCGCAGTAGGCTGCGACGATGTCTGATCTTCCGACCCTGCGTTCACTGACGGGTCTGCCGCTGGCACCGGTCAGCCTGGCCGACTCGGCGCTGGTTCTCATCGACTGCCAGAACACCTACACCTACGGGGTGATGGAACTCGAGGGCGTGCAGGCCGCGCTGGACGAGGCGGCCGCGCTGCTCGAGCGCGCCCGCACCGCGGGCATCCCCGTCATCCACATCCAGCACGACGCCGGGCCCGGGTCGCCGTACGACGTCACCGCAGAGATCGGCGCGATCGTCGAGCGGGTGGCCCCGCGCGAGGGGGAGCCGGTGGTGGTGAAGAACTACCCGAACTCGTTCGTGCAGACCGACCTCGACGAGCGCCTCAAGGCGGTGGACGCCTCCAACCTCGTGCTGGGCGGGTTCATGACGCACATGTGTGTGAACTCCACCGCGCGTGGCGCGTTCAACCTCGGCTACGCGCCGACCGTGGTCGCCAATGCAACGGCGACCCGCGCGCTGCCCGGCATCGGGGACGAGACTGTACCCGCGTCGGCTGTGCACGCCGCCAGCCTGGCCGCGGTCGCCGACCTGTTCGCCGTGGTGGTGCCGGGCGCACAGGACATCCCCGACTGACCGGACGCGCGGGCTAGGGTTGGCCCATGCGGATGTCGGCCAAGGCGGAGTACGCCGTGCGCGCGATGGTCCAGCTCGCGACGGTGGACGACGGTGTCCTCGTCAAAACCGACGATCTCGCCAAGGCCCAGGGGATCCCGCCGCAGTTCCTCGTCGACATTCTGTCCGACCTGCGCACCGACCGGCTGGTGCGTAGTCACCGCGGCCGCGACGGCGGGTACGAGCTGGCCCGGCCGGCAGCCGACATCAGCATCGCCGACGTGCTGCGCTGCATCGACGGCCCGCTGGCCAGCGTGCGCGACATCGGCCTGGGAGATCTGCCCTATTCGGGGCCGACGGCGGCGTTGACCGACGTGTGGCGGGCGCTGCGGGCGAGCATGCGCTCGGTTCTGGAGCAGACCAGCCTGGCCGACGTCGCCTCCGGTGACCTGCCCGGCCACGTCCGGTCGATGGCCGACGACTACCGCGGCCAGGAAGAGGCGCGCGGACACTCGATCGGTTAGCGGGACGCGCCGGACCCGTACGGGCGGGTGAGGATCTCCAGGTAATGACCGCCTGGGTCCTGGAAGTACACGCCCCGTCCGCCGTCGTTGTGATTGACCTGACCCGGCTGCGCGCCCCGCGGGTCGGCCCAGTGCTCCAGACCGCGGTCCCTGATCTTTGCGTAGATGACGTCGAACTCGTCTTCGGAGACCAGGAACGCGTAGTGCTGCGGGTGAATCGGCTGATCGGCACCGACCTCGGCGTAGTCCAGGCTCGTGTCACCGACACTGACCACCAGGAAATGGCCGAACGGCTGCGGGTCGGGCAGATCGAACAGCTCGGTCAGGAACCTCGCTGACGCCCTCTTGTCCCGCGCCGCGACGATCGTGTGATTGAGGGTGATGGCCATCGCGATCCAGGATAAGACTGTCGGTGACCGCGGTTCCAGCGATCGGCGCCACGGGGCCGTGATACGAAGGGCTGGTGGTGTTCGATGTTCGCGACCTCACGGCGCCGGTGCTGGTGGCGCCGATGGCGGGCGGGCCGTCCAGCCCTGAGCTCGCCGCGGCCGCGTCGTCGGCGGGCGGTCTCGGATTCGTCGCGGCCGGTTACCTGACAGCCGACGCGTTCGCCGACCGCGTGGGTGCCGCGCAGCGACTCACCAGCGCCCCGCTGGGCGTCAATCTCTTTGTGCCGCAACCCAGTGCGGCCCGAGCGGCGGAGATCGACGCCTATGCCGGCGCGCTGGCCGGTGAGGCGCAGCGGTACGGCGTCAGCACCGGCGAGCCGCGGTTCGACGACGACGACTGGGACGCCAAGCTCGATGCACTGCTCGACCTGCGGCCCGCGCTCGCGTCGTTCACCTTCGGTCTGCCCGGCGACACCCAGCGACGCCGCCTCACCGAGGCGGGGATCACCACCGCGGCGACGGTCACGACGCTTGCCGAGGCGCGCCTGGCGGCCGGCGTCGGAGTCGACGTGCTCATCGCCCAGGGCCCGTCCGCGGGCGGGCACCGCGGAACCTTCGACGCGACCGCCGCGCCGTCACCGCAGCCGCTGGCCGAGCTGGTCACCGCGATCGGCGCCGAGCTCGAGCTCCCCGTGGTCGCGGCGGGCGGGCTGATGACCGGCGACGACGTGGACCGCGTCCGGCGTCTCGGGGCAGCCGCCGCGCAGTTGGGGACCGCATTCCTGCTCGCCGACGAGGCGGGCAGCAGCCCCGTGCACCGGGCCGCGCTGCAGGATCCGCAGTTCACTGAAACCGTTGTGACCAAAGCGTTCTCGGGACGTTATGCGCGCGGTCTGCGCAATCGGTTCATCGTCGAACACGACGCGGAGGCGCCGTTCGGCTATCCCGAGGTGCACTATCTGACCAGTCCGCTGCGCGCGGCGTCGGTGCGGGCCGGGGATCCGCACGCGGTGAACATCTGGGCGGGCACCGGCTTCCGCGCCGCCCGCCCGGGCACGGTCGGCGAGATCATCGCGTCGCTGATCGGTTGACAGCTCTTCTCGTCGCGTCCTGTCCTCACCGCTGGTCGTCGACGATGACGTCGCCGGACTCGGTGCGCGCCGTCACCACAGCCGCCGCGGCGTCACGGTCCCGGGTCTGCGGAACGCGCACCACCGTCGTGGCGCGGTCTGTTCCGGTCGTCGCGTCGACGAAGTAGGGTCCCGGCGGCGGCAGCGCGATCACGACGTCGCCGCGGTCGGTCTGGGCGTCCACGGTCACCGGCGCCTCAGCGAAGTCGACGCTGACGTCACCGGTGGTGGTGGTCGCCCGGAACGATTCGGCGACCGAGATTGGTTCCCGCGTGCTCACGTCACCGTGCTCGTTGGCGATGTCGATCCGGCGTGCCGAGCCGCTGAGGACCACCGCCCCGTCGACGATGCG
This sequence comes from Mycobacterium sp. 4D054, assembly GCF_052245755.1. Taxonomy (NCBI): domain Bacteria; kingdom Bacillati; phylum Actinomycetota; class Actinomycetes; order Mycobacteriales; family Mycobacteriaceae; genus Mycobacterium; species Mycobacterium sp. 4D054. Next base: position 150,663 of record NZ_JBQQCF010000005.1, read on the forward strand.
GGCGTTGAGTTGGTCGAGGTCGGCCTGGGCGAACACCACCCCCACCTCCTGACGGATGGTCACGGTCAATCGGCGGGCGAGTTCGGGTGGCAGCACCAGCGTGATCTCACCGGCGCGGCCCCACTGCAGGAACTCCGACGGCTCCGCGTCGATGGTCACCCGTGCGGTGGCGCCGTCGGCGGTGACCGACAGCGGATCGGCGCCGGCGCGGGTGGAGTTGACCATGCGCATGTCCACCCGGGGCCCGCGGGACTCGCGGTCGGAGGTCAGCCGCACCGCCACCGGCACCGATCCGGTGTCGATCACCACTGACGTCACCGTGGCCGGCAGTGGCATCGAGTCCCTGACCACCCGGAACGAGCTGACGGTCACCGCGGCGGTCACCGACAGCGCGACGACGGCGGCGACCAGTGCCGCGGCCGCGAGAATGAGCAGCGTGCGGATCGCGGTGCGCCCGCCCGGCGAGAGCTGCGGGGGCGGCGACGCGGGCGGTGGCGGTGCGAGCGTGGTGGTCACGAGTATCCTTCCGTCGCTTCAGGATTCGAGGTAGCGCAGCACGGCGAGCACGCGGCGGTTCTCGTCGGGCGCGAGGTTCAGCTTGGCGAAGATCGACGCGATGTGCTTCTCGGCCGAACCCACCGAGATGTGCAGGGCGGCGGCGATCGCGGCGTTGGTCCTGCCTTCCGCCATCAGTTGCAGCACGTCGTGCTCGCGGGGCGTCAGCGCGTCGAGTGCGTTGCGGCGATGGGACCGGACCAGGATCTGGGAGACCACTTCGGGGTCGAGCACCGTGCCGCCCGACCCGACGACCTCGACGGCGTCCAGGAACGCCGGGACGTCGGCCACCCGGTCCTTGAGCAGATACCCGAATCCGCGGGTGTCCGAGGCGATCAGGTCGGCCGCGTAGCGTTCCTCGACGTAGTGCGACAGCACCAGCACCGGCGATTCCGGATTCTGGCTGCGCAGCAAGGCCGCGGCCCGGATGCCCTCGTCGGTGAAGGTGGGTGGCATCCGGACGTCGAGGATGGCCAGGTCTGGTCGCTGTTCGTTGACCAGGCGCAGCAGGTTGGTCGCGTCGGGCACGCCGGCGACGACCTCGTGCCCGGCGTCGGTGAGGATCCGTTCGATACCGGCCCGCAGCAGGGCCGAGTCCTCGGCGATCACGATCCGCATGGCAGCACCGCGGAGATGATCGTGGGTCCGGTGGGCTGACTGGCCACCGAGAAACTCCCCTGAGCCGCACGCACCCGTTCGTCGAGTCCGCGCAAGCCGGTGGCTTCCGTGTCGTCGTCGTCTTCGACGATGCGCGCCCCGCCGTGTCCGTCGTCGAACACGGTGACGTGCAACTGATTCGCCGCTTCGTCGAGACGGACGGTGACCGCGGCGGCCGACGCCCCGGCATGCCGGCTGACGTTGGTCAGCCCCTCGGCGACGACGAAGTACGCGCATGCCTCCACCTCGTCGGGCAGCCGTCGCGGCAGGTGCACGCTCAAAGTGGTGGGCACCCCGGAGTTGGTCGCCCGCTGTACCACCGCCGACAGCGCGGCGTCCAGGCCGCGGTCGGCCAGGATGGTCGGGGCGATCCCGCGGACCACGTTGCGCAGCTCTACCAGGGCGCTCTTGGCGTCGTCGTGCGCCTCGGCGATCAGCGCCTTGGCGGCAGGCAGGTCGGAGTCGAGTTTGGTCTGGGCCAGCCCTATCGTCATCGCCAGCGACACCAGCCGCGGCTGCACGCTGTCGTGCAGGTCGCGTTCGATGCGGTGCCGCTCGGTCTGCGCCGACGTGACCGCTCCCTGCCGGGCGTCGGCCAGCGCGCTGACCTTGTGCTGCAGTGCGGCGGTCGGTGACGGCGCCAGCAGCCAGCGGTCGATCACCGCGTCCAGGGTCGGGGCGAAGATCACCAGCGCCACCGCGGCGGCCAGTGCGACCACAGCCAGCAGCCACGCCACCGGGATGGGCAGGAACGCCAGACCGGCCTCGGGGTCGCTGTGCCCGACGGCGATGGCGAGGGCAGGAGCCAGGAACGCGAACACCGCCAGACCCAGCGCGATGGCGGTGACGAGCGCGTCGTAGATCATGCGCAGGTAGTGATGCGCGGCTGCCTTCCAGAACCAGGCGCTGCTGACGTCGAGCCAGAGCTGGTGGGCCCAGCGCTGGAATCCGGTGTACTGGGACAGGCGGCGCGCCGGGACGGCGATGCCCATGCCGAACACCGCTTCGCTGCGTACCCGCTCGACGTGATCGATGCCCCGGATCAGGTAAACGAACACGATGCCGGCCAGCACGGCACCGACGATGCTGGGGATCGACGATATGCCGATTACCAAGATCGCCAATGGAATCCAGAACCACACGGCGGCCAGCGCGCCGCCGGTGAGCAGCGATGCGCTCGCGGCGACGCTGAGCGTGCGGTGCTGCGGCGGCGGCACGGTCGCCGGTCCGTCGGGGGTGAACACCGGAACCCGGTCGGTGACAGCATCGGTGTCGGTGACTGCGGTCATGCCTCAAACCTAGGGATGGGGCCGCCGCGGCGACACAGCGTTTTCCCGAGAATGCTCCGGGGGATAACCCCACCCCCAGCCCGGCATTCTCCGCACGGTCGCGGTGACCATACTGACCCCATGACGAACCCGCCGCCGACGATCCTCGGCTACCTGGGGCCGAACTGGTTCGCGTCGGTGATGGGCACCGGCATCGTGGCGACCGCGGGCGCGTCACTGCCGGTGCAGATTCCGGGCCTGCGCGCATTCGCCTTGGTGGTCTGGGTGCTCTCGGCGCTGTGGCTGCTCGTGCTGATCTTCGCGACGTTCGCCCACTGGCTGCGCAACCCTGCGGTGGCCCGCAGCCACGTGCGCAACCCGCAGATGGCCCACTTCTACGGCGCGGCCCCGATGGCGCTGCTGACCGTCGGCTCCGGCGCGCTACTGGTGGGCCGGGATCTGATCGGGGAGCAGGCCGCGGTCGACGTGGCCTGGGTGTTGTGGACGGCAGGCACCCTTGGCGGTTTGTACACCGCGATGACCATCCCGTATCTGATGTTCACCCAGTACCGGGTGGAACCCGACGCGGCGTTCGGCGGCTGGCTGATGCCGGTCGTGCCGCCGATGGTGTCGGCGGCCACCGGCGGCCTGCTGCTGCCGCACATGGCCGAGGGGCCCGGCCGGGCCACCATGCTGTACGGCAGTTACGCGATGTTCGGGCTGTCGCTGGTCGCCTCGCTGATCATCATCACCATGGTGTGGAGCCGCCTCGCGCACTACGGCACCTCGGGCACGGCGCGGGTGCCCACGTTGTGGATCGTGCTGGGCCCGCTGGGTCAGTCCATCACGGTGGCAGGGCTTCTCGGTGCTGATGCGGCACTGGCCGTCGATCAACGGCTCGCCGACGGGATGAGCGTCTTCGCCGTGCTCTACGGCGTCCCGGTGTGGGGTTTCGCCGTGCTGTGGATCGGCCTCGCGACCGCGTTGACGGTGCGCACGCTGCGCCGCGGGATGCCGTTCGCGTTGACGTGGTGGAGTCTGACGTTCCCGGTCGGCACCTTTGTGACCGGCACCAGTCAGCTCGCCTTCCACACCGCGCTTCCGGCGTTCCGGTACGCGGCCGCGGTCGCGTACGTCGGGTTGCTGTGCACCTGGTTGCTGGTCGCGGTGCGCACAGTGCGCGGCGGAGTGCGCCTGTTCGCCCCGCCGGCCGCTGATCCGATCCGCGCCCACAAGGACCCGCCGGCCACGGCGCGCTGACAGCCCCCGGACCGGCCGTGCCAGAATCGCCTGCGTGCGTATCGGGATGACGATGCCGGTGATGGAGCCCGACCTCGACCGTGCGTCGTTGAGGTCGTGGGCGCAGCTGGTCGACGACGGGCCGTTCTCGTCGCTGTGCTGGGGTGAGCGGATCGCGTTCGACAATCCCGAGAGCCTGACCCTGCTCGGTGCGCTGGCGGCCTGGACGGACCGGGTCCGGTTGGTGACGACGGTGGTCATCCCGCAACTGCACGACCCCGTGATGCTGGCCAAGCAGCTGGCGACCGGAGACATGCTGTGTGAGGGCCGGTTGACCGTCGGTATCGGCGTGGGCGGGCGTCACGAGGATTACCGCGCCGTCGGGGCCGACCCCGCCACGCAGACGATGCGGGAGATGGCCGAGCGGGTGGCGGTCATGAAGCGGGTGTGGGCGGGGGAGAAGGTCACCGACTCGACGCTGCCGGTGGGTCCGCCGCCGGCGCAGCCCGGTGGGCCGGTGCTCCACGTCGGGACGCTCGGTCCCAAAACGGTGCGCTCCGCCGCGACGTGGGCGGACGGGTTGGCCGGCACGACGCTGGACTTGGACCTGGGCAAGCAGAATGAGCTGTTCGAGGTGGCGCGCCAGGCATGGCAGGGTGCCGGCAAGGCGAAACCGCATCTGGCGACGTCATTCTGGTTCGCCCTCGGTGACGGTGACGCACCCCGCGAACAGGTCCACCGCCACCTGCTGCGGTACATGAACTGGATCCCGGCCGAGTTCGTCGACGCGATGGCGCCGACCACCGGATTCGCCGGGACCGCCGAGGAACTCCACGACGTGCTGACCGGATTCGCCGAGATCGGCACCGACGAAGTGCATCTGATCCCCACCAGTTCGGACCTCGACCAGGTCCGCCGGGCAGCTGAGGTGATCGCCGACTTCGCCTGACCCGCGGTGGCAAGCTTTGAGCATGGAAACCACCGCCCTACCGCCGATCGTGTCGCGAGACGAATGGGAGCAGGCACGCGCCGAGCTGCTCGCCCGCGAGAAGGAGCTGACCCGTCTCAAAGACGCCGTCAGCGCCGCGCGGCGGCGCCTGCCGATGGTGCTCGTCGACAGCCCCTACCTCTTCGACACCGAGGCGGGCCCGTTGACGCTGCTGGATCTTTTCGACGGGCGGCGACAGCTGATCGTGCAGCACTACATGTTCGGATCGGACTGGGACGCAGGATGTTCCGGCTGCGCGATGATGGCCGACCACCTCGGCCCGCTGTCGCACCTGCACGCCAAGGACACGTCACTGGTGCTGGTGTCGCGGGCCCCGGTCGGCAAGCTGGTCGCGTTCAAGGACCGGATGGGCTGGGACCTGCCCTGGGTGTCCTCGGGCCGCACGAGCTTCAACGAGGATTTCCGCACCACCGTCGACGGCGAAGAGCGCCACTCCATCAGCGTGTTCCTCCGGGACGGCGATCGGGTGTTCCACACCTGGCAGACCTTCGATCGCGGCGAGGAGCCGTTCATGGTGGTTTTCGACCTGCTCGACCTCACGCCGTACGGGCGCCAAGAGGACTGGGAGGACTCACCGCCGGGCTGGCCGCAGCAGCCGACCTATGAATGGATCCGTCTGCACGACGAATACTGATGTGTTCGAGTCGCGACGTGACCCATTTCCAGGGCTTGTCTCAGTGCCCGGGCTCGACGCAGCGCTGACGAACTATTTCACCGGCCCGACCAACGGGTCCGGATCTGGTTCTAGACGGTGACGATCTCGTAGTCGCCGAGCTGACCGATCAGCACGTGCAGCTGGTCCTGCGTGGAGCCCAGGGTGTGCGAGATCGCGGTCAGCCGCGCCGCGTAGTGGCTGATCGGGTACTCGGCCGTCACGCCGATGCCGCCGTGCAACTGGATCGACTCCTGGGCGATGTGGCGCCCCGAGCGGCCGATCTGCAGCTTGGCGCGTGCCGCGATCGTCGGGTCCAGGTTGCCGTCGGCAACGGACATGTTCGCGTAGAACGTCATGCTGCGCGCCAGCTCAAGCGACACGTACATGTCGGCGGCCCGCTGGGTCAACGTCTGGAACTTGCTCAGCGTGACACCGAATTGCTTGCGCGCAGTGAGGTATTCGCTCGTCAGCCGCAGCGCCTCCTCCATCGCGCCGAGCGCCTCGGCGCACAGGCCGGCCGAGATCCGCACCAGGGCACGGCTGATCGCCTCGGAGGCGTCCACTGCCTCTCCCAGCGGTTCTGCGGCCACGGAGTCGAAGTCGACCTGAGCTCCGCGCTGACCGTCGAACGTGCGGTACGGCGTGCGCTTGGCCTGATCGTTGCCGGCGGTGTCGACGAGAAACAGGCCGGTGCCCCCGTCGGGCAGTGCGGCGCTGACCACCAGCGTGTCCGCGCAGTCACCGGCCAGCACCGGGTTCTTGCTGCCGCTCACCGTCCACGAATCACCCTGTCGGGCAGCCGTTGTCGAGACCTTTGCGGTGGGCAGGCGCATCCCCGGTTCCAGGTGGGCGAAGGCCAGCATCCGTTCGCCGCCGGCCACCTCGTCGAGAAGCGCCCGCTGCCCTTCGGTGCCGACCTCGGCGATCAGTGCGCCGGGTCCCAGCGCGGCGTGCAGCACCGGTTCCGGTGCCAGCCGGCGGCCGATCTCGGTGAGAACGACCAGCACCTCGATCTGTCCGCCCGCATCCTCGTCGAATCCCAGCCCGAGGACGCCGACCTCGGCCAGCTGTTTCCACACGTCGCGGCTCCAGCCGGGATCGGTGTCCACGGTCTTGAGGCGGCTCTCCGGGTCGTAGGTCCGTGAGAGCATCTCGCGGGTGGTGTCGCGCAGCAGGACCTGCTCTTCACTGAATTGGAAATCCATGTCTTAGCTCACAATCCGAGAATGGTCGACGCGATGATGGTGCGCTGGACCTCGTTGCTTCCGCCGTAGATCGAGGTCTTGCGGTAGTTCAGGTAGCGCGGTGCGGCGTCCTGCGCCCAGTCGGCCGATGCGATGCCGTGGCTTCCGAACGGCAGCGCGTCTGCGCCGGCGACCTCGACCAGCAGTTCGGTGGCGGTCTGCTGCAACTCGCTGGCCCGCAACTTGAGCACCGACGAGGCGGGGTTGGGTTTGCCGCCCTGCGAGCTCGACGCGACCCTCATCTGCGTCAGTTCCAGTGCCAGGACGTCGTTCTCGGTCTCGGCCAGACGGGCTGCGAACAGCGGGTCGTCGATCAGGCCGTTGGCCTTCGCGCGTTCCTTGACCTCGGAGAGCCGCAGTTTCGTGCGGCCGATCTGTGTGATCCCGGTGCGCTCGTTGCCCAGCAGGAACTTCGCGTACGACCACCCCTGGTTCTCCTCGCCCACGAGCTGATCGGCGGGTACCCGGACGTCTTCGAAGAACACCTCGTTGACCTCGTAGCTGCCGTCGATCAGCTTGATCGGCCGCAGCGTGACGCCGGGGGTGTTCATGTCGATGAGCAGGAAGGAGATGCCCGCCTGCTTCTTCGGCGCGTTCGGGTCGGTGCGCACCAGGCAGAAGATCCAGTCGGCGTACTGGCCGAGCGTGGTCCAGGTCTTCTGACCGTTGACCACGTAGCTGTCCCCGTCACGCAGCGCGGTGGTCCGCAGCGACGCGAGGTCCGAGCCGGCCTCCGGCTCCGAGAAGCCCTGACACCACCAGATGTCGACGGCGGCGGTGGGGGGCAGGAAGCGCTCCTTGAGCTCCTGGCTGCCGAACTCGGCGATCACCGGGCCGACCATCTTGGCGTTGAACGTCAGCGGCTCCGGCACGCTTGCCAGCTGCATCTCGTCGAGCCAGATCTGGTGCTGGATCGGCGTCCAGTCCTTGCCGCCCCACTCCACGGGCCAGTTCGGCACCATCAGCCCGTGGTCGTTGAGGATTTTGTTGGCCGTGACGACGTCGTCGCGGTTGGCTTCGGTGGCGGTGCGGGTCCGCTCGCGGATCTCCGCCGGGATCTTGGTGCGGTAGAAGGTGCGAAGCTCGTCGCGGAAGGCGGCTTCCTCGGGCGTCAGCGCCAGCTGCATGTTGCGGACTCCTGGTTCATCGGTGTACCAACCGCCAGACTAACCACTTGGTTGGGCCGCGAACACACGGGCACGCCAACCGTCACAGGATCGGGCGCAACACCACGATCCCGGGGACGGTCTGGAGGTACACCGACAGTGGTGTGTCGATGACCGCGTCGTCGCCCGGCAGCGAGGACGCGTTGCGGAAGACCGGTCCGTCCGGCGCCTGGACGAGGATCCCGACATGGGTGACGTCCAGGCCGCCGTCCTCGGCGTAGGCGCCGATGTAGTCGCCGCCGCGCAGACCGGCGATGACGCCGTCGGTCACCAGATCGCTGGGGATATAGGTGACGGTGCGCGGGACCACCGGCAGGCCCGGCAGATAGACCCCGCCGGAGTCCTTGCGGTTCAGCTGCTTGGCCGCGCGCACCGCGTCGTCGCTGAGGGAGGCCGTGACATCGGTGGCGATCGCCGGCGCGGACGCCGACCAATCGGTGAAGAAGTGTCTGCGGTTCTCGAACGACATCACACCGCCCTTGTAGCGGACGTGGGTGAGCCCGGCGAGGAACTCGTCGCGGTCGTGTGCCCGTTTGAAGGCCTCGACGTAGTCGGCGTAGGTGAAGCAATCGACCCGCTCCAGGTTCACCACGAGCTCTTCGGGTTCGCTCGCCGAACCGATGAGAGTGTTTGCGCCGTAGGGTGTTCCGAGGAAGCGAGCGGAGATCAGGCTGGGATCGGAGGTGTCGGCGGCCAGCATCGACTCCAGGATCTGCGCGCTGGCGGGGGAGATGTCGGCCGCCGGTGCGGCGTGCGTGCCCGCAGGGGGAGCCAGAATGCCGATCACGGCCGAGATCAGCGCGGCCAGCGTCAGCCGCGCCGCGCGACGGTTCGGTGTTGCTGAGCTCGGCACCGCATCTCCTCCCCGAGGTACTCCGGCCACTGTACGGGCCGCGATCGGTCAGACTGGTCGGAAGCGATCGCGCGATCCGGGAGGCGACATGAGCTGTGGTGAGGGGCGATGACCACCCGTGCCGGGGTGGTCCTCGCTGCAGCCGCGGCCGTCGCGCTGGTCAGCGGCGCGGTGTATGCGGCGACACCCACCCGGGATCCGGCGCACCGCACGGAGGTCGTGCAGGGGGCCCCGCCGGCACCCCCGGCCCCGCCGGCGCCACCGGCACCACCGCCGCAGGCTGGGGCGCAGCCGCGGCTGGCGACCGACCCGGTGCGACTGGTCGGCGACCTCGTCGACGACGAACTCGCGTTGCGCGATCCGTCGTCGCCCGAAGACGTGCTGCTCGCCGCCGCTCGGCGCCAGCAGGTGGCGTACCGGGTGCTGGGGCGCCACCCGGAGTGGGACGCCGTGGTGCGGCCGCGGGTGCCCGCGCACCTGGTCGACGCGTACGACCGCAACGTCGACGCGCGCAGGCAACTGACCGCGATGGGCAACGGGCGGGGCAGGCCGACCTTGCCGGCCTGGCGGATCAAGGCCCCCGCGCCGGCCCAGGAACTGCTCAGGTACTACCGCGAGTCCGAGGCCGCGTCCGGGGTGGCGTGGAACTACCTGGCGGCCATCAATCTGGTGGAGACCGCATTCGGGCGAATCGCCGGAGTCAGCACCGCGAACGCGCAAGGGCCGATGCAGTTCCTGCCGTCGACGTTCGCGACCTACGGTGCGGGCGGCGACATCGCCGCCGACCGCGACAGCATCATGGCCGCCGGCCGGTTTCTGGCCGCCCACGGCTTCGCGCGTGACCGTGATGCCGCGCTGTACCGGTACAACAATTCGAACCGCTACGTGCGCGCGGTGACGCACTACGCGACGGTGATCGGCACAGATCCCGGCGCGTTCAAGGGCTATTACCGCTGGGACGTCTACTACCTCAGCAGTGCGGGTGACGTGGTGCTGCCCGTCGGCTACGCGGCCACCGAGCCGATCCCTGTCGACAGATATCTGGCCGACCACCCGCAGTAGGGTGGCACCCGACCAGGGGCAGGCTGGCGTCCAGCAAACCTTGACCGTTGCACTACGCGGCTTCGGCTACCTGACATCCGGGGATCATCGCGCCCGGCTTGGTGGCTGAGCTAATTAGGCGAGCGTGGTTGTCGCAGATGGGCGAAATTTTCTGGCCATCCTGCAAGTGAATTCGGAACTTTCGGGGTACCCGGTCGCTCACCAGAGCAATGTGCAGCGTGTGCGGGCAGCAACGCCACCCAGTCGAAAGGACCAAAAGCTGATGACCGCGGAAGGACTGTCTCACGACGAACTCCTCGCCGAGAGCGCCATCGCGCTCCCCGACAAGGAGGTCGTCTCGATTCTCGATTTGAACGCCGATGTCGACGTCGCGATCGACGCCGCCTCCCCGATCGACCTTGCGGCCGCGGCGAACCTGAATGTGGCGGCGCCGATCGACGCCGCGGCAGGGGCGAACGTGCTGACCTACGGGTCCGGCAGCCAGGCGGTGGTGGATCAGGGCACGTCGATCGAGCAGATGCTCGACGCCGATGCCTACGCCACCTCGACCCAGGTGAGCGGCATCGACCAGGGCGGCATGGATACCGACAACGACGTGGACGGCACCGACGGCACGGATGGCACCGGCGGCACGGATGGCACCGGCGGCACGGGTGGCGCCGATGGCACCGACGACGGGACCGGGGCCGTCGTCGACACCAGTCCCGGCGCTCTGCTCGACGGCAACCTGCTCAACGTCAACGTCAACGTCGACCTGGATTCCGACCTCGCGGCCCCGATCAGCGGCGCCGTCGCGGCCAACGCGAACGTGGCCGCGCCGATCAACGCCGGTGTGTCGGCCAACATCGGTTCCATCGACTCGGATGCGATCTCCGTCGCCGAACAGGACGCGATCATCAAGCAGACCGTCATCGGTGAGGCCGTGGCTCAGGCCGATCAGGACTCCACGATCAGCCAGGGCGACGGTGACGCCGGCGGCACCACCTCCGATGTCGGCTCCGCGGGTGACAGCGGGTCGGCCGGTGACTCCGGATCCTCCGACGGCGGCCCCACCGCGGGCTGATCAGCCGACCTTCCAGGCCTTCCAGGGGGAGTACGACCGTGACCACCATGGGTGTCGAGCCCACGCATGCTCACCTGCGGCGCGCTGACGGAGTCGATTTGATCGGAGCGATGCCAGGCTCCGGTTATCGGGTGCCGCCGGCGCTGGTGCGTCGCGGTGACGGCCAGACGGTGCAGCTCACCCCGTTGCTGTACGCCATCATCAGCGAGATCGACGGGCAGAAGACCGCCGCGGAGGTGGCCGCGGCGGTCAGCGCGTCCACCGGCCGCACCGTCTCCGAGGACAACATCACCCACCTGGTCGACAAGCAGCTGCGGCCGCTCGGGTTGGTGACGCTGCCCGACGGTACGCAGCCCGTGACCAAGAAGCGAAACCCCTTGTTGGGTCTGCGTTTCCGCTATGCGGTTACCGATGCCGAGCGCACCCGCAGGCTCACCGATCCGTTCCGGGTGCTGTTCCGGCCGTGGGTGGTGTTGCCCGCGCTGGCGGCGTTCGCGGCGGTCTGCTGGTGGGTTTTCTTCGAGAAGGGCCTGGCGTCGGCGGCCCACGACGCGTTCCAGCGGCCGGGCCTGCTGATCCTCGTCTTCGTCGTCACCATCGTCTCGGCCGGTTTCCACGAATTCGGTCACGCGGCGGCCGCCCGCTACGGCGGGGCCACGCCCGGGGTGATGGGCTTCGGTGTGTACCTGGTCTGGCCCGCGTTCTACACCGACGTGACCGACTCCTACCGCCTCGGCAGGGCAGGACGGTTACGGACCGATCTGGGCGGGCTGTATTTCAACGCACTGGTGGCCATCGCGATCACCGGGCTGTGGCTGTGGCTGCGCTACGACGCACTGCTGCTCGTGGTCGCCACGCAGATCCTGCAGATGCTGCGCCAGCTCGCGCCTCTGGTGCGATTCGACGGCTACCACGTGCTGGCCGACCTGACCGGGGTGCCCGACCTGTATTCGCGCATCAAGCCGACACTGCTCGGTGCACTGCCGTGGCGCTGGGGTGACCCGCAGGCCCGCCAGCTCAAGGCATGGGCGCGCATCGTCGTCACGCTGTGGGTGCTCGTGGTCGTTCCGCTGCTGCTGGCCACGGTGGCGATCGCGGTGTGGGCGCTGCCCAGACTGCTCGGGTCGGCGTGGGCGAGCCTGGTCACCCAGCGCGACGTGTTCGTCACGGCGTGGGCCGACGGAGACATCGTGCAACTCGTGGCCCGCGTGCTGGCGATGATCGCGATCGTGATCCCGGTGGCCGGAATCCTGTACATGCTGGCCCGTCTCGTGCGTCGCACCGTCGCCGGTACCTGGCAGGCCACCGCGGGCAAACCTCTGCTGCGGATGCTCGCGCTGGTCGCCGGAGTCGGCGTGCTCTGTGGCGTCGCGTACGCCTGGTGGCCGGGCGAACAGAGATACCGGCCGATTCAGCCGTGGGAACGCGGAACCATCGGGGACATCGTCTATGCGTTGCAGACCGACCGCATTCCGCAAGGGGCGCAACGCGATTCCGCCGCCGCGACAGGTGCGGCGCACCGGCTCGTCAGCGGTCAGCGGGGCGTCATGAACGTCGTGTGGGACACCCGCACGGCGATGCCCACCCAGGATTCGCCGCAACTGGCACTCGTGTTGAGGCCGCGGACGTCCCCGCCGGTGATGAACGGCGGCAGCGGAAGTGGCGGCGGGGCCGGTACGGCCGCCGTGCTCGGATCCACCGACACCACGGACGGCTGGGTGTTTCCGGTCGATAAGCCGCTCGCCCCGGAACCCGGCGATACACAGGCGCTGGCGGTCAATACCACCGACGGCACCACGGTCTACGAAGCCGCATTCGCGATGGTCTGGGTCACCGACAACACCGACGCGATGAACGTCAACGAGGCGCAGGCCTACGCATCGTGCAATTCGTGCGCCGCCGTCGCGGTGGCCTACCAGGTGGTGTTCGTCGTCGACAGCGACGACGGCGACGACAACGTCGCCGCCCCCCAGAACCTGGCCGGCGCCCTCAACTACGAATGCGTCAACTGCTTGACCTATGCGCTGGCCCGACAGCTCTTCATCACCCTCGACGAGCCGTTGTCGAAAGACGCGATGGACGACCTCGACGCGGTGTGGGCCGAGGTCGCGCACTTCGCCAAGGAGATCGAGGCCGGCACTGTGCCACCCGAAGAGATCGAGACTCGGCTGGAGGCGTACACCCAGCAGATCATGGGCGTCGTGCAGACCGCCGCGCCCACCGCGTTGCCGCAGCAGACCGCTTCCTCGACGGCGCCGACCACGCCCACCTCCACCAGCGTGACGACGACCACAAGCGCTCCCGCGACCACGACGCCCTCCACCACGCCGCCTGCGACGACCGCCCCCACGACGACTGCGCCTGCCACGACCGCGCCGCAGACGACTTCGGCGGTGGCACCGTCGACCTCCGCCGCGCCGACGACGGTGAGCAGTGAGGCGACAGAGCCGACCGGCGAGACCTCAGCGGCGGACACGGGTGAATCGTCCTCGGCCACGGAAGCCGGCAGCGCTGACCACTCGACGTCGAGTACGTCCGGCAGCGAGACCGGCCAATGAACAGGGCCCGGGCAGCGGGGATCACCTGACGGGCCACGATCTGTGCGCTGGCCGACGCTGAGAAGAATCAGCCCTGCGGATCCGCTGAAACCGGTATGTCAGCGCCGGTTCAGCGCGAGAATTCATGTCATCTCGTGCAGGGGGTGGCCATGGATTTGGCATTTCGGTCCACACTCAAACTGGCGGTCGCGGTGGTCGGCGCGAGCAGCATCGCGCTGGCGCCCGGCGTCGCCCCCCTGCCCGACCTGTGGCACCCGCAGAATCAGAACTTCGCCGCGCAGTACACGGTTCCGCAACAGACCTCGCTGACGCTGCGTGCCCCCGACCTGCAACTGGCGGCGGCGGTGGAGGCGCTGCTTCTGGATCCCACCCCCACCCTCGTGCCGACGCCGGGGCTCGTCGCGCTCGCCAACGCGATCGACAACGCCTACAACGTGATCGAGCCGTGGGTTCGGTACGGATTCGAGGTCGCCTCCGACGTGGTCGCCTGGATCCCGTGGGTCGGGATCTTCGCCAACCAGATCATGGTCGTCTACAACTTCGTCGAGTCACTGATCAACAGCGGGGTGTTCAACACCACCGATTGGCTGAGGGGCCAGGGATCGGCACTCAAGAATGTCGCCGACTGGGTCGTCGATCTCGGCCTCGCAGTGGTCTGGCTGGGAATCGACGAGGTGGGTGCGTGGATTCCATTGCCGCCGATCGGTTTCTACCCACCGAGACCTCCGGCGGCTGACCTTCCGGAAGGATTTCTGGGCAACGCCGTGGTCGGAGCGTCGCATCTGCTGGCTGATGTGTCCAACGCCATCTGGGACATCTGGGAACCGATCCGTGGCGGCATCGACTGGGCAGTCGGCGTAGCAAGCGATGTGCTGGACGCGGTCTCCTGGATTCCGTTCGTTCCGTTGATCAACTTCGAAGTGACCGAGGGCTGGGATCTGATCGCCGGTGGCATCGACGCGCTCACGGGATTCGCACACGACATGATCGACGCCGGCGATCAGTTCGTCACCGACACCCTGCAAGGTGACGGTTTGATCGCCGCAATCGTCAACGCTTTCGACAACACCGTTTTGTCCATCGCCACCCGCACCGGCGAGGCATGGCAGGCGTTCGTTGATTGGGTGGACGCCCAGATCAGTTTATTCCTCAATCCGTTCGGCACGACCGGTACCACCACCGAGGAGACGCCGCAGCCATCGGAGGGACCGGCGGACGAGTCGGACGAACAACAAAGCTCGGCCCGCAGCATGTCTCCGGTCGAGCCCACCGTGACCGGCGCCCCAGCGCGGCGGTTGACGGTCGAGGGCACGGACGGCGCGGCCGTCGTCGAAGAGGGGGCGGCTGAGGAAAACGGAGCCGATCCGCTGCAGGCGTCGGGTGCGGACCCGACCGGGCAAGCACCGGGCCCGGCCGAGCAAGCAACGGGTGCGGACAGCCAGGCACCGGTCGTCGGCGATGACGAGGTGGTCACGCTCGGACCGTCCGATTCGGCCGACGGCATCCCGGAAGACGCCGAGGGAGAAGCGCCGGACGACGTCCTCGGCGGCGCGCTGGAAGACACCGACGATCCCGAGGCGAGCGAGGCGTCGATCGGCGATGCCGACGACGCGCTGGAAACCGCAGAAACCGAAGGGGACAGCGAAACAGGAGAAGCCGACGACACCGACGGCGCCCCATCTGCCACAGACAACTCGGGTGGCGTGTCGGGCGACGCGCAGACGTCGAGTGGCGCGCAGGAGGCCGCCTAGGCCAGTCGCGGCACGTTGGATCCGGCGGGGCTCAGTCCTACGATTGAGGACACGCACGGGGTCGGGGATCAGGTCAAGGGAGGCCCTACGATGCGAACCAGACTGATCGTTGCCGGGGCGGCGCTGTCACCGCTGGCTTCGCTGGTCCTGCTGTCACCGGCGCTCGCCCGTGCGGCGGAGTGCGGCGTCGGGACGGTGTACGACCCCGCCACGAACACGTGCGTCGTCGCGCCGGTTCCTCCACCGCCGCCCCCGCCCCCTCCACCGCCGCCGCCATGGAACGGTGACCCGACGCCAGGATTCTCCATCGGCATCTGCGCGCCGATTCCGTTCGTATCGATCTGCACCGGGATCTGAGCGGGCTTCGGGGGCGGCTTCGGGGGAACGCGCCGGCCCGCCCAGCGGATACCCTGGGCCGATGGCCGAGTCGATATCCGCGAAGCGCACTGCCGATGCTGTGGCGAAATTCGTTGCAGCGCAACGCTTCACGCGGGAAGAGGTGTTGGGCGAACCGAGCCCGGTGCCTGCGGAGGCGGGTGTGCACGGCTGGTGGTTCAAGACGATCCCGGGCGACATCGACGTGTCGGGATGCGAACAGCGGGACGGCTGGACGCTGCTGTATGTGGGCATCTCCTCCGGGCCGCCCCGGCCGGACGGCAACCCGCGGGCGCCACAAGATCTCCGCAAGCGCATCCGGTACCACTTCGGTGCCGGCAATGCCAGCGCCGACGGGTCCACGCTGCGCAAGTCGCTCGGCGTGCTGCTCGGCGGTGAGCTCGGGTTCGCGCTGCGCCGGATCGGGTCGGGCAAGCGCATGACGTTCGCCGGTGGCGAGAGCGTCCTGACACAGTGGATGGCCGAGAACGCCGCGGTGTCGTGGGTGCTGCACCCCGAGCCCTGGCACCTCGAACGCAAGCTGCTCGGTGCGCTCGATCTGCCGCTGAACTTCCAGGACAACGAGCGCAACGCGTTCGCACCCGAGCTCAAGAGGCTGCGCCGGGAGGCCGCCGTCAAAGCCGGAAAGATGCGCGTGCTCGCGGAATGGTCGTAGCTTCTCGCGCACGGAAACGCCGCGCGCCCGCACGCCGGAGGTGCGAGGCTTGCTGCCATGCCTCCGCCCTCGACCCGGATTTCCCGCCTCGCCGAGAAACAGGCGCGTCTCGCGCGGAGCTGAACGCGCTGCTCGACGCCACCCCGCTGGCGACGATAGCTCTGGTGCGTGACGGCCATCCGGTGGCTTTCCCCACCGGATTCGCCCGCGTCGAGGACTCGGTGGTGATCCATGGCTCCACCGGGTCGCCGTGGATGCGCGCCGTCGCCGACGGGGCCGCGGTGGCGGTGTCGGTGACGACGCTGGACGCAGTAGTGGTGGCGCGCAGCGCGTTCGAGTCGTCGTTCCACTACCGCAGCGCGGTGCTGTTCGGGACGTTCGAGGTGGTCGATGCCGAGCAGAAGGTCGCAGACCTGGAAGCACTGACCGACACCTTCATCCCGGGGCGGGTGGCCGAGCTGCGCCCCAGCAGCCGCAAGGAACTGGCCGCCACCATGGTGTTGCGGCTCGCGATCGCTGACGGCAACTGGTCGCTGAAGGTGAGCGACGGCTGGCCCGACGACCCCGAGGAGGACATCGCCGCGGGCGCCTGGGCCGGCGTGGTGCCGGTGAGCACCGGCTACGGAGAGCCCCGGCGCGCCCCCGACTGCCCCGCGGACGTGCCGATGCCGCAGTCGGTGCTGGCGATGACAGGCGAAGCGATCCGTCGCAGGCCTTAGGTGTCGCCGGTCACGGGTCGGACGGAATCAGCGGAGGATGTGTCGCACGTTCGGGAGAATCCCGGTGTCACCTGGGCGAATGGAGTGCCCCCGGCAGGATTCGAACCTGCGGCCTTCTGCTCCGGAGGCAGACGCTCTATCCCCTGAGCTACGGGGGCGCGAGCTGAACAGCTGCGCCGTTGGGCTCCGATAGCGTAGCGCATGCCGGCAGTGGAAACGGATTCGGTTCGTGAACAGCCCAGACCATAGGATGGTTCCCCGTGACCCCTGCCGATCTGGCCGAGCTGCTCAAGGCCACCGCTGCCGCGGTGCTGGCCGAGCACGGCCTCGACGCCGCCGCGCTGCCCGCCACCGTCACCGTCGAGCGTCCGCGTAACCCCGAGCACGGTGATTACGCGACCAACCTCGCGCTGCAACTCGGCAAGAAGGTCGGCGTCAACCCCCGCGAGCTGGCCGGCTGGCTGGCCGCCGCGCTGGCCGACAAGGACGGCATCGCCGCGGCCGAGGTCGCCGGTCCGGGCTTTGTGAACCTGCGCATCGAGGCGTCCGCGCAGAACGTGATCGTCGGCGACGTGATCGCCGCGGCCGCCGGCTACGGGCACTCCGCGGTCCTCGGCGGCCAGAAGGTGAACCTGGAGTTCGTCTCGGCCAACCCGACCGGCCCGATCCACATCGGTGGCACCCGCTGGGCCGCCGTCGGTGACGCGCTCGGCCGGCTGCTGAGCACGCAGGGCGCCGAGGTGGTGCGCGAGTACTACTTCAACGACCACGGCGCGCAGATCGACCGCTTCACCAACTCGCTGATCGCGGCTGCCAAGGGTGAGCCGACCCCCGAGGACGGATACGCCGGTACCTACATCGCCGACATCGCCGCGCAGGTCCTGGCCAACGAACCCGGGGCGCTGACACTGCCCGAGGCCGAGATGCGGGAGACGTTCCGGTCGATCGGGGTGAACCTGATGTTCGACCACATCAAGGAATCGCTGCACGAGTTCGGCACCGACTTCGACGTCTACACCCACGAAGACTCGATGCACACGTCCGGCCGTGTCGAGCAGGCCATCGCCAAGTTGCGCGAGACCGGCAGCATCTACGAGAAGGACGGTGCGGTCTGGCTGCGCACCACCGACTTCGGTGACGACAAGGACCGCGTCGTCATCAAGAGTGACGGCCAGCCCGCCTACATCGCCGGTGATCTCGCGTATTTCCTGGACAAGCGCAAGCGCGGCTTCGACCTGTGCATCTACATGCTCGGCGCCGACCATCACGGCTACATCGCCCGGCTCAAGGCGGCCGCGGCGGCTCTGGGTGACGACCCCGACACTGTCGAGGTGCTCATCGGCCAGATGGTCAACCTGCTCCGCGACGGGCAGCCGGTCCGGATGAGTAAGCGCGCGGGCACCGTGATCACGCTCGACGACCTGGTCGACGCCATCGGGGTCGACGCGGCGCGCTACGCGCTGATCCGCAGCTCGGTGGACACCCCGATCGACATCGACCTGGAGCTGTGGTCCTCGGCGTCCAACGAGAACCCGGTCTACTACGTGCAGTACGCGCACGCCCGCCTCTCGGCATTGGCCCGCAACGCCGCCGAACTGGGCGTCGTCGCCGACACCGCACACCTGGACCTGCTCACCCACGACAAGGAGGGCACGCTGATCCGCAACATCGGCGAGTTCCCCCGGGTACTCAGGACCGCGGCGAATCTGCGTGAACCGCACCGTGTTTCGCGTTACCTGGAGGATCTGGCCGGGGATTACCACCGGTTCTACGACTCGTGCCGGGTGCTGCCCCAGGGCGACGAGGCCCCCGGCGAGCTGCACGCGGCGCGGCTGGCGCTGTGCGCGGCGACCCGCCAGGTCATCGCCAACGGACTGGCCATCCTGGGCGTCAGCGCCCCGGAGCGGATGTGATCGCCCATCCGGCCGGTCCGCGCCACGCCGACGAGGTGCATCCCGTGGCGACACCGGACCGCCCCGAGCAGCCTGCCGACGTTCTCCGGCTGGCGCCGAATGTGTGGCCGCAGCACGCCGTTCGCGGCGACGACGGTGTCGTATCGATCGCCGGAGTGCCGGTCACCGAGATCGCCGCGGAGTTCGGCACCCCGGTATTCATCATCGACGAGGACGATTTCCGGTCCAGGTGCCGGGAGATCTCTGCCGCATTCGGCGGCGGCGAGTACGTGCACTACGCCGCGAAATCGTTCCTGTGCACCGAGGTGGCGCGCTGGATCGACGAGGAAGGCCTTTCACTCGACGTCGCCAGCGGCGGTGAACTGGCGGTCGCGCTGCACGCCGGTTTCCCGCCCGGCCGGATCGCCCTGCACGGCAACAACAAATCGGTCGCCGAGCTGACGGCCGCCGTCGAACACGGTGTCGGTCACGTGGTGGTCGACTCCATGATCGAGATCGACCGGCTCGACCGGATCGCCGGCGAAGCCGGTGTGGTCCAGGACGTGCTCGTCCGGGTCACCGTCGGTGTCGAGGCCCACACCCACGAGTTCATCTCCACCGCGCACGAGGACCAGAAGTTCGGGCTGTCGCTGGCCAGCGGCGCGGCGATGGCCGCGGTGCGCCGCGTGTTCGAGACCGACAATCTGCGCCTGGTCGGCCTGCACAGCCACATCGGTTCCCAGATCTTCGACGTCGCCGGCTTCGAGGTGGCCGCGCACCGGGTGATCGGGCTGCTGCGCGACGTGGTGGCCGAGTTCGGTGTGGAGAAGACCTCGCAGATGTCGATCGTCGACCTCGGCGGGGGACTTGGCATCTCCTATCTGCCGCAGGACAATCCGCCGCCAATGGGTGAGCTCGCCGACAAGCTGCTCACGATCGTGCGCAACGAGTCCGCCGCCGTCGGGCTGCCCGCCCCGCGGCTGGTGGTGGAGCCCGGTCGTGCCATCGCGGGCCCGGGAACCATCACCCTTTACGAGGTCGGCACCGTCAAGGACGTGGCGGTGTCCGCGGACAAGAATCGGCGCTATGTCAGCGTCGACGGTGGGATGAGCGACAACATCAGAACCTCGCTCTACGGCGCCGAGTACGACGTCAGGCTGGTGTCGCGCAACAGCGCCTCGGCGCCGACCCTGTCTCGGGTGGTCGGCAAACACTGTGAGAGCGGCGACATCGTGGTGCGTGACGCGTGGTTGTCCGACGACGTGGCGCCGGGGGACCTGCTCGGCGTCGCGGCCACCGGCGCATACTGCTATTCGATGTCGAGCCGCTACAACCTGATCGGCCGGCCGGCCGTGGTGGCCGTGCGCGACGGGCGGGCACGCCTGATCCTGCGCCGGGAGACGGTCGAGGACCTCTTGAGTCTGGAAGTGAGTGAGGTGAAGCGGTGAGTGACGAGATCGGCGTAGCCGTACTGGGGCTCGGCAACGTGGGCAGCGAAGTGGTGCGCATCATCAGCGAGAGCGCCGCCGACCTGACCGCGCGCATCGGGGCGCCGCTGGCGGTCCGGGGGATCGGGGTGCGGCGCGTCGACGCCGACCGCGGCGTGCCGGTGGAGATGCTGACCGACAACATCGACGAACTCGTCTCGCGCGACGACGTCGACATCGTCGTCGAGCTGATGGGCCCGGTCGAGCCCGCGCGCAAGGCCATCCTCGCCGCGCTCGAACAGGGCAAGTCCGTGGTCACCGCCAACAAGGCGCTGATGGCGGTGGCCGCCGGTGAGCTGGCCCAGGCCGCCGAGCACGCACACGTCGACCTGTACTTCGAGGCGGCCGTGGCCGGTGCCATCCCGGTGATCCGCCCGCTGACCCAGTCGCTGGCCGGCGACACCGTGCTGCGGGTGGCCGGCATCGTCAACGGCACCACCAACTACATCCTGTCCGAGATGGACAGCACCGGCGCCGACTACGCCTCCGCACTCGCCGACGCGTCCGCGCTCGGGTACGCCGAGGCCGATCCGACCGCCGACGTGGAGGGCTACGACGCGGCGGCCAAGGCCGCGATCCTGGCGTCGATCGCGTTCCACACCCGGGTCAGCGCCGACGACGTCCACCGCGAGGGCATCACCAAGGTCACCTCGGCCGATTTCGCCTCCGCACGCGCGCTGGGCTGCACGATCAAGCTGCTCGCCATTTGCGAGCGGCTCACCACCGATGATGGGCAACAACGGGTTTCGGCGCGGGTGTACCCGGCGCTGGTGCCGCTGGAGCATCCGCTGGCTTCCGTCAACGGCGCGTTCAACGCGGTCGTCGTCGAAGCCGAGGCCGCCGGGCGGCTGATGTTCTACGGTCAGGGCGCCGGTGGCGCGCCGACCGCGTCGGCGGTGCTCGGCGATCTGGTGATGGCCGCGCGCAACCGGGTGCAGGGCGGTCGCGGCCCGCGCGAATCCAAATACGCCAAGCTGCCGGTCGCGCCCATCGGGCTGATCCCGACGCGCTACTACGTCAACATGAACGTCGCCGACCGTCCGGGCGTGCTGTCCGCCGTCGCGGCCGAGTTCAGCAAGCGCGAGGTCAGCATCGCCGAGGTGCGTCAGGAAGGCATGGTCGACCAGGGCGGTCAGCGCTGCGGCGCCCGCATCGTCGTGGTCACCCACCAGGCCGCCGATGCGGCCCTGTCCGAGACCGTCGAGGCCCTCGCCGATCTCGAGGTTGTCCAGAGCATCAACAGCGTCCTGCGGATGGAAGGGACCACAGAGTGAGTACCACCCGAGCCGTGCATCAGCCCTGGCCCGGTCTGATCGAGGCATACCGGGACCGGCTGCCCATCGAGGACAGCTGGACCACCATCACGCTGCGCGAGGGCGGCACCCCGCTGTTGCCGGCGCCTCGGCTGTCCGAATACACCGGCTGCACCGTGCATTTGAAGGTCGAGGGGCTCAACCCGACCGGCTCGTTCAAAGACCGTGGCATGACGATGGCCGTCACCGAGGCGGTCTCGCGCGGGCAGCAGGCGGTGCTGTGCGCGTCGACCGGCAACACCTCCGCCTCGGCCGCCGCCTACGCAGCCCGCGCCGGGATCACATGCGCGGTGCTGGTGCCGCAGGGCAAGATCGCGATGGGCAAGCTGGCCCAGGCGGTCATGCACGGCGCCAAGATCATCCAGATCGACGGCAACTTCGACGACTGCCTTGAGCTGGCCCGCAAGCTCACTGCGGACTTCCCGACGGTCTCACTTGTCAACTCGGTCAACCCGTTCCGCATCGAGGGCCAGAAGACCGCGGCGTTCGAGATCGTCGACGCGCTCGGTGACGCCCCGGACGTGCATGCGCTTCCGGTCGGCAACGCCGGCAACATCACCGCCTACTGGAAGGGCTACACCGAGTATCACCGCGACGGTCTTGCCACGAGGCTGCCCCGCATGCTGGGCACCCAGGCGGCCGGGGCCGCGCCGCTGGTGCTCGGTGAGCCGGTGAGCGATCCCGAGACCATCGCGACCGCGATCCGGATCGGTTCGCCCGCGTCGTGGACTTCGGCAGTGGAGGCGCAGCAGCAGTCCGACGGGCGCTTCCTGGCCGCCACCGACGAGGAGATCCTCGCCGCCTACCATCTGGTCGCCCGTGCCGAAGGGGTGTTCGTCGAACCGGCGTCGGCGGCCAGCATCGCCGGCCTGCTGAAGTCCATCGAAGACGGCTGGGTCGCCAAGGGTTCCACTGTCGTTTGCACCGTCACCGGCAACGGACTCAAAGACCCCGACACCGCGCTCAAAGGCATGCCCGCGGTCATCCCCGTGCCCGTCGACCCGGTCGCGGTCGTCGCCAAGCTCGGTCTGGTTTAGGACCCGTTGACCGTGACCCGCACCCTGCCGCCCGGTCTGGCGGCCACCGCCGTGGTGGCCGCCTCCAGCGCCAATCTCGGACCCGGCTTCGACAGCATGGGGCTGGCGCTCAGCCTCTACGACGAAATCGTCATCGAGACAACAGAATCAGGTCTTGTCGTCGAGGTCGAGGGGGAAGGCGCGGGCCAGGTTCCGCTGGACGCATCGCATCTGGTGGTGCGTGCCATTGAGCGTGGCCTGCGTGAGACCGGAATGGCCGCACCCGGTTTGATCGTGCGGTGCCGCAACGACATTCCGCACTCTCGCGGACTGGGCTCCTCGGCCGCGGCAGTCGTCGGCGGACTGGCGGCTGCCAACGGCCTTGCCGTGCAATCCGATTCCGATCCGATGTCGCCGGAGCGGTTGGTGCAGGTGTCCTCGGAGTTCGAAGGGCACCCGGACAACGCCGCCGCCGCGGTGCTCGGTGGCGCGGTGGTGTCCTGGACCGAAGCCGGGGACGGAGAGCCGCGGTACGCCGCTGCGCCGATCCGGCTGCACCCCGACATCACGGTGTTCGCGGCCATTCCGCAGGTGCGCTCGTCCACGGCGGAGACGCGGGTGCTGCTGCCTGAGCAGGTCTCCCACACAGACGCCCGGTTCAACCTCAGCCGCGTCGCGCTGCTGGTCGTCGCGCTCACCGAACGGCCCGATCTGTTGATGGCGGCCACCGAGGATGTGCTCCACCAGCCGCAGCGTGCCCCCGCGATGCCGGCGTCGGCGGAATACCTCGCCGTCCTGCGGCGTTGTGGGGTGGCAGCAGTGCTGTCCGGGGCAGGCCCCACAGTGTTGGCACTCAGCACCGATCCCGAATTGCCCGCACAGGCTCTCCAGTACGGTGCGGACAACGGGTTCACGGTGAAGAAGATGTCCGTCGGAGCGGGAGTGACATGGACCTCCGGCGTGGCGGCGCGCAGCTAGATCGACGCGCTTATCGGGAGTAACAGAAGCAACATGCGAATCATGATGTTTCTTGCGTCCATGCCGGATGCGGGTTATTGTCGGTTTCGTCCAGAAATCGCAGCGTCTTCACCTGCGCCGACACTAGGACGACTCTTCTTTCAGGTGTTCAATTTTGTGGACTGACGGCTCGCTGTATCGCGGCGAGACCTGGCGATCACCGTTGCGGTGGCAATGGTGTGACCTCGGCGTTCAGCGGATCAGCTGAGCGCACTGAACCCTCGCGTGACCTGATCAGCGAGGGAAGAAAGGAAATCCGTGACTGATACGGACCTCATCACGGCTGGCGGCTCCGACAGCGGCGAGCTGCCTGGCACCGTGAGCGCAGACATTTCGTCACCCGCCGATGCAGGAGCGCCCGCTGCGGCGCCCGCCGCGGGTGATGCGCAGGCGGCCGCACCGGCCCGGCGCGGCGCTCTGACCAGCATGGTGCTGCCCGAACTGCGCGCTCTCGCCAAGGAGATCGGCGTCGAAGGCGCCTCCGGCATGCGCAAGAGCGAACTGATCGCGGCCATTCGTGAACGCCGCGGCGAAGCCAAGGACAAGCCGCAGGCCAAGAACGGCACCGCCGAGCAGCCGCCCGCCGCCGACACTGCCGTGCCGATTCAGCCCGCCGAACAGCCGGCGGACGAAGGCGCCTCCCAGGAGAACGCCGACGGGCAGCCCCAGACCCGCCGCCGCGAGCGTCGCGGGTCCTCGCGTGAGCAGGGCGGCCCCCGGGCCGGCGGGCAGACCGGCGAACAGGCCGATGACGACGCAGCCGAGCAGAACAAGCAGGACCGGACCGACGCCGGTCAGCCGGAGTCCGGTCAGGCCGAGGGCCGTAAGAAAGCCCAACAGGACCAGCAGGGTGGCCGCGAAGGCCGCGACGGCAGGGACAACCAGAACGCCGGTCAGGGCAGGGGCCAGGGCGGCGGTCAGACCGCGAAGTCCGATTCGGAGGCGGACACCCGCGCCGACGGCGGCGACCAGCAGGGCGGTCAGAATCGTGGCCGCTCGACCGACACCAGCGACGACGACGGCGACGGCCGTCAGGGGCGGCGTGGTCGCCGGTTCCGCGACCGCCGGCGGCGCGAGCGCGGTGGCGACGGGGGTGGCGGCGGTGACCGCGAGACCGAACTGCGCGAAGACGACGTCGTGCAGCCCGTCGCCGGCATCCTCGACGTGCTCGATAACTACGCGTTCGTCCGCACCTCGGGATATCTGGCCGGGCCGAACGATGTGTACGTCTCGATGAACATGGTCCGCAAGAACGGCCTGCGCCGCGGCGACGCCGTGACCGGTGCCGTTCGCGTCCCCCGTGACAACGACGGCGGCGACAAGAATCCGCGGCAGAAATTCAACCCGCTGGTTCGCCTCGACACCGTCAACGGCAAGCCCGTGGAGGAGGCCAAGAAGCGGCCCGAGTTCACCAAGCTCACCCCGCTGTACCCGAACCAGCGGCTGCGCCTGGAGACCAGCTCCGACAAGCTGACCACCCGCGTGATCGACCTGATCATGCCGATCGGCAAGGGCCAGCGCGCCCTGATCGTGTCTCCGCCGAAGGCCGGTAAGACCACGATCATGCAGGACATCGCCAACGCGATCACCCGCAACAACCCCGAATGCCACCTCATGGTCGTGCTCGTCGACGAGCGTCCCGAGGAGGTGACCGACATGCAGCGTTCGGTCAAGGGCGAGGTCATCGCGTCCACCTTCGACCGGCCGCCCTCAGATCACACGCAGGCCGCCGAGCTGGCGATCGAGCGGGCCAAGCGCCTGGTCGAACAGGGCAAGGACGTCGTGGTGCTGCTGGACTCGATCACCCGGCTGGGCCGCGCGTACAACAACGCGTCGCCGGCGTCGGGCCGCATCCTGTCCGGTGGTGTGGACTCCACCGCCCTGTATCCGCCGAAGCGGTTCCTCGGCGCGGCGCGCAACATCGAAGAGGGCGGCTCGCTGACGATCATCGCCACGGCCATGGTCGAGACCGGCTCGACCGGTGACACGGTGATTTTCGAAGAGTTCAAGGGCACCGGTAACGCCGAGCTCAAGCTTGACCGCAAGATCGCCGAGCGCCGGGTGTTCCCGGCGGTGGACGTCAACCCGTCGGGCACCCGCAAGGACGAGCTGCTGCTCTCGCCCGATGAGTTCGCCATCGTGCACAAGCTCCGCCGCGTGCTGTCCGGGCTCGATCCGCATCAGGCCATCGATCTGCTGATGAGCCAGCTGCGTAAGACCAAGAACAACTACGAGTTCCTGGTCCAGGTGTCGAAGAACACCCCCGGCGGCGCCGACAACGACTAAGTGGTGCGGTGTGGTCGCCCGTGCCGAGCACGGCCGGCCACACCGGGCCTCACAGGTAGGGGTCGGTGATCTCGCGCAGCGATAGAAGCGCTGTGCGCATCGCATCGAAAGCCTTGTCGCCCAGGTGCTTCCGCCATTCTTGCTCGATGCGTGCCACCTCCGCTCCGGCCCGCCGGCACAGCTCGGCCCCCTTGTCGGTCAGTGTCACCACACGC
Source organism: Mycobacterium sp. 4D054 (assembly GCF_052245755.1). NCBI lineage: Bacteria > Bacillati > Actinomycetota > Actinomycetes > Mycobacteriales > Mycobacteriaceae > Mycobacterium > Mycobacterium sp. 4D054. The sequence continues at coordinate 176,739 of NZ_JBQQCF010000005.1, forward strand.
GCCCGGGCGTCCGAGGGATCCGGCAGGCGCGTGACGTACCCTGCACGCTCGAGTTGGTCGATCAGCGCACCCGCGGTCTGCTTGGTCACCCGGGCCTGTTCAGCCAGGTCGGTCAGCCGCATCCCGGCCGGGTCCAGCCGCTGCAGCAGCCGTGACTGCGCAACCGTCACGTCGTCCACCCCCGACCGGGCCAGCGCGGCCATCACCCGACTCTGAACCTCGCGGTGGGCGATGTACATCAGCACCGCGGTGCCGGGCTGGGAATCCATGCGTTGACTTTAGTGCGAGATACTGACTAAATTCGTCAGTGAAACTGACTAAAAACCACCTCGGGGGTGACCGTGGACAGCAACGCCGTCTGGCATCACATCGACACGGAGCGGTCCGAGCTCGCCGACCTCCTCGACGAGATCGACGCCGGCGACCCGGCGCTCTGGGACTCGCCGTCGCTGTGCGCCGGCTGGACCGTCCGCAACGTCGCCGCCCATCTCACGCATTCGACGATCAGCACCCCGCGCATGCTCGTGGAGGCCGCGCGCAGTGGCTTCCGCTTCAACGCCGTGGTGAACCGGATGGCGGTCACCGACGCCAGGGCGCCCGCCGAGATCGCGGCGAATCTGCGTGCCGTCGTCGGCAGCCGGCGCCACCCGCCTGGAACCACCGCGCTCGAACCGTTGATCGACGTGCTGGTCCACACCCAGGACATCTGCATTCCGCTCGGCGTCGACCGGCCCATGCCCGTCGATGCCGCGGAATGCAGATGTCCGCGGCCGCCGAACGTGTCTGGGCGACGGGCTTTCCGTTCCACGCCCGCCGCCGGCTGGCCGGAACCCGCCTGGTCGCCACCGATGCCGACTTCGTCGCCGGCGACGGCCGCGAGGTTGCGGCGCCGATCAGTGCCCTACTCCTGCTGATGACCGGACGTCAGACCGCCCAGCAACTCGGCTAGCTCAGCTCCCGGCTGGATCGCTGCGCAGGGCCGCAACCAGGTAGCGGCGGGCATGCCGCAGCACCGATTCGCGATTGTCGACGTCGCACTTCTCGCCCGGGACCGTGGCCAGGCTCATCATGATCCGGGCAATCCACTCGGCGGCCTCGGCGCGATCGGTGCCCGGGTGGATCTCACCGCGCTCGACAGCGGCCTGCACGTAGGGCTCCCAGAACGCCGCGATCTCGGGGATGAGTCCCCGCACGCCCAGTCCGACGCATGCGGTGAAAGCCTCCGGCTCCTCCTGGCGCAGCTTGAGCACCAGCGCTCCGGGCGCCTCGGATTCCCTGCGCGCCAGTTCCACCCCCGCCGCGATCTGCTCGTCGAGTCCGGTCAGCGTGTCGAGGCGGGTGCGGGACTCGGTCCAGAACGCGTCGTTGAGGCGGACGATCGCGGCGCCGAGAAGTTCGTTCTTGTCGGGGAAGTGGCGGTAGAGCCATCCGCGGCTGACGCCGGCCACCTCGGCGACCTCGGAAACGGTGGTCGCGCGAATCCCCTTGGCAATCAGGCACTGTTCGGCCGCATCGATCAACCGGTCCCGGACCGGCCTGATCTCGGGCTTAGCCCCCGAATTCGGCACTGGATTCGCTACGGCGGCGGCGTTCATCAACATATCTTCGCAAATGAACGGGGCGGGACGGCTGAGGTACGCTTCGTCCGGCCGGAACAGTAGACAGTTTTCTTGATCTGTTCATTTGGAGGTGGACCGGGTTTGGCCGAGACAGTGCAGCAGCTGCTGCGGGAACGCGCGGACAGCGACGCCGTCGCGGTCACCTACGAGGGACGCACCTGGACCTGGCGGGAGCACCTCGACGAGGCCGCTGCCCAAGCGGCGGCCCTGATCGGCGCGGCAGACCCCGATCGGCCCCTGCATGTCGGGGTGCTGCTCGGCAACACTCCGGACATGCTCACCGCGATGGCCGCGGCCGGGCTGGGCGGCTACGTGCTGTGCGGGATCAACAACACGCGCCGCGGCGAAGCGCTCGCCCGCGACATCCACCGGGCCGACTGCCAGTTCTTGATCACCGACGGCGATCACCGGAACCTGCTCGACGGCCTCGACCTCACCGGGGTGCGGGTGCTCGAGGTCGGCACCCCGGCATGGAAGGAGCTTACCGTCGCGGCCGGACCTCTGACGCCACACCGAGAGGTCGCCGCGACCGACACATTCATGCTGATCTTCACCTCGGGCACCAGCGGGGACCCCAAGGCCGTGAAGATGATGCAGGCGATGGTGGTGCTGGCCGGCGCGGCGCTGGTGGGCCGCTACCAGCTCACCTCCGACGACGTCTGCTACCTGTCGATGCCGCTGTTCCACAGCAATGCGGTGCTGGCCGGCTGGGCCGTCGCGGTCAACTCCGGCGCCGCGATGGCTCCCGCGCACTTCAGCGCGTCGCGCTTCGTCGACGACATCCGCCGCTACGGCGCCACTTACATGAACTACGTCGGCAAACCGCTGGCCTACATCCTGGCCGCTCCCGAGCGGCCTGACGACATCGACAACCCGCTCCGGGTGGCGTTCGGTAACGAGGCCACCGACCGCGACATCGCCGAGTTCTCCCGCCGTTTCGGGTGCGACGTGTGGGACGGCTTCGGATCCACCGAGAACGCGGTCACCGTGACCCGCGAGGAAGGCTGTCCGCCCGGCTCCATCGGCAAGGGCTTTCCCGGCGTCGCCATCTACAACTCCGCAACCCTCACCGAGTGCGCAGTCGCCGAGTTCGACGAGCACGGCGCGCTGCGCAACGCCGACGACGCGATCGGGGAGCTGGTCAACACCCAGGGCGCCGGGATGTTCGCCGGCTACTACAACGACCAGGACGCCACCGACGACCGGATGCGGCACGGCATGTTCTGGTCCGGCGATCTTGCCTACCGGGACGCCGACGGCTGGATCTACCTCGCCGGCCGCACCGCGGACTGGATGCGGGTGGACGGCGAGAACATGACCGCGGCCCCGATCGAGCGCATCCTGATCCGGCAACCGGCCATCAGCATGGTGGCGGTGTACCCGGTGCCCGACGAGTTCGTCGGCGACCAGGTGATGGCCGCGATCGTGCTGCAGGACGAGGCGAGGCTCACCCCCGACGAGTTCGCCCGGTTCCTGGCCGCCCAGCCCGACCTGTCACCGAAGGCGTGGCCCCGGCACGTGTGGATCGCCGACGAGCTGCCGAGCACGGCCACCAACAAGATCCTCAAACGCGAGCTCATCGCGATGGGGGTGCGGCCCGCGGGCCGGACACTGTGGCGACGCGACGGCTCCGGCTACCGCAGGGTCGCCGACCAGGAATAGTGGACGCCGACCGCGCGTTTAGGCTGCTGGCGGTTGACCTGGCATAATCAGTGCCAGTCTGCCGGCTTCCGGCCGGGTGGACCGCCGACACCTCGGTTCCGGTTCACGCCGCAGCCTCCCAGAACGGGGAGGGCGACCCGGGGCCACGATCGAAGAGGAAACCATGAAATCGGGCATTCATCCTGACTACGTCGAGACCACCGTGCTGTGTGGTTGTGGGGCGACCTTCAACACCCGCAGCACCAAGCAGAGCGGCCAGATCACCGTCGAGGTCTGCTCGCAGTGCCACCCGTTCTACACCGGTAAGCAGAAGATCCTCGACAGCGGCGGTCGCGTCGCCCGCTTCGAGAAGCGCTACGGCAAGCGCACCAAGTAGCTGCCGCAACGGCGCCCGCTCTGCTGCATATGCGCAGGCCGGGCGCCGTTTCGCGCATCAAGGAGAGTCCAGACCGACCGCTGAGGAGGCGAGATGACCGAGACCGCGCCGGCGATCGAGGCGATCCTCGCCGAGCACGCCGAACTGGAGGCCCGCCTGGCCGAGCCCGAGTTGCACGCCGACCCGGGCGCCGCCCGCAAGGTGGGACGAAGGTTCGCGCAGGTGTCGCCGATCGTGGCCACCTACCGCAAGCTCGACGCGGCCCGCGGTGACCTGGAGGCGGCCCGCGAACTCGCCGCCGACGACGCGTCTTTCGCCGCCGAGGTCGACGAACTCACCACCAAGGTGGCCGAGCTCGACAACCAGCTGACGGACCTGCTGGCGCCGCGCGACCCGCACGACGCCGACGACATCGTGCTGGAGGTCAAATCCGGCGAGGGCGGCGAGGAGTCTGCGCTGTTCGCCGCGGACCTGGCCCGGATGTACATCAGATACGCCGAGCGGCACGGTTGGACGGTCACGATGCTGGGGGAGACCACCTCCGATCTGGGCGGCTACAAGGACGCCACGTTGTCGATCGCGAGCAAGGGTGATTCCGCCGACGGTGTGTGGTCGCGGCTCAAGTTCGAAGGCGGCGTGCACCGGGTGCAACGGGTGCCCGTCACCGAGTCGCAGGGCAGGGTCCATACCTCGGCCGCCGGTGTCCTGGTCTATCCCGAGCCCGAGGAAGTCGAACAGGTCCAGATCGACGAGTCGGATCTGCGCATCGACGTGTACCGCAGCTCGGGCAAGGGCGGACAGGGCGTCAACACCACGGACTCGGCGGTGCGCATCACGCACCTTCCCACCGGCATCGTGGTGACGTGCCAGAACGAGCGGTCGCAGCTGCAGAACAAGGCGCGCGCGATGCAGGTGCTCGCGGCCCGTCTGCAGGCGCTGGCCGAGGAGCAGGCGCAGGCCGACGCTTCGGCCGACCGCGCCAGCCAGATCCGCACGGTGGACCGCAGCGAGCGCATCCGCACCTACAACTTCCCCGAGAACCGGATCGCCGACCACCGGATCAACTACAAAGCGCACAACCTCGACCAGGTTCTCGACGGCGACCTCGACCCGTTGTTCGATGCCCTCGCCGCCGCCGACAAGCAAGCCCGGTTGCAGAACACGTGAACGTAGCCGACCGGCCGGTGACGATGCGTCAGTTGATCGACGACGCCGCCGACGTGCTGGCCGCAGCCGGGGTCGGGTCGCCGCGGGTCGACGCCGAGCTGCTGGCCGCCCACGTGGCAGGCATCGACCGGGGTCGCCTCAGATTCACAGAGCCCGACGACGCGTTCGCCGCGCGGTTCCGTGACCTGGTGGCCAGGCGCGCTGATCGCGTACCGCTGCAACACCTCACCGGCGTTGCCGCGTTCGGATCCGTCACCGTGCAGGTCGGGCCCGGCGTGTTCATACCGCGCCCCGAAACCGAGGCTCTTCTGGAATGGGTGCTGGCGCAGCGGCTTCCGGCGCGGTCGCGGATCATCGATCTGTGCACCGGCTCCGGTGCGCTGGCACTGGCGCTGTCGGTGAACTTCCCAAAGGCCGAGGTGATCGCCGTCGACGACTCCGATTCCGCGCTGCAGTACGCGCACCGTAATGCCTCCGGCACGGCCGTTTCGGTGATCCGGGCCGACGTCACCGCCGAGGACACGCTGAGCGAGCTCGACGGCGCGGTCGACCTGCTGGTCGCCAACCCGCCCTATATTCCCGTCGGTGCCGAGCTCGAACCTGAAGTGGCGCAACATGATCCACACCATGCGTTGTTCGGCGGCGCGGACGGGATGTCGGTGATCGACCGCATCGTCGACGTGGCGGCACGACTGTTGCGGCCGGGCGGGCGATGCGGCATCGAACACGACGACACCACTTCCGGACTGACCGTCGCGGCGTTGTCCGCAACCGGGGCATTCACCGACGTCACGGCGCGACACGACCTCACCGGCCGGCCGCGTTTCGTGACCGCGGAACGGGCCGGGTGAGAGGCTGATCAACGTGAACCAGCGAGAAGCGGAGGCGGATCGCGTATGAGCGACGTGATCTTCGACTGCACCGATCCCGCGCAGCGAGAGGCCGGTATCGCGTCGGCGATCAGTGCGCTCAAGGGCGGTCGACTGGTCGTGATGCCCACCGACACCGTGTACGGCATAGGTGCCGACGCGTTCGACAGCGACGCGGTCGCGGCGCTGCTGGCGGCCAAAGGCCGTGGACGCAACATGCCCGTGCCCGTGCTCGTCGGCTCGTGGCACACCATCCAGGGCCTGGTCTATTCGGTTCCCAACAGCGCCAAGGAGCTGATCCGGGCGTTCTGGCCGGGTGCGTTGAGCCTGGTGGTGCACCAGGCCCCGTCGCTGCAGTGGGACCTCGGTGACGCGAACGGCACCGTGATGCTGCGGATGCCGCTTCATCCCGTCGCGATCGAACTGCTGCGCGCCGTCGGACCGATGGCCGTGTCCAGCGCCAACATCTCGGGCCATCCCCCCGCGGTCACCGCCGTGCAGGCCCGCGAGCAACTCGGCGATCGCGTCGAGGTCTACCTCGACGGAGGCCCTGCCGAACAGCAGGCGGCGTCGACGATCGTCGATCTCACCGGACCGCACCCGCGGGTGCTGCGGGAAGGCCCGGTGTCAGTGGACGCGATCGCCGGTGTGCTCGGCGTCGATGCAGCGACCCTGACCACCCCGCCGGATTGATCTGGAGTTCTGTGCAACTGGGTTCGGCGTCCGAGACGGTCGCGCTGGCAGGGGAGAGCCTCATGGCGCTCTCCGACCGCGGCGCGGGGGTGCCGCTGCGCGAACTCGCGCTGGTCGGTCTGACCGCCGCGATCATCACCTATCTGGCCACCGGCCTGGTACGGGTGCTCGCTACCCGCTGGGGTGCGGTGGCCTACCCCCGGGAACGCGACGTGCACCTGCAGCCCGTCCCGAGGATGGGCGGCTTGGCGATGTACGTCGGCGTCGTCGCGGCCGTGCTGCTGGCGTCGCAGCTACCGGCGCTCACCCGTGGCTTCGTGTACTCGTCGGGGATGCCTGCGGTCGTGGTCGCGGGCGGGCTGATCATGGTGGTCGGACTCATCGACGACCGCTGGGGCCTCGACGCGCTGACGAAGTTCGCCGGCCAGATCACCGCCGCCAGCGTGATGGTGACCATGGGTGTGGCCTGGAGCGTGCTCTACATCCCGATCGGCGGGGTCGGCACCATCGTGCTCGACCAGGTGGCGTCCATCCTGCTGACGCTCGCGTTCACCGTTGCCCTCGTCAACGCGATGAACTTCGTCGACGGCCTCGACGGGTTGGCGGCCGGTCTCGGCCTGATCACCGCATCCGCGATCTGCATGTTCTCGGTCGGCCTGCTTCGCGACCACGGCGGCGATGTGCTGTTCTACCCGCCCGCGGTGATCTCCGTCGTGCTCGCCGGCGCCTGCCTGGGATTCCTGCCGCACAACTTCCACAAGGCGCGGATCTTCATGGGTGACTCCGGATCCATGCTGATCGGCTTGATGCTGGCGGCCGCGTCCACCACGGCCGCGGGCCCGATCTCGCAGACCGCCTACGGCGCGCGGGACGTCTTCGCGCTGCTCTCTCCGTTCCTACTGGTGGTGGCCGTGGTGTTCGTGCCCGCCCTGGACATGCTGCTGGCCATCATCCGGCGCACCCGCAAGGGGTTGAGCCCGTTCAGTCCCGACAAGATGCACCTGCACCATCGGCTGCTGGAGATCGGTCACTCGCACCGCCGGGTGGTGCTGCTCATCTACCTGTGGGTCGGTATCGCCGCGCTGGGCGCCGCCAGCACGATCTTCTTCGATCCGCGGCACACCGGAGCGGTGATGGCGGGTGCGGTCGTGGTCGCGATCGTCGTGACGCTGATCCCGTTGCTGGGCCGCCGAAACGGTGCGCCGGACGAGGTGTACGACAAAAAGTAGTAGGCCCTCTTTTGTGGCCCTCACCATGTGTTAGGGTTCAATAAGAACCCGAAAAAAGACCTCGCGGGTTGCCGGCCTCCGGGCGGTTCGATGGCATCGATCAGAGCATCGGCCGGGCTGGCGCAATGACCACATTTGGACCGAAACAGGGAGCAACCCCTTGGGTGATTCCAGCGCGCCCGACGCCCTCCGTTACGCTACGGGCGCCACGCACAGGACGCTCGGGAAGTTCCCATCGATGCTTGATGACCGCCGGATTGAGGTGAAGCAGTGACGACGCCAGCGCAAGATGCGCCGTTGGTGTTTCCGTCCGTTGCTTTCCGACCCGTGCGTCTGCTCATCGTGTGCGTCGCGCTGACCGCGGTTGCACTTCTGGCCTCAGGGTTCACCGGCAATATCCTCTTCGGCGCGTTCTTCGGCCTCGGCCTCGGCCTGGGGCTGGTCAACGCCCTGCTCGTGCGCCGGGCCGTGGAGTCCATCACCGCCGAGGAACACCCCTTGAAGAAGAAGATGGCGGTGAACTCGGCGACACGTCTACTCGTCATCACCGCCGTCGCGCTGACCGTCGCGTTCCTGTTCCGGGAACACGGCGGCATCGCCGTGCTCTTCGGCCTCGCGATCTTCCAGGCGCTGCTCGTGATGAGCACGAGCATCCCCGTCCTGAAAAAGATCCGCAGCGACGGGCTGAACGTGCTCGACACGGATTCGAAGGATTGATCTGACCTACATGAACAAGCTGGTCCAGTTGAACGGGAAAAGACGGGAAGCATGACCGAATCCATCCTCGCCGCGGAGGAAGGTGGCGCCGCCATTCACGTCGGGCACCACGTCCTGGTGTTCGAACTCTTCGGTATGACCTTCAACGGCGACACGATCCTGGCCACCGCCGTTTCGGCGCTGATTGTCATCGCGCTGGCGTTCTACCTCAAGTCAAAGGTCACCGCCACGGGTGTGCCGAGCGGCGTGCAATTGTTCTGGGAGGCCCTGACCGTCCAGATGCGTCAGCAGATCGAGAGCGCGATCGGGATGAAGGTGGCGCCGTTCGTGTTGCCGCTGGCGGTCACGATCTTCGTGTTCATCCTCGTCTCGAACTGGCTCGCCGTGCTGCCACTGCAGTACGGCGGCGCCGACGGCGCGGCGGCCGAGCTGTACAAGGCGCCGGCCTCGGACATCAACTTCGTGCTCGCGCTGGCGCTGTTCGTGTTCATCTGCTACCACGCCGCAGGTATCTGGCGCCGCGGCGTGATCGGACACCCGGTCAAGGTCGTCAAGGGCCACGTCGCGTTCCTTGCGCCGATCAACATCGTCGAGGAGCTCGCCAAGCCGATCTCGCTGGCCCTCCGACTTTTCGGCAACATCTTCGCGGGCGGCATCCTCGTGGCCCTCATCGCGATGTTCCCCTGGTACATCCAGTGGTTGCCGAACGCCGTCTGGAAGACCTTCGACTTGTTCGTCGGCCTGATCCAGGCATTCATCTTCTCGCTGTTGACGATCCTGTACTTCAGCCAGTCGATGGAGCTGGAACACGAAGACCACTGAGAGCACTGAGCTTCACTACCGCTAAGTCCCTACGAGCAACGATCACGAACTCTGGCGGCACCGCCCCCAGTTATCAAGGAGGATAAGAGAATGGAAATCGACCCCAACGCCATCATCACGGCTGGTGCGCTGATCGGCGGCGGTCTGATCATGGGCGGCGGCGCGATCGGTGCCGGTATCGGTGACGGTATCGCCGGTAACGCCCTGATCGCCGGTATCGCTCGCCAGCCTGAGGCTCAGGGCCGGCTGTTCACGCCGTTCTTCATCACGGTTGGTCTGGTCGAGGCGGCCTACTTCATCAACCTGGCCTTCATGGCGCTGTTCGTCTTCGCCACTCCGGGCCTGCAGTAATCCACCGGCATGGGTGAGCTCACCACATCTCTCGTCGCCGCCGAAGAGGGCGGAGGGACCAGTAACTTCCTGATCCCCAACGGCACGTTCTTCGCCGTCCTGCTCATCTTCCTGATCACGCTCGGCGTGATCTCGAAATGGGTTGTGCCGCCGATCAGCAAGGTCCTGGCCGAGCGTGAGGCGATGCTGGCCAAGACCGCTGCCGACAACCGCAAGTCGGCCGAACAGGTCGCGGCGGCGCAGGCGGACTACGACAAGACAATGGCCGACGCCCGCAGCGAGGCTTCGTCGATCCGCGATGAGGCCCGTGTCTCGGGCCGCCAGGTGGTCGACGACAAGCGGGCAGCGGCCAGTGGCGAGGTCGCCGAGACGGTGCAGTCCGCGGACGAGCAGTTGTCGCAACAGGGTTCGGCCGCCCGGTCGGATTTGCAGTCCTCCGTCGACGGCCTGTCCGCGACGCTGGCCAGTCGGATCCTGGGCGTCGACGTGAATTCAGGTGGGAGTCGTTAGATGTCGATCTTCATCGGACAGCTGATCGGCTTTGCCGTCATCGTGTTCATCATCGTCAAGTGGGTCGTGCCGCCCGTGAAGGGGCTGATGCAACGGCAGCAGGAGGCTGTGCGGGCCGCCCTGGCCGAGAGTGCCGAAGCGAGCAAGAAGCTCGCCGACGCCGACGCGATGCACGCCAAGGCGGTCGAGGACGCGAAGGCGGCAGGGGCCAAGGTCACCGAAGAAGCGCGGCAGGATTCCGAGCGGATCGCCGCTCAGCTTGCCGAGCAGGCCGACGCTGAAGCCGAGCGGATCAAAGCCCAAGGCGCCCAGCAGGTTCAGCTGATGCGCCAGCAGCTCATCCGGCAGCTGCGCACCGGTCTCGGTGCGGAGTCCGTCGAGAAGGCCACCGAGATCGTCCGCAACTATGTGTCCGATCCGGCCGCGCAGTCCTCGACGGTCGACCGCTTCCTCGACGATCTGGATGCGATGGCTCCGTCATCGACGGTGCTCGAGGCGGGTGCGTCGCTCAATCTGCGCGCCGCCAGCCGCGAGGCGCTCGCCGAAGTGGTCAAGAAGTTCGAGTCGCTCGCGGAGAATGCCGACTCCGGCGCTCTGACCGCGTTGGCCGACAACCTGGCCGCGGTGGCCAAGGTGCTCCTCGACGAGCCCACGCTCACCAAGTACCTCGCCGAACCGGCCGACGATGCCACCGCGAAGGAGCGGCTCGTCGAGCGGTTGTTCGGCGGCAAGGTCGACGACGCCACGCTGGATCTGCTCAAGACCGCCGTCGCGCAACGCTGGTCCAGCGAAGCGAACCTGGTCGACGCGATCGAGCATGTCGCCCGGCTGGCGCTGCTGGTCCGCGCAGAGCGTGACGGGCAGAGCGAAGAGGTCGAGGACCAGCTGTTCCGGTTCGGCCGGTTGCTCGACTCGCAGCCGCAGCTGAGCAGGCTGTTGGCCGACACCACGGTGCCTGCCGACAAGCGTGTCAACCTGCTGACGAAGGTCCTCGACAGCAGCGACGGTGTCAACGACACCGCCAAGGCGCTATTGACGCAGACCGTCGACCTGATTCGCGGTGAATCCGCCGACGACGCGGTCAACGACCTCGCCGAGCTCGCGGTGTCCCGGCGTGGCGAGGCCGTCGCCCAGGTCACCGCAGCGGCCGACCTCACCGACGCGCAGCGCAACCGGTTGACCGAGGTGCTGAGCCGGATCTACGGACGCCCGATGTCGGTTCAGCTCGACATCGATCCCGAGGTTCTCGGCGGGCTCCTGATCACGGTCGGTGACGAGGTCATCGACGGTTCCATCTCCTCGCGGTTGGCCGCGGCCCGCACCGGGCTGCCGGACTGACCGCCCCAGAACTCGAGCAGTAACAAACACGAAGGCAGGAACGAAAAGCCATGGCAGAGTTGACAATCTCGGCTTCTGACATCGAAGGGGCGATCGAGGACTACGTCTCCTCCTTCACCGCCGAGTCCGACCGTGAAGAGATCGGCATCGTCGTCGACGCCGGCGACGGCATCGCCCACGTCGAGGGTCTGCCCTCGGTGATGACGCAGGAGCTGCTGGAGTTCCCCGGTGGGGTTCTGGGCGTCGCACTGAACCTCGACGAGCACAGCGTGGGCGCCGTGATCCTGGGTGACTTCGAGAAGATCGAAGAGGGCCAGCAGGTCAAGCGCACCGGCGAGGTGTTGTCGGTGCCGGTCGGTGACGCGTTCCTCGGCCGCGTGGTGAACCCGCTGGGGCAGCCGATCGACGGTCAGGGCGACATCGAGTCCGACACCCGGCGCGCACTGGAACTGCAGGCTCCGTCGGTGGTTCAGCGCCAGGGCGTGTCCGAGCCGCTGCAGACCGGTATCAAGGCCATCGACTCGATGACCCCGATCGGGCGCGGCCAGCGCCAGCTGATCATCGGTGACCGCAAGACCGGCAAGACCGCCGTCTGTGTCGACACCATCCTCAACCAGCGTGAGGCGTGGGAGACCGGCGACCCCAAGCAGCAGGTGCGTTGCGTCTACGTCGCCATCGGCCAGAAGGGCACCACGATCGCGTCGGTGAAGCGCGCTCTCGAAGAGGGCGGTGCGATGGAGTACACCACCATCGTCGCGGCCCCCGCCTCCGACGCCGCCGGCTTCAAGTGGCTGGCGCCCTACACCGGTTCGGCCATCGGCCAGCACTGGATGTACGACGGCAAGCACGTCCTGATCGTTTTCGACGACCTGTCCAAGCAGGCCGACGCCTACCGCGCAATCTCGCTGCTGCTGCGTCGCCCGCCGGGCCGCGAGGCGTTCCCCGGTGACGTGTTCTACCTGCACTCCCGGCTGCTGGAGCGTTGCGCGAAGCTGTCCGACGAGCTCGGCGGCGGGTCGATGACGGGTCTGCCGATCATCGAGACCAAGGCCAACGACATCTCGGCGTTCATCCCGACCAACGTCATCTCGATCACCGACGGTCAGTGCTTCCTGGAGTCCGACCTGTTCAACCAGGGCGTGCGTCCGGCCATCAACGTTGGTGTGTCGGTGTCCCGTGTCGGCGGTGCCGCGCAGATCAAGGCCATGAAGGAGGTGGCGGGCTCGCTGCGTCTGGAGCTGTCGCAGTACCGCGAGCTGGAGGCGTTCGCCGCGTTCGCCTCGGATCTTGATGCCGCCTCCAAGGCGCAGCTGGATCGTGGTGCTCGCCTGGTCGAGCTGCTCAAGCAGCCCCAGTACACCCCGTACCCGGTCGAGGACCAGGTCGTCGCGATCTACCTCGGCACCGGCGGTCACCTGGATTCGGTTCCTGTCGAAGACGTGGCGCGTTTCGAGGCGGAACTGCTCGAGCATTTGAAGGCCTCGCACAGCGACATCCTGCAGAGCATCCGCGAGAGCAAGAAGCTCTCCGAGGAGGTCGAGGAGAAGCTGGTCAACGTCATCAACGAGTTCAAGAAGGGCTTCTCGGCTTCCGACGGCAGCTCCGTGGTGGTCAACGAAGCCGAGGCTGAGGCGATGGACGAGGCAGACGTCGAGAAGGAATCCGTCAAGGTCCGCAAGCCGGCCCCCAAGAAGTAGGACCGGGAAGGTCTGGAGAGCTAGATGGCTGCAACACTGCGCGAGCTCCGTGGGCGCATCCGTTCCGCCGGGTCGATCAAGAAGATCACCAAGGCCCAGGAACTGATCGCCACGTCGCGAATCGCCAAGGCGCAGGCCCGAGTCGAGGCGGCTCGGCCCTACAGTGCTGAGATCACCAACATGCTCACCGAGCTCGCGAGCGCCAGCGCGCTGGATCATCCGCTGCTCGTCGCCCGGGAGAACCCGCGGCGGGCCGCTGTGCTGGTGGTGTCCTCGGACCGCGGGCTGTGCGGCGCGTACAACGCGAACGTGCTCCGGCAGGCCGAGGAGCTGTTCTCGCTGCTGCGCGAAGAGGGCAAGGAACCGGTCCTGTACGCCGTCGGGCGCAAGGCATTGGGCTACTTCAGCTTCCGTCAGCGCCAGGTGGTCGAGTCCTGGACCGGGTTCTCGGAGCGTCCGACGTACGAGAACGCCCGCGAGATCGCCGACACCCTGGTGACGGCCTTCATGTCGGGCGCCGACGATGAGGGTGACGACGCGGGTGCCGACGGCATTCTGGGTGTCGACGAACTGCACATCGTCTTCACCGAGTTCAAGTCGATGCTGTCGCAGTCGGCAGCGGCACGCCGCATCGCCCCGATGGTCGTCGAGTACGTCGGCGACGAGCAGCCCGAGGAGGGCCCGCACACGCTGTTCTCGTTCGAGCCGGATCCCGAGACCCTGTTCGACGCACTGCTGCCGCGCTACGTCGCCACCCGCGTGTACGCCGCGTTGCTCGAAGCAGCGGCCTCGGAGTCGGCTTCGCGCCGGCGCGCCATGAAGTCGGCCACCGACAACGCCGACGATCTGATCAAGGCGTTGACCCTGGCGGCCAACCGCGAGCGCCAAGCGCAGATCACCCAGGAAATCAGCGAGATCGTCGGCGGCGCCAACGCACTGGCCGACGCCAAATAGTCTGAGAAGCAAGCCCCTTTAGGAAGCGAAGAGAAAATGACAGCTACCGCCGAAAAGACTGCCGGCCGCGTCGTTCGGATCACCGGTCCCGTGGTCGACGTGGAGTTCCCGCGTGGCTCCGTACCCGAACTGTTCAACGCGCTGCACGCCGAGATCTCTTACAAAGAGTTGTCCAAGACGCTGACGCTGGAGGTCGCGCAGCACCTGGGCGACAACCTGGTCCGCACCATCTCGATGCAGCCCACCGACGGCCTGGTCCGTGGTGTGGAGGTCACCGACACCGGTTCCTCGATCTCGGTGCCCGTCGGCGACGGCGTCAAGGGTCACGTCTTCAACGCCCTCGGTGACTGCCTCGACGAGCCCGGCTACGGCAAGGACTTCGAGCACTGGTCGATCCACCGCAAGCCCCCGGCCTTCGCGGAGCTCGAGCCCCGCACCGAGATGCTGGAAACCGGCCTGAAGGTCGTCGACCTGCTCACCCCGTACGTGCGCGGCGGCAAGATCGCCCTGTTCGGCGGTGCGGGCGTGGGGAAGACGGTGCTCATCCAGGAGATGATCAACCGCATCGCCCGCAACTTCGGTGGTACCTCGGTGTTCGCCGGCGTGGGGGAGCGCACCCGTGAGGGCAACGACCTGTGGGTCGAGCTCGAGGACGCCAACGTGCTCAAGGACACCGCGCTGGTGTTCGGCCAGATGGACGAGCCGCCGGGCACCCGTATGCGCGTCGCGCTCTCGGCGCTGACGATGGCGGAGTTCTTCCGTGACGAGCAGGGTCAGGACGTGCTGTTGTTCATCGACAACATCTTCCGGTTCACGCAGGCCGGCTCCGAGGTGTCCACCCTGCTCGGCCGTATGCCGTCCGCGGTGGGTTACCAGCCGACCCTGGCCGACGAGATGGGCGAGCTGCAGGAGCGCATCACCTCGACCCGTGGCCGGTCCATCACTTCGATGCAGGCCGTGTACGTGCCCGCCGACGACTACACCGACCCGGCGCCGGCCACCACCTTCGCCCACCTCGACGCGACCACCGAGCTCTCCCGGTCGGTGTTCTCGAAGGGCATCTTCCCCGCGGTGGATCCGCTGGCGTCGTCGTCGACGATCCTCGACCCGGCCGTCGTCGGTGACGAGCACTACCGCGTGGCCCAGGAAGTCATCCGAATCCTGCAGCGCTACAAGGACCTTCAGGACATCATTGCGATTCTCGGTATCGACGAGCTGTCCGAAGAGGACAAGCAGCTGGTGAACCGGGCGCGCCGTATCGAGCGTTTCCTGAGCCAGAACATGATGGCCGCCGAGCAGTTCACCGGCCAGCCGGGCTCCACGGTGCCGTTGAAGGAGACCATCGAGGCCTTCGACAAGCTCACCAAGGGCGATTTCGACCACCTGCCGGAGCAGGCGTTCTTCCTCATCGGCGGTCTCGACGATCTGGCGAAGAAGGCCGAGAGCCTCGGCGCCAAGCTGTGAGTGTGGCGGGCACCGGCGCGTTGAGCGTCTGCGCGAAGAGCATTCAGCGGAAGGTGGTGCGGCATGGCTGACCTGCACGTCGAGATCGTCGCCGTGGAGCGCGAGCTGTGGTCGGGGGACGCGACGTTCGTGTTCACCCGCACCACCGCCGGTGAGATCGGCATCCTGCCCCGCCACATCCCGCTGGTGGCGCAGCTGGTCGACGACGCCATGGTGCGGGTCGAGCGCGAAGGTGAGGACGATCTGCGCATCGCCGTCGACGGCGGATTCCTGTCGGTCACCGAGGAAGCGGTTCGGATCCTCGTCGAGAACGCGGCGTTCGAGTCGGAGATCAACGCCGACGAGGCCAAGCAGGACGCGGAGTCCGACGACGAGCGGACCGCGGCATGGGGTCGCGCGCGCCTGCGCGCCCTGGGCCAACTGGACTGACTGCCGATGAGCGCGTCCATGCTGTTCATGGTCGCGCTCGTCGGTGTCCTTCTGCTCGTCGTCATCACGCTGTCCTACCGGCTGTGGAAACTGCGGCAGGTTGGCGGTACCGCCGCGATCCTGCGGGATTTTCCCGCGGTCGGTGGCCACGGTTGGCGGCACGGAGTGATGAGATATCGGGGTGGAGAAGCCGGGTTCTATCGGCTGTCAAGCCTGCGGTGGTGGCCCGACCGCACTCTGAGCCGGCGCGGGCTCGAGATCGTCGCCCGGCGTTCACCACGGGGCGACGAATTCGACATCATGACCGACGAGATCATCGTCCTGGAGCTGCGCGACACGAGCCCTGAGCGTGGTCGCGGCTACGAGATCGCCTTGGATCGAGGCGCTCTGACGGCATTCACATCCTGGCTGGAGTCCCGCCCGTCTCCCCGGGCGCGCCGGAGATCCTACTGAGTCCTCCTACTGACGCTGCCCGCCCGGCTGCCACAGCACGTCCCCGTCGGGGTTGGCCACTCGCGACAGGATGAACAGCAGATCCGAGAGCCGATTCAGATACTTGGCGGGCAGCACGCTGACCGCGTCGCCGTGGGTCTCGACGGCGTGCCAGGCGGACCGCTCTGCCCGGCGGGTCACGGTGCGGGCCACGTGCAGCAGCGCCGACAGCGCGGTGCCGCCGGGCAGGATGAACGAGTTCAGCGCCGGCAGGCCCTCGTTGAATTCGTCGCACCAGGCCTCCAGACGGTCGATATAGCTCTGCTGGATGCGCAGCGGCGGATATTCGGGGTCGGCCACCACCGGCGTCGACAGATCGGCGCCTGCATCGAACAGGTCGTTCTGGATCTGGCGCAGAACCTCGAGAATCCGCTCGTCAGGGTGGCCGAGCGCGACCGCAACCCCGATTGCGGCGTTGGCTTCGTCACAGTCGGCGTAGGCCGACAACCGTGCATCGTTCTTGGAAACCCGGCTGAAATCGCTGAGCCCGGTGGTGCCATCGTCGCCGGTCCGCGTATAGATCCGCGTCAGGTGCACTGCCATGCCAAAACGGTACCGGGCCGTGCCCTTCGGCCGCGGCTCGGCAGCCTGACATGGCCCAGCACGCTGTTTACACTGACCGGCGTGAGCGAGCGTTTCGTGGTGACCGGCGGTTGCCGGTTATCGGGCGAAGTGGCCGTCGGGGGCGCCAAGAACAGTGTGTTGAAGTTGATGGCCGCGGCGCTGCTCGCAGAGGGCACCAGCACGATCACCAACTGTCCCGACATCCTCGACGTCCCGTTGATGGCCGAGGTGCTGCGCGGACTCGGCGCAACCGTGGAACTCGATGGAGACGTCGTCCGGATAACCTCGCCCGACGAGCTCAAGTACGACGCCGACTTCGCCGCGGTCCGCCAATTCCGCGCGTCGGTGTGTGTGCTGGGACCACTGGTCGGCAGGTGCAAGAAGGCGAAGGTGGCGCTTCCCGGCGGTGATGCCATCGGGTCGCGGCCCCTGGATATGCACCAGGCGGGTCTGCGTCAGCTCGGTGCCAGGTGCAACATCGAGCACGGTTGCGTGGTGGCCGAGGCCGATTCTCTGCACGGCGCAGAGATCCAGTTGGAGTTCCCGTCGGTCGGTGCGACCGAGAACATCCTCATGGCCGCCGTCCTGGCCGAGGGGGTCACGACGATCCACAACGCCGCGCGCGAACCGGACGTCGTCGACCTGTGCACGATGCTCAACCAGATGGGCGCCCAAGTCAGCGGTGCGGGATCGTCGACACTGACGATCACCGGCGTCGACCGGCTCTACCCGACCGAACACCGGGTGATCGGCGACCGGATCGTCGCGGCCACCTGGGGGATAGCCGCGGCGATGACGCGCGGGGATATCTCGGTGACGGGCGTCGACCCGGCGCACCTGCAGCTGGTGCTGCACAAGTTGCACGACGCCGGCGCCACGGTGACCCAGACCGACGACGGTTTCCGGGTCGTTCAATACGAGCGTCCGAAGGCGGTCAACGTCGCGACGCTGCCGTTCCCCGGCTTCCCGACCGACCTGCAGCCGATGGCGATCGGCCTGGCGGCGGTCGCGGACGGCACATCGATGATCACCGAGAACGTGTTCGAGGCCCGCTTCCGCTTTGTCGAAGAGATGATCCGGCTCGGAGCCGACGCCCGCACCGACGGTCACCATGCCGTGGTGCGGGGGATTCCCCAGCTTTCCAGTGCGCCTGTGTGGTCTTCCGACATCCGCGCGGGCGCTGGGCTGGTGCTCGCAGGCCTGGTCGCCGACGGCGACACCGAAGTTCACGACGTGTTCCACATCGATCGCGGCTACCCGAAGTTCGTGGAAAATCTGCTCAGCCTCGGCGCCGAGATCGAGCGGGTAAGCTAGATCTTGTGCGGCTGTAAAACGGCTGCGCCCCTCTGACCAGCGGATTTGACTTCGAAAGAAGGCAAGTTCTAATCTAATCGAGTCGCCGCGGAAACGCGGAGAACAGAGTCTTGACTAGCTGGACGAGATAGTTTAAGCTGGCAGGGTTGCCCTGAAAAGGGTCGGTCACAAGACTCGGGCGTGTTGTTTGAGAACTCAATAGTGTGTTTGGTGGTTTTTGTTTGTTGTTTTTTGGCCTGCCTCTTTTTCCCGTTTAGGGGTGGGTTGTTTTTGGATGCCAGTTTTTGGTGTCTTGTTTGATGA
>NZ_JBQQCF010000006.1:0-181588 GCF_052245755.1 Mycobacterium sp. 4D054
GTGTCGGGCAGCTGGGTCTGCAACCGGAAAGCTATCTGGTCGAGTACTGGGCGCAGACGGTACGGACCGTCGGGGCACGCCAGGTGGTGCTGATTCACTGGGACGACTTCTTCCGCCCACTGCACAAACCGTTGCGCGCGTTGCCGTTCGCTGCCGACGACCTCGATGCGTCGATGCGCGTGCTGTCCCGGCTGGCCGCCGAGGACGGCGTCGGACTGCACCTGCCCACGCTGTGGCGGCCGGCCGCTCCGTGGAACTGACCGTCTCCGTCGCGGCGCTGGCCGCGGTGCTCGGCTTCGCGCTGCTCCGGCCGCACCGCTGGCCTGAGGCCGTGGTGGCGGTCCCCGCAGCCGGTGTGGTGATCGCCGCCGGCGCCATCTCCCCAGACGACGCGATCACCGAGGTCGCCCGGCTGACACCGGTGGTCGGCTTCCTGGCCGCGGTGCTGGTGCTGGCCCGGTTGTGTGATGACGTGGGATTGTTCCACGCGGCCGGGCAGCTGATGGCCCGTGCCACCACAGGCGGCCAGAACCGGCTGCTGGCCTCTGTTTTCGCGATCGCCGCCGGGGTGACCGCGGTCCTGAGCCTGGACGCCACGGTGGTATTGCTGACGCCCGTCGTGCTGGCCACCGCACGCACGCTCGCGGTGCCGGCCCGACCCCACGTCTATGCCACCGCGCATCTGGCCAACACCGCGTCACTGCTGCTGCCGGTGTCGAACCTGACCAATCTGCTGGCCTTCAGCGCGGCCGGATTGTCGTTCCTGCATTTCGCGGCGGCCATGTCGCTGCCCTGGATGGCCGCAATTCTCGTCGAATTCGCGCTGCTGCGTTGGATTTTCGCCAAAGACCTGGCGGTGCGGCCGCGGCGGCAGCCGCCCACCGCTCCCGTCGAGATGCCGCTGTTCGCGCTGGTGGTGGTCGGACTGACGCTGCTCGGTTTTGCCGTCACCTCGCTGCTGGGACTCTCACCGGCGTGGGCGGCACTGGCGGGCGCGGCGGTGCTCGGTGTGCGGGCGCTGGTCGAACACCGCACCACAGTCCCAAGGATCGCCGCCGCCGCCGACGTGCCGTTCCTGGCATTCGTGCTGTGCCTGGGTGTTGTGGTCGCCGCGGTGATGCGCAGCGGTCTGGAGCCGGCGATGCACCGGCTGCTCCCGGACGGTCAGGGGTTCGCGGCGCTGCTCGGGATCGCGGCGGTGGCCGCTGTGCTGTCCAACGTCGTCAACAATCTGCCGGCGGTCCTGGTGCTGCTGCCGTTGGTGACCGCGGCCGGTCCGGCCGCCGTGCTCGCGGTGCTGATCGGGGTCAACATCGGACCCAACCTCACCTACGTCGGCTCATTGGCGAACCTGTTGTGGCGCAACGTGGTCCGGCGCGACATGAAGGCCGGCTTGGCCGAGTTCAGCCGCGTCGGCGTGTGCACCGCACCGCTGACCCTGCTCGCCGCGGTGCTGGGGCTGTGGGTGTGGATCCAGCTGTTCGGGCTTTAGGCCCATCGGCTCAGCCGCGGCGCTGCCTGGCGATCTCGGCGAGCACCACGCCCGCTGCGACCGACGCGTTGAGCGATTCGGTAGGCCCGGCCATCGGGATGGACACGATCGCGTCACAGTTCTCCCGGACCAGCCGGGAAAGTCCCTTGCCCTCGGAACCGACCACCACCACGATCGGACCGTCGGCGTCGAGCTGGTCGATCGTGGTGTCGCCGTCGGCGTCGAGGCCGACGACCTGCAGGCCCGCGTCGGCCCACTGCTTCAGTGTGCGGTTCAGGTTGGTGGCCCGCGCGACGGGCAGGCGCGCCGCCGCGCCCGCGCTGGTGCGCCACGCCACCGCGGTGACCGACGCAGAGCGGCGTTGCGGGATGAGCACACCGTGGCCGCCGAACGCGGCGACCGACCGAACGATCGCGCCGAGGTTGCGCGGATCGGAGATGTTGTCCAGAGCGACCATCAGCGGCGGCGCCGCATCGGCCTTGGCCTCGGCGAGCAGATCGTCGGGATGGGCGTAGTTGTATGGGGGCACCTGCAGCGCCAGACCCTGGTGCATGCCGTTGGACGCGATCCGGTCCAGGTCGTGTCGCGGCACCTCCAGGATCGAGATGCCCTTGTCCGCGGCGATGTGCACGGCCTCGGTGAGCCGCTCGTCGGAGTCGGCGCCCAGCGCCACGTACAACGCCGTGGCGGGCACCCCGGCGCGCAGGCACTCGAGGACCGGGTTGCGCCCAAGCACGATCTCGGTGTCGTCGGTCTTCTTGTGCCGGCCCTGAGCCTGCCGTGCCGCCTTCGCGGCCCGCTTGCCGGCCGGGTGATGGGGTCGCTGATGCGCCGGTGGGGTTGCGCCCTTGCCCTCCAGCCCGCGCCTGCGCTGACCGCCGGACCCGACGGTCGGCCCCTTCTTGGTTCCGGCCTTGCGCACCGCACCGCGACGCTGTGAATTGCCCGCCATTACTTATCCGTTCCGTCCAGTAGTGACCACTGGGGACCGTCGGCGGTGTCGGTCACCTCGATACCCGCCTCCTTGAGGCGGTCGCGGATGGCATCGGCCTCGGCCCAGTCGCGCCGGGCGCGGGCCTCCTCACGGCGGCGCACCTCCGCCTGGACCAGCACGTCGACCGCGGCCAGCGCCGCCGAGGTCTCGTCGCGGGACTCCCAGCGCTCGTCGAGTGGGTCGGCGCCGAGAATGCCCATCATCGCCCGGATCGACATGGCGTGGTCGAGTGCCGCGTCGTGGTCCCCGGCGTCGAGCGCCCGGTTGCCTTCCACCCGCGCGGCGTGCACCTCGGCCAGCGCGGCGGGCACCGCCAAATCGTCATCGAGCGCGGCACCGAACTTCGGCGTCCACTGTCCGGGAACGACGGCGCCGACGCGGGTGCGCACCCGGTGCAGAAAGTCCTCGATGCCGGTGTAGGCCCTGGCCGCGTCCTGCAGGGCGGTCTCGGAGAACTCCAGCATGGACCGGTAGTGGGCGCTGCCCAGGTAGTAGCGCAGCTCGGCCGCCCGAACCCGTTGCAGGACAGCGGGAATCGCAAGCACGTTGCCCAGCGACTTACTCATCTTCTCGCCGCCCATGGTGACCCAGCCGTTGTGCAGCCAGAACCGGGCGAAAGCGTCGCCGGCAGCCTCGGCCTGCGCGATCTCGTTCTCATGGTGCGGGAACACCAGATCCATACCGCCGGCGTGAATGTCGAACTCCGACCCGAGGTAGGACTCGCACATCGCGACGCATTCGGTGTGCCAGCCGGGACGGCCGCGGCCCCACGGCGTCGGCCACGACGGCTCACCGGGTTTGGCGCCCTTCCACAGCGTGAAGTCACGCTGGTCGCGCTTGCCCGTCGCGACGCCCTCGCCCTGGTGGACATCGTCGATCCTGTGGCCGGACAGCTTGCCGTAATCGGGCAGCGTGGACACGTCGAAGTACACGTCGCCGTCACCGGTGTAGGCGTGGCCGCGCTCGATCAGCCGCCCGATCAACTCGACCATCTGGGTGATGTGCCCGGTTGCGCGCGGTTCGGCAGACGGCGGGAGCACCCCGAGCGCGTCGTAGGCGGCGCTGAACGCGCGTTCGTAGGTGGCGGCCCACTCCCACCAAGGGCGGCCCGCGTCGGCGGCCTTGGTAAGGATTTTGTCGTCGATGTCGGTGACGTTGCGGATAAACGCGACGTCGAAGCCTTTGGCGGTGAGCCAGCGTCGCAGCACGTCGAACGCGACACCGCTGCGCACGTGGCCGATGTGGGGCAGGCCCTGCACCGTCGCGCCGCACAGGTAGATGGAGACGTGGCCGGGCCGCAGTGGCGCAAAGTCGCGCACACCGCCAGACAACGTGTCATAGAGCCGCATGACAGCTGCGGGGCTTTCGGTCACGACCGGCCAGCTTACCGGCAGGTTCAGGCTGAACCCGCATCGCGGCGGGCCGACTCCTCGCGCAAGCGCTCGTCGGTCACCACCAGGGCCGTCGCTATCGCCGCCAGACCCTCGCCCCGGCCGGTCAGACCCAGGCCGTCGCTGGTGGTCGCCGACACCGACACCGGCGCACCGAGCAGTTCGGAGAGTAGCTTCTGAGACTCGGCGCGGCGCGGGCCGATCTTGGGCCGGTTCCCGATCACCTGCACGGCGGCGTTGCCGACGCGCAGGCCTGCGGCGGCCAACAGAGAATGCACGTGCCGAAGCATGTCGGCACCGCTGACTCCCCGCCATTGTGGCCGGTCGGTGCCGAACACTTCGCCGATGTCGCCCATGCCCGCTGCGGACAGCAGCGCGTCGCAGAGAGCATGGGCGGCCACGTCACCGTCCGAGTGGCCGGCGCAACCGTCTGCGTCATCGAACAGCAGACCCAGCAGCCAGCACGGACGACCGGATTCGATGGGATGTACGTCAGTGCCGAGCCCGACGCGGATGCTCGGCGGTATCACAGCCGCATCAACAGGTGCGACTAGGACGCTGCGGCGAGGACTTCGTCCAGAATCGTCGCGGCCTTGGCGTCATCGGTGTTCTCGGCAAGCGCGAGTTCACCCACCAGGATCTGGCGAGCCTTGGCCAACATGCGCTTCTCACCCGCAGAAAGGCCGCGCTCCTGATCGCGACGCCACAGGTCGCGAACGACCTCGGCGACCTTGTTCACGTCACCGGAGGCCAGCTTCTCCAGATTGGCCTTGTACCGCCGCGACCAGTTGGTCGGCTCCTCGGTATGCGGTGCCCGCAACACCTGGAAGACCTTGTCCAGGCCCTCCTGCCCGACAACATCGCGCACGCCCACGTATTCGGCGTTGTCTGCGGGTACTCGAACGGTGAGATCACCCTGGGCGACCTTCAGGACGAGATACTCCTTCTGCTCGCCTTTGATGGTCCGGGTTTCGATCGCCTCGATCAACGCAGCACCGTGGTGTGGATAGACGACGGTGTCTCCGACCTTGAAAATCATCAGTTTCGAGCCCCTTTCACCCCTCGATCTTAACACGGGCCGTTATCCGGTGCGGATCAACGATGCAGGTCAGGGGCACCGATGGTCTGCGCCAGGGGTTGACACCACAGCGAATCCGTGCATCGCCACGCCCCGATCGCGGGCGTGACGGGAGCGGCCCCGACCTCCGCTACCGCGGCAATTCATCACCTACTACTCTGCATAGTCGAACCACGGTGCCCGGCGGGAAATGTCACCGCCGGCTAAGCAGGAGGCCCCCAGTGAACCCCT
The DNA here is from genome assembly GCF_052245755.1 of Mycobacterium sp. 4D054. Taxonomy (NCBI): domain Bacteria; kingdom Bacillati; phylum Actinomycetota; class Actinomycetes; order Mycobacteriales; family Mycobacteriaceae; genus Mycobacterium; species Mycobacterium sp. 4D054. The sequence goes on from NZ_JBQQCF010000006.1 coordinate 5,187, forward strand.
TCAAACGGCGCTCTTCTGTCGTCGCCGCGCTGGCGACTTGCGGTGTGGCCGCGTCGGTCGTGCTCAGCGGCTGCGGCGCCGGGCAGGTCTCCCAGACCGCGACCCAGGAGCCCGCGGTCAACGGCACGAGTGGCAACGTCGGCAGCATTGCGCTGCGCAACGTCCACCTCCGCGCCCCTCAGACCACCGACTACGTACAGCCCGGCACCGAGGTCGAGTTGCTGTTCGTCGCGGCGAACGCCTCGGCCGACGTCCCCGACAAGCTGGTCAAGATCACCTCCGACATCGGCGAGGTCACCCTGACCGGCGACGGCGCCGTGCCGGTGAACGGTTCACTCCTGGTCGGCGCACCCGATGGCCAGATCTCGGCGCTGGAAAGCGTGGAACCGGCCGACGCGGCCGAGGCCACCGTGGAGTTGAACAAGCCGATCACCAACGGCCTCACCTACGACTTCACCTTCACCTTCCAGAACGCCGGCGAGACGACCGTGCCGGTGCCGATCTCGGCCGGTGAGACCCCGCGCCGGGACGCCGGAGGCGGCGGTGGAGCCACCCACGGCGGGGGTGGCGGACACTAGAGCGCCGTCCGGCGCGACACGGTTGCGCGCCACCGGCGTTCTGTCGGGGCCGGCGGCTACGGTCAGCGCGTGGCCCGGACAAATTCGAAAGTACGTTCGCAGTATCGTTGTTCGGAGTGCCATCACGTCACCCCGAAATGGGTGGGCCGATGCCCGGAATGCGGCACCTGGGGCACGGTCAACGAGGTGGCGCTGAGCGCGGTCGGCGGTTCGGCGGCCCGGCGTCCGGTCGCGCCGGCCTCCCCGGCCGTGCCGATCAGCTCGATCGACCCGGGCAGCACCCGGCACTTCCACACCGGTATCAGCGAGCTCGACCGGGTGCTCGGCGGCGGCGTGGTCCCCGGCTCGGTGACCCTGCTCGCCGGAGATCCCGGGGTCGGCAAATCGACTCTGCTGCTGGAGGTCGCCCACCGCTGGGCATCGACCGGCCGCCGGGCGCTGTACCTGTCGGGCGAGGAGTCGGCCGGGCAGATCAGACTGCGCGCCGAGCGCACCGGCTGCACCCACGACGAGGTCTACCTCGCCGCCGAGTCCGACCTGCAGACTGCGCTCGGCCACATCGACGTCGTGGCACCCAGCCTGGTCGTCGTCGACTCTGTGCAGACCATGTCGACCACCGAGGCCGACGGGGTGACCGGCGGAGTCACCCAGGTCCGCGCCGTCACCACCGCACTGACCATGACGGCCAAGACGACCGGTGTCGCGATGCTGCTCGTCGGACACGTCACCAAGGACGGCGCGATCGCCGGGCCGCGGTCCCTGGAGCACCTTGTCGACGTCGTCCTGCACTTCGAGGGCGACCGCGCGTCCGCGCTGCGCATGGTCCGCGGCATCAAGAACCGTTTCGGCGCCGCCGACGAGGTCGGGTGTTTCCTGTTGCACGACAACGGAATCGAATGCGTGTCCGATCCATCCGGGTTGTTCCTCGACCAGCGGCCCAAGCCGGTGTCGGGCACCGCGGTCACGGTCACGCTCGACGGCAAGCGGCCCATGATCGGAGAGGTGCAGGCCCTCATCGGCGCGCCGGCCAGCGGCAGCCCCCGGCGGGCCGTCAGTGGCATCGACTCGTCCCGCGCGGCGATGATCACCGCGGTGCTGGAGAAGCGGGCGCGGCTGCCGGTCGGCACCAACGACATCTACCTGTCCACCGTCGGCGGCATGCGACTGACCGACTCCTCCTCGGACCTGGCGGTGGCCCTGGCGATCGCGTCGGCTTACACCGATCTCGCGCTGCCCACCACCGCGATTGCGATCGGCGAGGTCGGCCTGGCCGGGGATCTGCGCCGGGTGACGGGCATGGACCGCAGGCTGGCCGAGGCGGCCAGGCTCGGGTTCACCTGCGCGGTCGTCCCGGCCGGGGTGGCGTCGGCGCCGCCCGGGCTGCAGGTGCTGTCGGCGGACAACATCACCTCGGCATTGCAGGTGCTGCGGCGCATCAGCCAGAATGGCGCGAACTGACAGTCCAGCGCAGACCGTGGAGACGATGTGGCCGTGAAGTCGACGACAGCCCGGGCTGCGCGCACGGTCGTGCCACTGGTACGCCCGACGCTGCGTGAAACGATCGCGCGGCTGGCCCCCGGGACGCCACTGCGCGACGGCCTGGAACGCATCCTGCGCGGTCGCACCGGCGCGCTGATAGTGATCGGCTACGACGACAGCGTGGAGGCCATCTGCGACGGTGGCTTCTCCCTGGATGTGCGGTACGCGCCGACGCGGCTGCGGGAGCTGTCGAAGATGGACGGGGCGGTGGTGCTGTCCAGCGACGGCAGCCGCATCCTGCGGGCCAACGTCCAGCTGGTACCCGATCCGTCCATCCCCACCGAAGAGTCCGGAACCAGGCACCGGTCCGCCGAGCGCACCGCGATCCAGACCGGCTACCCGGTGATCTCGGTGAGTCACTCGATGAGCATCGTGACCGTCTACGTCGCCGGCGAGCGCCACGTGGTGCCCGAGTCGGCGACCATCCTGTCGCGCGCGAACCAGACCATCGACACGCTCGAGCGCTACAAGACGCGTCTCGACGAGGTCAGCCGGCAGCTGTCGATGGCCGAGATCGAGGACTTCGTGACGCTGCGGGACGTGATGACCGTCGTGCAGCGATTGGAGATGGTGCGCCGGATCAGCCTGGAGATCGACTCCGACGTGGTCGAGCTCGGCACCGACGGGCGTCAGCTCAAGCTGCAGCTCGACGAACTGGTCGGCGACAACGACACCGAGCGCGAGCTGATCGTTCGCGACTACCACGCCAACCCCGACCCGCCCACGTCGGCGCAGGTGACCGCGACGCTGGAGGAGCTCGACGCGCTGTCGGACAACGAGCTGCTGGACTTCACCACACTCGCGCGGGTTTTCGGCTACCCGTCGACGGCCGAAGCGCAGGACTCGGCGATGAGCTCACGCGGCTACCGGGCGATGGCGGGTATCCCGCGGCTGCAGTTCGCGCATGTCGACCTGCTCGTCCGCAATTTCGGCTCGCTGCAGGGGCTGCTCGCGGCCAGCGCCAGCGACCTGCAGTCGGTCGAAGGCATCGGCTCGATGTGGGCCCGCCACATCAGAGAGGGCCTGTCTCAGCTGGCCGAGTCCACGATCGCCGACCGGCTCGCCTGAGCCGACCGGCCGCCTGGCTCAGCCGATGGGTCCGGGCGGCTGCCCGGGGCCCTGGGGGGGAAGGTTGCCCGGCGCGGCCGCGGGCTGGGCCAGGATGAACGGCACCGTCGCCGACCGCAGATTGCCCAGCTGCACGACGAGGTTGTAGGTGCCGGGGCCGATGGGTTGCCGCGGCAGCGGGCAATTCGGCGCCGAACCCATGCCGGTCCAGGTGACCTCGGTGGTGACCTGCTCGCCCGGCTGGAAGGTCTTGATCAGCGTCTCGTTGGACGGCGCGCAGTCGAGGTTCGACCACAGCCGCTCGTTGTTCAGCGAATACACGTAGGCCGCGAGCACGGCCGCCCCGACATCACGCTGGCAGGCGACCAGACCGATGTTGGTGACCACCATCGTGAATTTCGGCTGATCGCCCACGATGTACTGCGGCTGGTTGGTGATGCCCTTGACGGCGAGCGTGGAATCCGGGCAGTCGTCGCCCTCTTTCAGGATGGGCGGCGGTACCACCGCGGCCGTCGGGGTTGGGGTCGGCGGCGGGGCCTGCTGCGCCGGCGGCTGGATCGGCGTCTTGACGTTGGGATCCTCACCCGGCAGCGGCGGTGGCGGGGCTGCCTCGGCGCTGGGCGCCTCCGACTCGTTGGCCGTCGGCTGCTCACTGCTGGTGCTGTTCATCACGACGACCGCGACCACAGCGGCGACGATCGCGATGACCAGCACGGCGATGCCGGCCGCGAGCGCCCTGCGGCGCCAGTAAATCTGCCTGGGCAGCGGCCCATGTGGTTCTAGATCCAGCACATCATCACGGTAAGGCCAGGTCACGCCGCCTTGTCCGACGTGCCCCGGCGTGTCGCGCCTCAGGCTTCGCCGATGTCCCCGATATGGTCACGCAAGACCACCTGACCGTCGGCCAGGTGATAGGTCAGCCCCACGATCGCCAGTTTCCCGTCCCGCACCGCCTCGGAGATCGCGGTGGAGCGGCTCAGCAGCTGCCTGCCGGTCTCGGTGACGTGGCGGGCCTCGAACTCGTCGACCCGAGTCAACCCGTCGCGGCGGCCCAACAGGATCGACGGCGTCACCCGCTCCACGACGTCGCGGACGTACCCGGACGGCACGACTCCTTCGTCGAGCGCCGACAGTGTCGCTCCGACCGCGCCGCAGCTGTCGTGGCCGAGCACCACGATCAGCGGAACGCTGAGCACGGTGACGGCGTACTCGATGGAGCCCAGCACTGCGCCGTCGATCACGTGGCCGGCCGTGCGGACGACGAACATGTCGCCGAGGCCCTGGTCGAAGATGATCTCGGCGGCGACCCGGCTGTCCGCACAGCCGAACACCACCGCGGTCGGCTTCTGCGCGGCCGCCAGCTTGGCTCGGTGCTCGATGCTCTGACTCGGGTGCTCGGGACGCCCGGCAACGAAACGCTCGTTACCCTCTTTGAGTGCTTTCCAGGCGGTCAACGGGCTCGTGTTCGGCATGGCCGTCATTCTGCCTGAGCCGGTCGCGATGATCGATCCCGAGGACCTGATCAACTGGTATGAGGATGCCCAGCGGGACCTGCCGTGGCGCAGGCCGGGCGTCTCGGCGTGGCAGATCCTGGTCAGCGAGTTCATGCTGCAGCAGACCCCGGTGGCGCGGGTGCAGCCGATCTGGGTGGCCTGGATCGAGCGCTGGCCGACACCCTCGGCGACCGCCGCCGCGGGCGCCGCCGAGGTGCTGCGCGCGTGGGGCAAGCTCGGCTATCCGCGGCGGGCCAAGCGGCTCCACGAATGCGCCACGGTGATCGCCGCCGAACACGGCGACGTGGTGCCCGCCGATGTCGACACGCTGCTGTCGCTGCCGGGCATCGGGACCTATACCGCGCGAGCTGTGGCCTGTTTCGCCTACGGGCAGCGAGTTCCGGTCGTGGACACCAACGTTCGCCGTGTGGTGGCCCGCACCGTGCACGGCCTCGCCGACGCCGGCTCCCCGTCGACGCGCGACCTCGCCGACGTCGAGGCACTGCTGCCCGGTCACGACAGGGCGGCCCGATTCTCGGTGGCGCTCATGGAGTTCGGCGCGACGGTGTGCACGGCCAGGGCCCCCCGGTGCGGGGTGTGCCCGCTGCCACGGTGTGCGTGGCGCTCGCGCGGTTTCCCTGCGGGCAGCGGCCCGGCCAAGCGGGTGCAGAAGTATGCCGGCACCGACCGGCAGGTGCGTGGCCGCCTCCTGGATGTGTTGCGCGCCAGCGTTTCTCCGGTGTCACGTGAGCAGCTCGACCTCGCGTGGACGACCGACACCGCGCAGCGCGATCGGGCCCTGGACTCGCTGCTGGTCGACGGGCTGGTGGAGCAGACCGCGGACGGCCGCTTCGCGCTGTGCGGCGAGGGCAGTTGTTGAGGATGGCCGCTACGCCAGCACGGCCACCTTCGCTTCGGATTCCGCGGAGTTGAACTGCCGGCGGTAGTCCGACGGCGTCACCCCGATGATGCGGCGGAAGTGGTGGCGTAACAGCGTCGAGGTGCCGAAGCCGGACCGTTCGGCGATGCTGTCGACGTCCAGCGTGGTCTCTTCGAGCAGGCGGCGTGCGTAGAGCACCCGCTGGTCGGTCACCCATTGCATCGGGGTGCGGCCGGTCTCCTCGACGAAGCGGCGCGCGAACGTGCGCCCCGACATGTGGGCCCGCCGCGCGAGCGTGGTGACGGTGTGCGGCTTGTCCAGGTTGGCCAGGATCCAGTCCAAGTGGGGGGCGAACCGTTCGGAACACTTCACCGGGATCGGCTGCTCGATGTACTGCCGTTGCCCGCCGTCGCGCTGGGGTGGCACCACCATGCGGCGGGCGATGGTGTTGGTGACCTCGCTGCCGAGCTCGCGGCGCACCAGGTGCAGGCACGCGTCGATGCCGGCGGCGGTGCCCGCGCTGGTGATGAGGTTGCCGTCGTCGACGAACAGCACGTTGCGGTCGACCCGGGCAGTCGGATACAGCTGCGCGAGCTCGTCGGCGTGCATCCAGTGCGTGGTGCACGGACGCCCGTCGAGCAGACCTGCGGCGCCGGCGACGAATGCCCCCGAGCACACGGTGAGGATGATCGACCCCGCGTCGGCCGCGCGCCGCACCGCGTCGAGCGCCTCAGGCAGGTAATCGGCGCCGCCGATGGCCGGTATCGCCACCAGATCAGCCCCGAGCAGGTCGTCGAGGCCGTGGTCAGGGGTGAGCGAGGCCCCCACCGAGGTCCGCAGCGGCTTACCCGGCTCCGGACCGCACACCTTAAAGTCGAAGTTCGGCACCCCGTCGCCGGAGCGGTCGATGCCGAAGACCTCGCAGATGACCCCGAACTCGAACACCGCGAGGTTGTCGAGCACCAGCGCCGACACACTTTTCAACGTCATGGCAGTATCTTATCGTCAGATGTCACTTCTGCCACTGTTGGCCGGATATTGCCTGAACGCACTATTGCTGCCATGAGTATCGCATTGCCCTATCTGATGCTGTTTTCTCCGTTCGCGCTGGCAGCGGTCCTGGGTTGGGCCGCCCACCGCTCCGGCACCCTCCGTGTGCACCTCGACCAGTTCCGCTGGGCAGCACCGATGGCCGGGCTGTTGTTCCCCGACCGCGACCGCGACCGGGAACAGCACGACCTCGACGCGATCCGCACCAGGTTCGAGGAGCACCCGAGTTGGCCTGTCCCGAGCGCGTCAGGCGAACGTCGTTAGAAACTCCGTCACGGCGTCCCGATATTTCCGCGCGGCGTCGTCGTGGATGAGGTGCCCGGCGCCGGGCACATGCAGATACCGGGCCGCCGGCGACATCTCGGCCATCGCGCACATCTGCCCCGGCGGGGCCACCGACGCCTCCGCCTCCATCAGCAGGGCCGGCACCGCGACTGCCCGCCACTGGTCCCAATAGTCCCGTCTCCCCCACTCCGCGGCGATCTCGATCCACTTGGCGGGGTGGCCGTGCAACCGCCAGCCCGTGGCCGTCCGGTCGAACGCCTCCAGGAAGTACTGCCCGGCCACCGGCCCGAACTCGGCGTACACCTGATCTGCCGAGCCGAACTCGACCGGCAGGGCGTGCACCCACGGTTCCCACGGGCCCGTCGTCCGGCCCCGGAAGTCCGGCGCCATGTCCTCCACGACCAGCGCCGCGACCAGATCCGGACGCTCGGCCGCCAGACACCACGAGTGCAGCGCTCCCATCGAATGCCCCACCATGACAGCGGGCTCGTCGAGTTGCGTGACCGCGTCGCCGAGATCGGCCACGAACCGTTCGGTGCAGATCGGATGCGGATCGGCGACATCCCGGCCCCGGTGCCATGGCGCATCGTAGGTGTACACCCGGCCCAGCTGCGTCAGCCACGGCAGCTGCCTCGGCCAGGTGCTGCCCCGGCCCATCAGGCCGTGCACCAGGACCAGTGGACGCCCGCGACCACCGTGGAAGGTGAGCAGATCCATCAATCCATCATGCCGACGGGGCGCGGTAGCCTGAACGCCATGTCCACCAAGACCCCTGTGGTGAAGATCAACGCAATCGAGGTCCCGGCGGGCGCCGGCCCAGAGCTGGAGAAGCGGTTCGCCCACCGCGCCCACGCCGTCGACAACCAGCCCGGCTTCCTGGGCTTCCAGCTGCTGCGCCCGGTCAAGGGCGAGGACCGCTACTTCGTCGTCACCCAGTGGGAGTCCGACGAGGCGTTCCAGGCCTGGGCCACCGGCCCGGCCATCGAGGCGCACGCCGGTGAGCGCGCCAACCCTGTGGCCAAGGGTGCCTCACTGCTGGAGTTCGAGGTCGTGCTCGACGTTGCGGGGACTGACTAACAGGGCGCAGGCAGGCCGGACCCGACGCAGAGCGGCCACGCTGGTGGTCGCCCTGGTCAGTGTCGCCTCCCTGGCCTGCGGGTGTGCAGCCACGCACCCGGCTCCGGCCGACGCCGCGTACGGCGCGCCCATCCAGATCAACACGCCCCAGGGTCTGCGGGCCAAGCAGACCATGGACATGCTCAACAGCGACTGGCCGATCGGCGAGGTCGGCGTCCGCACGCTGGCCGCCCCGCAGGCCGTCGAGCACGTCGGCGTCACTCTCGACCGGATGTGGTGGGACAGGCCGTTCACCGTGACCGACGTCGACGTCGGGGCCGGGCACGCGAAGCTCGACGTGCTCACGTCCTATGGCGTCGCCCAGACGATCGAGCTGCGCACCGATGACGCCGGCATGGTGGACCGGTTCAACGTCGAATTGGTGCCTCCGGTCGTCGAGGAGTGGTCCGACATCGACGAACTGCTGACCGGGGCGGGAGCGCGTTACTCCTACCAGGTGGCCAAGGTCGACGACGGGCGGTGCGTCAAAGTGGCGGGTTCCAACACCGACATGTCCCTGCCACTGGCGTCGATCTTCAAGCTCTACGTGCTGCTCGCCGTCGCCGACGCGGTCAAGGCGGACACCCTGGAGTGGACGGACACCCTGACGATCACCGAGGACGCCAAGGCCGTCGGTTCGTCGGCGTTCGACGACCTTGACCCCGGCGCCACGGTCTCGGTACGCGAGGCCGCCCAGCAGATGATCTCGGCCAGCGACAACATGGCCACCGACCTGCTGATCGAACGGCTCGGACCCGGAGCCATCGAGCGGGCGCTGGTCGCGGCCGGACATCACGATCCGGCGAGCATGACGCCGTTCCCGACGATGCACGAGCTCTTCTCGGTCGGCTGGGGCACCCCGGATCTGCGCGAGCAGTGGAAGCAGGCCTCGCGTGAGGGCCGCGCGCAGCTGCTGCAGCAGACGAATTCCCGCCCCTACGAACCGGACCCGAAGCGCACTCACGAGCCCGCGTCGGACATCGGCGCCGAATGGTACGGCAGCGCCGCCGACATCTGCCGGCTGCACGCCGCGCTGCAGAAAGGCGCGGTGGGTGAGGCGGCCCCGGTGAAGGACATCCTGTCGGCGGTCCCCGGCATCGATCTGGACCGCCGGGAGTGGCCCTACATCGGTGCCAAGGCGGGCAATCTGCCCGGCGACCTGACGTTCAGCTGGTACGCCGTCGACGCGTCCGGTCAGCCGTGGGTGGTCAGCCTGCAGTCGAACTGGCCGGAGTTCCGCAGCCAGACAGCTGCGGCGTGGCTGATGTCGATCGCCCGGCAGACCTTCGAGCTGATCCCGAACTGAGCAGCGGGCCTCACATCGTCCGCAGGGTCCACGCGTGCCCGCGGAAATGCATGGCCGTGCAGCTGACCGGCGCGACGTCGACGCGCCAGAACGACTTCGCCGGTGCGTCGAGCGCGGCCAGGATCGCGGCCCGGACCACCGCCGGATGGGTGACGGCCACGACGCGGCCGGGCTCGGACGTCACCGCGGCCAGCCAGCGGCCCGTCCGGGCGATCAGGTCGGCCACCGATTCGCCGCCGTGCGGGGCACTCGCCGCATCGGTGAGCCAGACCGCCATCTGATCGGGGGCCACGGCGCTGAGCGCATCCCCCTGCCACCGGCCGCAGTCCAGGTCGGCCAGCAACGGCTCGACGGCCGGGGCCAGGCCCAGCAGCTCGGCCGTCTGCCGGGCCCGCGCCTCGGGACCGCAGAACACCCGCCCCGCCCCGGCAAGGTCGATTCGGCCGACGCGGGCGATCTGGTCTCGTCCGAGCCGGTTCACCGGCTCGTCGCGGGGAAACCGTCCGGCCGACATCGCGTCGGTCATCGCGTGCGACACGAGCGTCAGCCGGACGACTTCACTCACCGCGAGTCACCCCGAGACGGGCTGCTTACGCTCCCCGAGCACTCGCGAGATCATCGCGGCGAACACCAGACCGATCGTCGCGTAGATGACCACCTGGGTGCCCAGCGAGTACAGGCGGAACTCGTAGAGCACATCGGCCGGGAATCCCTCGTACACAATGACGCCCGCATCATCGATCAACGGCCCTGGGGTTTCCTCGATCGACGGCAGCACCAGCATCACGACGGCGATGGCGACCAGGTACGCAGCCCCGGCGGCGACCGTCGCGTTCCAGGCGCCGAGCCTGACCGCCCACCGCCTACCGAGGTACACCGCGCCGACCAGCAGAGCGGCCGACAGCACGACGACGGCCAGGTAGAGCAGCGTGCGCTGCCGGATCGTCTCGTCCAGGCTCAGTGCCGGCGGGCTCGCCGGATATTTCAGCGACGGAACCACGTAGAGGCTCAACAGCATTCCGCCCGCGACGTACAGCGACAGCAATCGCGCCGAGATGTCGCCGACCCGGCCGTAGGCCACCGCGAACGCGACGGCGAACAACGCGCCGATGGCCAGGCTGAACAACAGCACACCCAGCCCCATGCCGATGTTCATCTGGACACCGCGCGTGAATCCGCCGCCGTCGCCGTGGCTGTGGCCGTGACCGCCGTGCTCGAGCGCCTCATGCGCGGCGCCCACACCCTCTTCGTATCCGATGGCGCGTTCGATCTGCGGCTCGACGAAGATCCTGGCGAACAGGAACGCGAGCATGCCTGCGATGGCGCCGGCCAGGAGGCCGCGCCCGATGATCTGCTTCTCCATGTTCGGTTATGCCTCCCGAGCCTCTAGTGGCAGGGGAAGCCGAGGAGATGGCGGGCGTCGTGCACGAACTCGTGGATGTAGGTGTTGCTGCCGAAGACCGACGTCGCCCCCTGATCCATGCCGACGAAGTACAGGACGACGAGCGCGAAGAACGCGGTCAGCGAGAGCCACACCGCGGCCCTGGTTCCTGAGAAGTCGATGGCGCCTGCGGAGGTCCTGCTCAGCTCGGGTGACGTCATGGTGGTTCCTTTCCGGGATTTCGCGTCCCTGCCAGATGTGCGACGGATCCGGGTCTGACTGTCACAGTGGCGCGACCGTTCTGGAATTCCACCAGGTTCCGGTGCCCGTCGATTACTCGAGCATCGTAAGCCAGACGGGGCGGCCACCCTCCCCCGGTTCGAGAATTGGGAAAGGTGACCGCCCCGTCTGGGTTGTCGCTGTTACTCGGCTGCGGCTGCCCCGCCACCGGCTCCGGCGCCGGAGAGCTCCGGTTCCGCACCGGCGGCCGGCTTGCGGGCGCCGGAGAACGTGAACACCGCGTCCTCGCCCTGACCCTCGCCGTCCCAGTTCTCGACGTCGACGGTGACGAGCTGACCGGGTCCGACCTCCTCGAAGAGGATCTTCTCCGACAGGGCGTCCTCGATCTCGCGCTGGATGGTCCGTCGCAGCGGGCGGGCGCCCAGCACCGGATCGAAACCGCGCTTGGCCAGCAGCGCCTTGGCCTTGTCGGTCAGCACCATCTCCATGTCCTTGGCCTTCAGCTGCTTGGACACCCGGCCGATCATCAGGTCGACCATCTTGATGATCTCGTCCTGCGTCAGCTGGTGGAACACGATGATGTCGTCGATACGGTTGAGGAACTCCGGACGGAAGTGCTTCTTCAGTTCGTCGTGAACCTTCTGCTTCATCCGCTCGTAGTTGTTCTCGCCGCCACCCTGGGTGAAGCCCAGACCGACCGCCTTGCTGATGTCGCTGGTGCCGAGGTTCGAGGTGAAGATCAGCACCGTGTTCTTGAAGTCGACCGTGCGGCCCTGACCGTCGGTCAGGCGGCCGTCCTCGAGCACCTGCAGGAGGCTGTTGTAGATCTCCTGGTGTGCCTTCTCGATCTCGTCGAACAGCACGACCGAGAACGGCTTGCGGCGCACCTTCTCGGTGAGCTGGCCGCCCTCTTCGTAGCCGACGTACCCCGGAGGGGCACCGAACAGCCGCGACGCGGTGAAGCGGTCGTGGAACTCGCCCATGTCGATCTGGATGAGCGCGTCGTCGTCGCCGAACAGGAAGTTGGCCAGCGCCTTGGACAGCTCGGTCTTACCGACACCGGACGGGCCGGCGAAGATGAACGAACCGGACGGGCGCTTCGGATCCTTCAGACCCGCACGGGTACGGCGGATCGCCTTCGAGACGGCCTTGACGGCGTCCTCCTGGCCGATGATCCGCTTGTGCAGCTCGTCTTCCATGCGGAGCAGACGGGTGGTCTCCTCCTCGGTCAGCTTGAAGACCGGGATTCCGGTCCAGTTGCCCAGCACCTCGGCGATCTGCTCGTCGTCGACCTCGGCCACGACATCGAGATCACCTGAGCGCCACTGCTTCTCACGCTCAGCGCGCTGCGCGACCAGCTGCTTCTCCTTGTCGCGCAGGCTCGCGGCCTTCTCGAAGTCCTGCGCGTCGATCGCGGACTCCTTCTCCCGGCGCGCGTCGGCGATCTTCTCGTCGAACTCGCGAAGGTCCGGCGGCGCGGTCATCCGGCGGATGCGCATCCGGGCGCCGGCCTCGTCGATGAGGTCGATCGCCTTGTCCGGCAGGAACCGGTCGTTGATGTAGCGGTCGGCCAGCGTGGCCGCGGCGGCGATCGCACCGTCGGTGATGGACACCCGGTGGTGCGCCTCGTAGCGGTCGCGCAGACCCTTGAGGATCTCGATCGTGTGCTCGACCGTCGGCTCGCCGACCTGGACGGGCTGGAAGCGGCGCTCCAGCGCGGCGTCCTTCTCGATGTACTTGCGGTACTCGTCGAGGGTGGTCGCACCGATGGTCTGCAGCTCACCGCGGGCCAGCTTCGGCTTGAGGATGGACGCGGCGTCGATCGCGCCCTCGGCGGCACCCGCGCCGACGAGCGTGTGCAGCTCGTCGATGAACAGGATGATGTCGCCGCGGGTGTTGATCTCCTTGAGCACCTTCTTCAGGCGTTCCTCGAAATCACCCCGGTAGCGGCTGCCCGCGACCAGCGACCCGAGGTCCAGCGTGTAGAGCTGCTTGTCCTTCAGCGTCTCGGGCACGTCGCCGTGCACGATCGCCTGGGCCAGGCCCTCCACGACGGCGGTCTTGCCGACACCGGGCTCGCCGATCAGCACCGGGTTGTTCTTGGTGCGGCGGCTCAGCACCTGCATGACCCGCTCGATTTCCTTCTCACGGCCGATGACCGGATCGAGCTTGCCCTCCATCGCGGCGGCGGTCAGGTTGCGGCCGAACTGGTCGAGCACGAGCGAGGTGGACGGGTTGCCCGCCTCGCCGCCCCGGCCTCCGGTGCCCGCCTCGGCGGTCTCCTTGCCCTGGTAGCCGCTCAGCAGCTGGATGACCTGCTGGCGCACCCGGGTCAGCTCGGCTCCGAGCTTGACGAGCACCTGCGCGGCGACGCCCTCACCCTCGCGGATGAGACCGAGCAGGATGTGCTCGGTGCCGATGTAGTTGTGGCCGAGCTGCAACGCCTCACGAAGGCTGAGCTCCAGCACCTTCTTGGCTCGGGGGGTGAAAGGGATGTGCCCGGACGGCGCCTGCTGACCCTGGCCGATGATCTCTTCGACCTGGCTGCGCACGCCCTCCAGGGAGATGCCCAGCGACTCGAGCGACTTGGCGGCTACGCCTTCACCTTCGTGAATGAGGCCCAGCAGGATGTGCTCGGTGCCGATGTAGTTGTGGTTGAGCATCCGGGCCTCTTCTTGAGCCAGGACGACAACCCGACGCGCACGGTCGGTGAATCTTTCGAACATCCGTGGTTACCTGCTCTCCATCGCATATATGAGGTGGTCTGCACTGATGCGCCCTGACGGCGGTGTCGCTCCAGTGCTTTGCACCTACGCCGTCCACTCTAATGGTCGGCGGCTCCGGGTGCCCCGCCTGCCGGTCCCCGAAGGGATTGACACATGAACCGCGGAAGGCAACTACCCGGTGCTGTTAGAACCAACGCGAGGTAGCGGCAATTCGTTTCCGGATCCGCGCCGCCGGCGGTTCGCCACCAGCGAACGCGATACCGGCTCCTGTCGAACCGGCAATCCGCCGTTACGTTGCTGCGTGGAACGCGTCGATGACGTCGGCCGGGATCCGGCCGCGGGTCGAGACGTTGTGCCCGTTGCGGCGCGCCCACTCACGGATGGCCGCGCTCTGTTCCCGATCGATGGCAGCACGACCGCGTCCGGTGCCCACCGCGCGTCCGCGGCGCCGGCCGCCGACCCGACGGCCCGCATCGACCCATTGCTTCAGCTCATTACGGAGCTTTGCGGCGTTCTTGGCAGAGAGATCGATCTCATAACTGACACCGTCGAGACCGAATTCCACCGTCTCGTCAGCGGCACCCTCACCGTCGAAATCGTCGACCAACGTGACGGTGACTTTCTTAGCCATTACCCCACTGCCCTTCTCACGTCTCAGATGGGCGGATATGGCCCCATCTCGGACACCAATCTGCCATAAAGGGGCGGGCCATTCAACAACGTGAGATTCGCGGCAGTTCAGTTGCCGTGTCGGCGAACAATCGGGAACAAAACCGTCTCCCTAATCGACAGTCCTGTCAACGCCATCAACAAGCGATCGATGCCCATTCCGGTGCCTGTGGTGGGCGGCATACCGTACTCAAGGGCGGCCAGGAAATCCTCATCGAGCGCCATTGCCTCGTCATCTCCGGCGGCGGCCGCGCGCGCCTGAGCTTCAAAACGTTCGCGCTGAATCACGGGATCGATCAACTCCGAGTAGCCGGTCGCCAACTCGAAGTGACGAACATAAAGATCCCATTTCTCCGTCACGCCGTCGACACTGCGGTGCGGGCGCGTCAGCGGCGTGGTCTCGACCGGGAAGTCCCGTACAAACGTAGGCGCCCACAACTTGTCGCCCACGGTGAATTCCCACAGTTCCTCGACCAATTTCCCGTGCCCATAACCGCGGTCACGGGCAATCTCCACGCCCAAACGGTCCGCGATCCGCCACAGATGCTGCACACTGGTCTGCGGGGTGATCTCTTCACCCAGCGCTTCGGACAATGACGGATACATTTCAATGGTGTCCCATTCACCGTCGAGGTCGTAGACAGACCCGTCGGCCAATGGCACCTGTCGAGTGCCGATCGCTTCGTCGGCGACCTCCTGAATAAGTTCACGCGTGACGATCGCGGAATCGTCGTAGGTCCCGTACGCCTGATATGTCTCCAACATCGCGAATTCCGGCGAATGTGTGGAATCCGCGCCTTCGTTTCTGAAGTTTCGATTCAGCTCGAAGACCCGGTCGAATCCACCCACCACACAGCGCTTCAGAAACAGTTCCGGAGCGATGCGTAGGTAAAGGTCGGCATCGAGCGCATTGGAGTGCGTCACAAAAGGACGGGCGGCAGCGCCGCCGGCCAGTGTCTGCAGCATGGGGGTCTCCACTTCCAGGAACCCGCGCCGCTCGAGCGCCGACCGCACGGCCCGCACCACCGCCACCCGCTGCCGGGCGATCGCGCGCGCCTCCGGCCGCACGATCAGGTCGACGTAGCGCTGCCGCACCCGGGACTCTTCGCTCATCTCCTTGTGCGCGACCGGGAGCGGCCGCAGCGCCTTGGAGGCGATTTGCCAAGAGTCGGCGAGCACAGACAGTTCGCCCCGCCGCGAGCTGATCACTTCGCCGTGAACGAACACGATGTCACCGAGGTCGACGTCGGCCTTCCACGCGTCCAGCGATTCCTGACCGACCTGATCGAGGCTGATCATCGCCTGCAGCTGGGTGCCCTCCCCCTCCTGCAGGGTGGCGAAGCAGAGCTTGCCCGAGTTGCGGGCGAAGATGACGCGGCCGGCGACGCCGACCTTCTCACCGGTCTTGGTGTCGGCGGCGAGGTCCGGATACGCCGCACGCAGATCGGCAAGGGTGTGGGTGCGGTCGACCTTGACCGGGTACGGGTCGCGCCCCTCGCTCAGCAGCCGTTCACGCTTGCCCTGCCGGATGCGGAACTGCTCGGGGATGTCGTCAACAGAATCGGGGGACGTCACGACGAGCCAGCTTAAATGAACAGATGACCGTGCCCGCCAACGCGCCGATCGACGAGGCAGGCTACGCCGCGGGCGTACGCCCCCTGCTCGACCGGCCGCTGGACTGGAGCTTCAAGGGCGTCCCGCCGCAGTGGTGGGGACGCACGCCCGCACAGATCGTCGCGCAGCGCCCGGGACTGTTCGACTCGGGCCTCAGCGGTCCCGTCTGTGTGCTTCGCGCCGAGGCGTTGCAGCACAACATCGACGCGATGGCCGGCTGGTGCCGCGACCGGGGGGTTCAGCTCGCCCCGCACGGCAAGACGCACATGTCGCCACAGCTGGCCGCCCGTCAGCTGGCTGCGGGCGCGTACGGAATCACCGTCGCCACCGTCGGCCAGGCCGCGGTCTACCGCGCGTTCGGCGTGACGAATCTGCTGCTGGCCAACGAGCTGGTGGACGAGGCAGGGCTGCGCTGGGTGGCCGCAGAGCTGGACCGCGATCCCGGGCTGGGCTTCGTGTGCTGGGTGGACTCGGTGCGCGGGGTGGAGCTGATGACGCGCGCCCTCACCGGCACCGGGCGGCCGGTCGACGTGTGCATCGACATCGGCATGCCCGGCGGCCGGACCGGGTGCCGGGCCCCGGCGATCGCCGACGAGGTCGCCCGCGCCGCGGCCGCGTCCCCGCGGCTGCGCCTGGTCGGGGTCGCCGGGTACGAGGCTGCGGTGGCACAGGCGCTGACCGACGACGCGGTGGCCGCCGCCGCAGCCCACCTGCAGGACCTGCGTACGGCCGCCATTGCGCTTGCCCCGCTGTTCGAGACCGACGACGTGCTCGTCACCGCCGGGGGCAGCACATACTTCGACGTCGTCGCCGACGCGCTGACCGGCTGGCCGTCGGGTCTGCGGGCGCGCACCGTACTGCGCAGCGGCTGTTACGTAACGCACGACCACGGGCTCTACGCGCGGACCTCACCGCTGACCCGGGACGGGGCCACCGGCCTGCGACCGGCGTTGGAGGTGTACGCCCAGGTGGTGTCCCGGCCGGAACCCGACCTGGCGATTCTGACCATGGGCCGGCGCGACGTGTCCTTCGACCAAGGCCTGCCCGTCGCGCTGGAGCTTCCGGCCGCGACGGTGACCAAGCTCAACGACCAGCACGCCTACCTGCGGCTCGGCGCCGGCGAGGACGCGGAGGTCGGCCGTTGGCTGCGGTTCGGAATCTCCCATCCGTGCACCGTCTTCGACAAATGGCGGCTGCTTCCGGTGCTCGACGCGCAGGACCGCGTCGTCGATCTGATCCGGACGTTCTTCTAGCGCTTGACCTTCCCCCGCTGGTTGTCCCGGTTGCGTTCGTAAACCAGCCGCAGTCCGTCGAGCGTGAGGTGCGGGTCGTAGTGCGCCACGGTGTGCAGGTCGGCCAGCATCAGCGGCGCGGAGTGGCCGGTCGCGATCACGTTGACGTCGTCGCCGGCGAAACCGTCGACGTCCTCTCGCACCCGGTTCACCAGGCCGTCCACCAGCCCGGCGAAACCGAACACCGCGCCCGCCTGCATGCACTCGACGGTGTTCTTGCCGACCACCGAGCGCGGCCTGGTGAGCTCGACACGCCGCAACGCCGCCGACCGGGCGGCCGCCGCGTCCGAAGACACCTGCACGCCGGGGGCGATCGCGCCGCCGAGGAACTCCCCCTTGGCCGAGACCACATCGACGCAGATCGACGAGCCGAAGTCGACGACGATCGCCGCGGTGCCGAATTTCTGGTACGCGGCAAGGCAATTCACGATCCGGTCGGCCCCGACCTCTTTGGGGTTGTCGACCAGCAGCGGGATACCGGTGCGCACGCCCGGCTCGATCAGCACGTGTGGGACCGCCGGCCAGTACTGGTCGAGCATCACCCGCACCTCGTGCAGCACCGAGGGCACGGTCGACAATCCGACCGCGCCGGTGAGCACTTCGGCGTCGTCACCGATCAGGCCGTCGATCGTCAACGCGAGTTCGTCGGCCGTCACCTCGGGTTCGGTGCGGATCCGCCAGTGCTGCGCGACCTTCGCATGGTCCCCGGACCCCGCGATCAGCCCGACCACCGTGTGGGTGTTGCGGACGTCGATGGCTAGCAGCACGACATCACCTCGGCGACATCAGCTCGGTGGCGCCCGGCGGGACGAAGGCCGGGTCCGCGCCGAGGTCGACCGGCCGGTTCTGCGCGTCGACGAAAACCACCCGAGGCCGGTAGGACCTGGCCTCGGCGTCGTCCATCGTCGCGTACGCGATCAGGATCACCAGATCGCCGGGATGCACCAGATGCGCTGCGGCGCCGTTGATTCCGATCACGCCGCTCCCACGCTCGCCGGTGATGACATAGGTGACCAGCCGGGCGCCGTTCTCGATGTCGACGATCGTGACCTGCTCGCCTTCGAGCAGGTCGGCGGCTTCCATCAGGTCGGCGTCGACCGTCACCGAGCCGACGTAGTGCAGGTTCGCCTGGGTGACGGTGGCGCGATGGATCTTGGACTTGAGCATCGTCCGTAACATCAGTTCCTCCAGGGAAGTTCGTGGTTCTCGCCGGCGGTGCGCGGATGGCCGTCGAGACCCGCGCTCGCCCCGATGTCCACGGCGATGTTGTCCAACAGCCGGGTGCGGCCCAGGCGGGCGGCGATCAGCATGCGTGCCGCGCCCTCGGCGGGGGCCGGCCCCAGCATCGGATCGCGGACCTCCAGATAGTCCAGTTCCAGCGCAGGCACCTCGTCGAGCACCGCCCGGGCGGCGTCCAGTGCCGCGCCCACCCCGGTGGACGCGGCGTACATCCCGGCCAGCAGCGCCGCGGACAGCGCCCCGGCCTGCTCGCGCTGGACCTCGTCGAGGTAGCGGTTGCGCGACGACATCGCCAGACCGTCGGCTTCCCGCACGATCGGCACGCCCTGGATCTCGATGTCGAGATCGAGGTCGGTCACCATCTGCTTGATCAGCGCGAGCTGCTGGAAGTCCTTCTCGCCGAAGTAGGCCCGGTCCGGGCGCACGGTGTTGAACAGCTTCAGCACCACCGTCAGAACCCCGGCGAAATGCGTTGGGCGCGAGGCACCTTCGAGCTCAGCGCCGAGGGGCCCGGGGTGCACCGTGGTGCGCATGCCGTTCGGGTACATGTCCTCGGCGGTCGGGGTGAACGCGATGTCGACGCCCTCGGCGCGCAGCGCGTCCATATCGTCGTCGAGGGTGCGCGGATAGGCGCCCAGGTCCTCGTTCGCGGCGAACTGCAGTGGGTTGACGAAGATCGACACCACGACCGCCGCACCGGGTACCCGCTTGGCGGCGCGGACCAGCGCCAGGTGACCGTCGTGCAGCGCACCCATCGTCGGCACCAGCACGATCCGCCGCCCGGTGGCCCGCAGCGCCCTCGTCACACCGGCGACGTCCTTCGGCCCGCGGTACACATTCAGCTGTCCGCCGGTGAATTTCGGGGCATCCCGCCTGATCATGACTGTCCTGCTTCCGCCAGCACGTCGAAGACTTCCTTCGGGGCGTGCGCACGCTGGGCCGTGCGCCACGAGTTCGTCCGATACGCCTGCGCCAGATCGGGGTTCACCTCGCCGAACGCCTGCAGGTGGCCGGCGACCGCCGCCGCGTCCCCGCGCGCGACCGGACCCGTCAGCGCGGCCTGCCCGCGCTGGAGCGCGTTGTCCAGCGCCGCCCGCGCCAACGGGCCGATGATCCGTTCGGGCAGCCCGCCCGGGGTGTCGTCGACGGGCTCCTGGCCGAGCAGCTCCTGGCCCCACAGTGCCGAGCGCAGCGCGTCGACCGCGTCGAGCAGCACGGTGACGACGTGGTTGCCGGCGTGTGCCAGCGCCGCGTGATACAGCGTCCTGGCGTCCTCGCGGACCCGGAACGGTTCGCCGCCGATCTCCAGCACCAGCGACTGTGCGATGGCGTAGCCGATCTCGTCGCCGGCGGTCACCCCGAAGCAGGTGCCGCGGAGCCGGTCGACGTCCTCGTCGGTTCCGGCGAACGTCATCGCCGGATGGATCGCCAGCGTGATGCAGCCCTGCTCGGCCAGCGGGGCCAGAATTCCGATGCCGTTGGCGCCCGAGGTGTGCGCGACGATGGTGTTCGGGCGCACCGCACCGGTGGCGGCCAGGCCGTTCACCAGCGCGCGCAGCTCGGCGTCGGGCACGGCCAGCAGCAACAGTTCGGCGCGCGCGGCGACGTCGTCGACGGCCAGCACGGCAGTGTCCGGCAACCAGCGCTGCGCGCGGGCGCGGGAGGCCGCCGATACTGCGCTGCAGCCGACGACGACGTGTTCGGCGCGTTCCAGTGCGACGCCGAGGGCGGTGCCGACCCGGCCGGCGGAGATGATCCCGATCGTGAGCCGGGCAGGGCGGAGTCCGTCGTGCGGGATGTCACCGCCGGCGGGGGGCTGCACCATCGCAGTCGACCTCGCAGATTCTCATGGCTTCGTTCCGGTCCCGCGGCGCGGGTACCGGACGGTCGCCACGAGCCTACTCAATCCTCCCGGCGCCTTCGCCGCCCACCACCCGACGGCGTCGCCTGCAGCCGGGCCAGCAGCTCGGCCACCGACTGCCCGCCGGTGTGGGCGCCACCGTCGGCGTCCTCCTCGACCTGCTCCTCTGCCGGAGCGGGAGGCTCCTCCTGCTCCTCACCGGACGCGGAGTGCTTACCGCGCGGCGGCTCTTCCGTTTCGACCTCCGGCTCGGGAGCCCGGCGCCTACCGACGTACTCGTCGTGCGCGTCCCCGTCGGCTGAGGGTTCCCAGTTGCTTCCGGGCTGGCCCGCCGGAACCCACCGCCCCTCGGCAGGTGCGGGCTGCCACTGGGCACCGGCCGGGGCCGCCTGCGGCGGCGGGGGCGCAGGCAGCCACGGGAACTGCGGTGACGGGGCGCTCGGTGGCACCGGCGGTGGCGGCGGGGGTGGCGGCGGCGGGGGTGGCGGCGGAGCCCACGGCGGCTGCTGTGCTACGGCCTGCTCCCCGCGGTGCCGGCGACCGCCGGTCTGCTCGGCCGAGCGGCGGTGCGCGCCACCGGGTTCGCCGGGCTGCGCCCACTCACTCTCGGGCGGGTGCGGCTCGACGGGCACATCGATGATCGGGCTCTCGTCGGTCTCGGGGGCGTACGGGTCCGGGGCGACCGCGAATTCGTCCTCGGTGTCGATCCGGCTGCTGCTGACGCGCCCCGCGGTGCGTTCGGTCTCCAGGGCCGGGCGATGGGACAGGTCGGCGTCGAACAGGTATTCCAGATTGGCCCGCAGCGCGGCCAACTCGGCCCGCAGTGCCGCCACCTCGTCGGCCGACTGCGCCTGCAGTTCCGAGGCCAGCTCACGGCGCAGCTGAGATTCGACGGCCAACTCGTATTCGCGGCGCGCCGAGATCTCGCGGTCCAGTTGCAGGTCGTACACCAGCTTGAGGTCGCGCACCTTGGCCTGGTCGGCGTCGCTCTGCCTGCGGTAGATGACCGAGACGAATGCGGCGACCACGGCCGCCCACAACGCGAGAATGACGGCGAGCTTTAGCAATTCGACCCGGTTGGTGAAAACCAGCGCTGAACTGGCACCGATCGCCAGCACCAGCAACACCGTCATCAGGAACCAACCCGGCCTGCGGCCGCTGCGCCGCAGACGGGCGCCCCGGGTCGGATCGGTCATGGGGCGACTGTACCGTCACAGGTCATTTCGCGTGTCGACCTCTGCGGCGATTCGGCCCGGGTACGCGAACAGGTCAGCCCGGCGCCGCGTCGACGTCCTGCGACTGGTCCTCGGGCGACTTGCAGCAATGCTGCAACCACATCGCCGCGACGACCAGGGCCACCGCGCACAGTCCCGCCACCACCGCGCCGGGGGTGTCCTCGGCGGCGACCCGCATGCTGCCTCTGCGCGGCAGCAGGTAGACCACCACCGCCAGCCACCAGCCGAAGACGACGCTGCCCATCCACGCCGAGGCCTTCGCGATCACCACCGACCGGGCCACCGCCAGCGGGTGCAGACGGCCCTGCCCGACCCCGATCTCACCGTCCCTGATCCGGGCCCGCACATAGAACCCCCAGCCGGCGACCGCCGCCGCGACACCGAGCAGAGACACCCCGGCCCACACGTCGATCGGCGGAAACCAGCGGTAGATCAGGTGCACCAGTACGTAACCCGCGATCGCGGCCGCGGCCGCGGCGATCACCAGTTCGCGTTTACGGGTCGGCCCCATCAGCTCCCCTCCCCGATCCGCAGCGTGAGTTCTGTCCTGCGCACACCGGTGCGCTCGGCGGCGTCGACCGCCGCCAGGTGCACCGCGATCGGGTCGGTGCGGCCCGCCACGGTCAGGGTCGCCTCGGGTTGCACCTCAAGCCACGGCACCAGGACGAAAGCGCGCACATGCGCGTACGGATGCGGCAGGGTCAGGTCGTGGTCGCGCAGCGTCACCTCCCCGTCCGGTCCGTGACACTGCACCAGGTCGACGTCGAGCGTCCGAGGTCCCCAGTGCTGCTCGCGCATCCGGCCGGCGGCGTTCTCCAGCTCCTGGGCGCGCCGAAGCCAGCCGTGCGCATCGAGGTCCTGATCCTCGGCCAGCACAACGGCATTGAGGAACGGCCCCTGCTCGACCCCACCCCACGCCGCGGTCTCGTAGACCGGGGATACCGCTGTGGCGGCGGCGCCGAGCCCGTCGAGCACCGACTGCAGATGCGCCAACCGGTCCCCGACGTTGGACCCGATGGACAGCACGATGCGCGTGGTCACGGGGCAGCGCCCCGCCCACCGCGCCGGAAGCGTCGTACGACCACGGCGACATCGTTGAACTGCAATGGAATCGGGGCCGACGGTTTGTGCACCACCACCTCCACGGCATACACCCGGGCGTCACGCACGACGTCCTCGGCGATCTCCCCAGCCACGGTCTCGATCAGCTGCCGGGCCGGTCCGGCGACGATGTCGGCGGCCCGCTGGGCCAGCACGCCGTAATCGAGGGTTTCGGCGAGGTCGTCACTGGCGGCCGCCGCTGCCAGGTCGACCCACACCGTGATGTCCACGACGAAGTCCTGCCCGTCGCGGCGTTCGTGCTCGAAAACGCCGTGGTTACCGCGGACCCGCAAGCCGCGCAGCTCGATCCGATCAGTCGTCGGGTTCAGCCCGGTATCACCCATCGCCACCTGCCTGCCACGCTCTGACCACCGCCAGCGCATCGACCGACGCGCGGACATCGTGCACCCGCACACCCCACACGTGATGCCAGGCGGCCAGCGCCGAGATCACCGCGGTGGCGGTCTCGCGTCCGGCGGGCGGGCGCAGTTCTCCGTCGGCGCCGGCGAGCAGACTGCCCAGGAACCGTTTGCGTGAGGCACCGACCAGCACCGGGATACCGGTGGTGACGAATTCCGGCAACGCACGCAGCAGCGCCCAATTGTGTTGTGCGGTCTTGGCGAAACCCAGACCCGGGTCGATGATCAGCTTCGCCGGGTCCACCCCGGCGGCCACCGCGGCGTCGACGCCTGCCATCAGCTCGTCCCTGACCTCGACGACCACGTCCCGGTACGGCGGCACCTCGTGCGGCCGGTCACTGTCCACGGAACGCCAATGCATCAACACCCACGGCGCTCCGGCGTCGGCGACAACCCGGACCATGTCGGGATCGGCCTGACCGCCGGACACGTCATTGACGATCTGCGCGCCGTTCTCGAGCGCGGCCCGTGCCACCGCAGCGTGCATGGTATCGATGCTGACCGTGATGCCTTGCCGGGCAAGCTCTCTGACCACGGGAAGCACCCGCGCAGATTCGACCTTCTGGTCTATGCGTGTGGCGCCCGGCCGCGTCGACTCACCGCCGACATCGACGATCGCCGCGCCCAGGCGCGCCAGTTCCAGCCCGTGAGCCACCGCCCGCTCCCGGTCCAGGAACTGACCGCCATCGGAGAACGAGTCGTCGGTGACGTTGACGACGCCCATCACCTGCACGGCCGGCGGTGCGGCGGGCGGATCGCTGGCAGGACTCACCTCCGCAAGATCAGTTCCAGGGCTTCGGCGCGAGAGGCCTTGTCGGTCTTGAACTGTCCGCGCACCGCCGACGTCGTGGTGACCGCGCCGGGTTTGCGGATGCCGCGCATCGCCATGCACAGGTGCTCTGCCTCCACCACGACGATCACACCGCGCGGGTCCAGCCGGCGCATCAGCGCGTCGGCGATCTGCACGGTAAGGCGTTCCTGCACCTGCGGCCGCTTGGCGTACAGGTCCACAACGCGGGCCAGCTTCGACAGGCCGGTGACGCGGCCGTCCTCACCGGGGATGTACCCGACATGGGCCACCCCGTGGAACGACACCAGATGGTGCTCGCACGTCGAGTACATGGGGATGTCTTTGACCAGCACGAGCTCGTCGTGCTGCTCGTCGAACATGGTCTTGAGGACCTCATCGGGGTCGACGTACAAGCCCGCGAAGATCTCCTGGTATGCCCGGGCCACCCGGGCCGGGGTGTCCCGCAGCCCTTCCCGGTCCGGGTCCTCCCCGATCGCGATGAGCAGTTCGCGCACAGCTGCCTCGGCGCGCGCCTGATCGAAACCGGGGGTGGTGATCGTCGCCGAATTGTTGGACGACCGCGTCATCGAGATCTCCGTTCCGTGTCAGCCGTTCGAAGGCGGAGCGCTCCGCCCGTTCTCCCCGCCGCTGTCGTGGCCGGGATCCTCCTTCGGAGTCGGTGCGGGTGCACCGCCATGCGGAGAATGCTGCCCGGGCTGCGGGTACGGCTGATACGGGGGATACCCCGGATACGTCGGAGCGGGCGGCGGTCCGCCCTGCCACCCCGGCCGCGCCGGGGGCGGGTACCAGTAGCCCTGCGGCTGCTGCTGCCCGGGCGCGCCGGGCCGGGGCGGCCAGCCGGGGGCGTGCCAGCCGGCCGGAGCGCCGTAATCGGGCTGGGTAGGACCGCCGGGCGCCCCGTTGGCGGCATGGGAAGCCTGAGCTCCATTGCCTCCGTTATTGTGCACGCGCTCGGCGGCAGCCTTGGACGCCTGCGCGATCGCGGCCTTGAACGCGGGCTCGGGGACCGGCTTGGGCCACGGTTCGCCGCGTTCGATGGCGAGCTCGCCCGGCGTCTTGATCGGCGGCTTGTCCGACGGCACGCGACCGCCGAAGTCGTCGAACATCGTCAGGCGTGGGCGCTTCTTCACGTCGCCGAAGATCGCCTCCAGCTCGACGCGGTGCAGCGTCTCCTTTTCCAGCAGTTCGCCGGCAAGAGTGTCGAGCACGTCGCGGTACTCGGTGAGGATCTCCCACGCCTCGGTGTGGGCGGCTTCGATGAGCTTGCGGACCTCGTCGTCGATGATCTGGGCGACCTCGTGGCTGTAGTCGGCCTGGGTGCCCATCGTGCGGCCCAGGAACGGGTCGCCGTGCTCGGTGCCGTAGCGGACCGCGCCGAGCTTGGAACTCATGCCGTACTCGGTGACCATCGCACGCGCGATCTTGGTGGCCTGCTCGATGTCGGAGACCGCGCCCGTGGTCGGCTCGCGGAAGACCAGTTCCTCGGCGGCGCGGCCGCCCATCGCGAACACCAGGCGCGCGATCATCTCCGAGCGCGTCATCAACCCCTTGTCGTCCTCGGGCACCGCGACGGCGTGGCCGCCGGTGCGCCCGCGCGCCAGGATGGTGACCTTGTAGATGGGCTCGATGTCGGGCATCGCCCACGCGGCGAGGGTGTGCCCACCCTCGTGGTAGGCGGTGATCTTCTTCTCCTGCTCGCTGATGATGCGGCCCTTGCGGCGCGGCCCGCCGACCACCCGGTCGACGGCCTCCTCGAGCGCGGGGGCGGTGATGATGGTGCCGTTCTCACGGGCGGTGAGCAGCGCCGCCTCGTTGATGACGTTGGCCAGGTCGGCGCCGGACATTCCAACGGTGCGCTTGGCCAAGCCGTCGAGGTCGGCATCGTCGGCGATCGGCTTGCCCGCCGAGTGCACCTTGAGCACCGCGCGCCGGCCGGCCAGGTCGGGGCTGGACACCGGGATCTGGCGGTCGAAACGGCCCGGACGCAGCAGCGCGGGGTCGAGGATGTCGGGCCGGTTGGTGGCGGCGATCAGGATGACGCCCTGCCGGTCGCCGAAGCCGTCCATCTCGACGAGCAACTGGTTGAGGGTCTGCTCGCGTTCGTCGTGGCCACCCCCGAGGCCTGCCCCGCGCTGGCGGCCCACCGCGTCGATCTCGTCGACGAAGATGATGCACGGGCTGTTCTGCTTGGCCTGCTCGAACAGGTCGCGCACGCGGGATGCGCCGACGCCGACGAACATCTCGACGAAGTCCGAGCCGGAGATCGTGAAGAACGGGACGCCGGCCTCGCCGGCAACGGCGCGTGCGAGCAGCGTCTTGCCGGTGCCGGGCGGGCCGTAGAGCAGCACGCCGCGCGGGATCTTCGCGCCGAGGGCCTGGTAGCGGCTGGGGTTCTGCAGGAAGTCCTTGATCTCGTAGAGCTCCTCGACCGCCTCGTCGACGCCTGCGACGTCGGCGAACGTGGTCTTGGGCATGTCCTTGGACAGCTGCTTGGCCCGTGACTTTCCGAAACCGAAGCCCATCCGGCCGCCGGTCTGCATCCGGGAGAACATCACGAAGAGGCCGACGAGCAGCAGCAACGGCAGCATGTAGATCAGCAGCGTGCCGAGGATGCTGCTCTGGTTGACCACGGTGTTGGTCTTGACGTTCTTGTCCTGCAGCGCCTCGAACAGCGTCGCGCCGTACCCGGTCGGGTACTTGGTGATGATCTGCGTGCTGTCCTCGGTGTCGCCGTTACCGTTCTTCAGCTCCAGCCTGAGCTGCTGTTCGCGGTCGTCGATCTGAGCGCTGTCGACGTTGTCGCCGTTGATCTGCGCTATCGCGATGGACGTGTCGACGGGCTTGTACCCGCGGGTGTCGTCGCTGAAATAGAAGAACGACCAACCCAGCAGCAGCACCACGGCGATCACCGTGAGTGTGCGGATCACATTTTTTCGGTTCATGAGGGAAGTCGGTCCATGCCGGGGTTGCGGTCCATCTCGGGTGTCCGGTTCATCAATTATGTGTACGGCCGTCGTTCGGTTCGCCGGCCAATCCTTCCAATACGTGCAGCTGGAATAGTCAAGGCTACCGCTAGACCAACGTTCGGCAGTTCCCGACGTTCACGCAAGCGACGATCAGGCCGGCAACGATCTGGGCGAAAGTGGGGCCATGCGGACGCGGCAGGTGCGGACCAACGGTGTGACGCTGAGGGTGACTGAGGCCGGGGACCCCGGCGCGCCGGTGGTCGTGCTCTTACACGGCTTCCCCGAGCTGGCGTTCACCTGGCGCCACCAGGTGCGCGCGCTGGCCGACGCCGGATATCACGTGCTGGCCCCTGACCAGCGTGGTTACGGTGGCTCGGATCGGCCATCGGCCGTGGCGGCCTACACCGTCGCCGAGCTCACCGCCGATGTCGTGGGACTGCTCGACGATGTCGGTGCCCAACGGGCGGCACTCGTCGGCCACGACTTCGGCGCCGTCGTGGCGTGGGGCGCGCCGTTACTGCGGCCGGAGCGCTTCTCGGCGGTCGCCGGGCTCAGTCTGCCGCCGGTGCCCCGGCCGAAGGTGCCGACCACCCAGGCGTTCCGGCGGATCTTCGGCGATCGCTTCTTCTACATCCTGTACTTCCAGGAGCCCGGCCCCGCCGACGCCGAGCTGGCCCGAGATCCCGCCGCGACGTTCCGCAAGCTGTTCACCATGTCGGCCACGGGCACGGCCGAAACCGGGGGCCAGGGATTCCTCGACCGCATCCCAGACCCCGGGCGGATACCCGACTGGATCAGCCACCCGGACTTCGACGTCTACGTCGACGAGTTCACCCGCGGCGGATTCACCGCGCCGCTGAACTGGTACCGGTGCTTCGATCGGAACTGGGAACTGACCGCCGATCCGGCGGCGACGACGATCGACGTTCCGGCACTGTTCGTCGGCGGTACCGAGGACCCGACGCTGGCCTACACACCACGCCACCGCGCCCGGGAACTGGTCGCCGGCGACTACCGCGAGGTGATGATCGACGGCGCCGGCCACTGGCTGCCCGAGGAGCGTCCCGACGACGTGTCGCGCGTGTTGCTGGAATTTCTCGCCGGTCTCGGCCAGCAACCCCGCCGACACGTGTGAGCCGGATCACTTCCGGGTAATCCGCGCGCGTCAATATCCGGTCACACCGCGGAGGCGCCACATGAAACGACTCAAGCGGACCGCCGGTGACCAGGCCGAGTCGCCCACCGCGCTGATCGCCGCGGCGCGTGCCGCCCTGGGCGACATCGGTCCCGGCGCCGGCATGGAGGACATCGCTCGCCATGCCGGCTGCGGAGTCGACGTGCTGTACCGGCACTTCACCGACCGGGACGAGCTGATCGACGCGGTGCTCGCCGACCTCGTCGCGTCCGTCGGCGACGACCACCGTGAGGCGGCCGGCGACGCGGCATCCCGCGGTCGGTCCGGTCTCAGGTACGCGGTCGCGCCGTTGGCTGCGCTGGCGGCGGTGACGACGGTGGCGGCTCCGACGGGCATGCCGATGACACCCTCGCCGGCCGCAGCGGCGGCCGTCACCGAACCTGTGGCAGCCGCTGAGTCGCCGGTCCCCACGGTGCTGACGCTCACCCCGCTGTGGCCGGTGTGGCCGCTGGAGTTTGCGCTGCAGGGGTCGCTGTGCCAGTCCGGCGGCTGCGACGCCGTGCCGTATCTGCCGTTTTCGACCGCAGCCGGCGTCAGCCTGCTCAACACACGCCTTTCCTCCCCTACAGACGCCGGCCGCCTCGCGAGCGACACCGGCACGGTCGTCTTCGGCTACAGCCACGGCGCGGTGGTGGCCGGTCGATGGCTGGCCGAGTACGCCGACCAATCCTGGGCTCCCCCGGCCGACCGGCTGTCGTTCGTGTTGATCGGGAATCCGATGCGCGCCCACGGCGGCACGAAGCCGGCGCTGCCACACACCCGGTACCGCGTCGTCGACGTCGTCCGCCAGTACGATCCGGTGGCCGACTTCCCCGACAACCCGTTCAACCTGTTCGCGATGCTCAACATCGGCGCCGGAATCCTGTCGTCGGTGCACCTCGACTACACCGGCGTGGACATCGACGATCCGCGGAACACGGTGTGGACCGAGGACAACATCACGTATGTGTTCGTGCCGACCCAGAACCTTCCGCTGCTCACGCCGCTGCGGCTGATCGGGCTGGGCCGGCTGGCCGATGCGCTGAACGAACCGCTCAAAGAGCTCGTGGAGCAGGCGTATGACCGCCCGTATCTGGCAAAGACGGAAGCGACCGATCCGGCCGACACCTCGTTCGCCGAGCCCGCTGCCGAGGCCGGCGTGGCCGACACGCAGGCGCGGGCGGACCGTGACGCCGGCGCTGCGGCCGACGATCCCGACGTTCTCGGCGAACACTCCGCGCCGATCGGTGAGCAGACCTCCGCCCTCGAGGAGGACTCGGCTGATGCCGAACCACCGCCGGAGGACCCAGAGGTGCACGCCGACGACCCCGACGTCACCGCCGGGGAGACCGCGGCTCAGGACACGCCGGAGGGTCCGGGAGCGGTGGAAGCGGAGGCTCCGCGCACCACGGACAACACCGTCGGAAGCTGATCCGGCCGGTCCGGGATCGCCGGACCGCGTGGTTACCTCTGACGGCGCGACCTACGCGCTAGGGTGCGACCCATGCTTACCGCAGCGCGCGCGAACAGAGTCAGGAACATGCTGGTCACGGTCGCCGCGACGGGATTGGCGGCCGCCGGGCTGACCGCATGCGACGCGCAGAGTTCGACGTCGTTGGAGCCGGGGGCCGACAGCCGCCAGGTCACCGTGGTCGGCTCCGGCGAGGTGCAGGGCACCCCCGACACCTTGACGGTGAACGCATCGATGGAGACCCTCGGCCCCGACGCGACCTCGGCGATGAGCCAGACCAACGACCTGCAGCAGACCGTGATCGACGCGCTGACCAGCCTGGGCATCGAGCGCGGGGACATCGCCACCACGGCGGCGGACCTGCAGCCGCAGTACGGCAACGACAACACCTCGATCTCGACCTACCGAGCCACCAACTCGATCAACCTGACGATCCGTGACCTGAACCTGGCCTCGGAAGCGATCGGCCTCATCGTCGACACCGGCGGCAATGCCACCCGGATCAACTCGATCAGCTACTCCATCGAGGACGATTCGCAGCTGGTGCGCGACGCCAGGGCCCGCGCGTTCGAGGACGCCAAGGACCGGGCCGGCCAGTACGCGCAGCTGTCGGGGCTCAACCTCGGCAAGGTCATCTCGATCTCCGAGTCCACGGCGCCCGCCCCGCCGATCCCCATGCAGGCGCCACGCGCGATGGAGGCCGCCGTGCCGCTGGAGCCCGGTCAGCAGACGGTCGGGTTCTCGGTGACGGTGATCTGGGAGCTGACCTGACCGACCTCAGCCCTGACCGGGCCCGACCACCACCGGGATGCCGTTGAGCACGGCGGTGCCCGACAGCGGGTCCAGCGCCGATCCGTCGTTGAGCTGGTTGGCGTTGACTCCGGGCGCCTCGGCGGCCAGCCGCTGGCCGGTGCCGTCACGGTCGTGACCCCAGCCGTGCGGCAGGGACAGCACCCCGCGCCGGATGCCGTCGGTGATCTCGACCGGCACCACCAGCTCACCGCCGGGCCCCTTCACGACGGCCGTGTCGGTCACGCCGAGCTCGGCGGCGTCGTCGGGGTGCATCCTCAGCGTGCAGCGGTTGCTGCCCCCGGCCAGCGCCGGCAGATTGTGCATCCAGCTGTTGTTGGAGCGCAGGTGCCGTCGGCCGATCAGCACAAACCCGTCGCCGCGCCGGCCCAGCGCGGCACGCAGCCGCGCGGCGTCGGCGATCAGCTGCGGCGGCGTGAGCTCGACCCTGCCGGACGGGGTGCGCAGCACCTCCGGCAGCCGCGGCTGCAGCGGCCCCAGGTCGATGCCGTGCGGGGCGTCCTTGAGTTTCTGCAGGGTGAGGCCGTCGGGCCGGGCGCCGAACGCGTCGCCGTAGGCGCCGAGCCGCAGCATCATGTCCAGGCGGCGTTCATAACCCGGACCGTCGGCCAGCATCGCGGTCAGCTCCTCGACGGCTCGCCCGGCCACCGGGGATCCGGCGTCGGCACTCTCCTTGGCCAGGGTCGCCGCGATCACCTGCTGGTCGACCAGGTCCGGGTCGGCGCCGGGACCGGCGCCGTAGAGCACCAGCGCGATCCGCGACAGGATCTCGGCCTCGTCGGGCCTGCCGTCGAGTGGCAGCGCCGGCGGGGAGTACCGGGCGTTGTTGCGGACAGCGAGGTTGTTCAGCGCGAAATCGAAGTGCGGGCTACGTGACGGCGGCGGGGGCGGCAGGATCACGTCGGCGTGCCGGGTGGTCTCGTTCAGGTACGGGTCGACACAGAGGATGAAGTCCACCCCGGCCAACGCCCGGTCGAGCCGGTCGCCGTTCGGCGCCGACAGCACCGGGTTCCCGGCGATGGTGATCATCGCGCGGATCTGCCCGTCGCCGGGGGTCTCGATCTCTTCGGCCAGGGCCGCGGCCGGCAGTTCGGAGAGCACCTCCGGGTGACCGGACACCCGACTGTGCCAGCGGCCGGTGCGCCAGCCCCGGCCCGGCCGGTGGCCGCGCGGCGCGGGCGCCACCGGGGACAGCGGGAACATCACGCCGCCCGGCCGGTCCAGGTTGCCGGTCAGCACGTTGACGACGTCGACGAGCCAGCTGCCCAGCGTCCCGAATTCGACGGTCGAGGTGCCGATCCGTCCGTACACTGCCGCGGTGGGCGCCGCTGCCAGCTCGCGGGCCAGGATCTGGATGTCCTCGGCGGCCACGCCGCAGTACCCGGCCACCTGCCTAGGATCGAAATCTGCTGCGAGAGTGCGGATGTCATCGACGCCGGTGACGTACTCGGCGGCTGCGCCGAGATCCACCAGATGCTCGGCGAACAGCACGTGCACCACGGCCAGCAGCAGCGCGGCATCGGTGCCCGGCCGCGGCGCGAGATGCCGGTCGGCCAGTTCGGCGGTGCGGGTGCGGGCCGGGTCGATCACGACGAGCCGTCCACCGCGTCTGCGTAGTGCGCGTAGCTTGCCCGGGAAATCTGCCGCGGTGGCGAGGCTTCCGTTGGACACCAGCGGGTTGGCGCCGATCACCACCAGGTAGTCGGTGCGATCCAGGTCGGGGACGGTGAACGCGACCGGGCTGCCGAACATCAGCCCGAGCGACACATGCTTGGGCATCTGGTCCAGCGTGCTCGCCGAATAGACCTGCCTGGTGCCGAGCGCGCGGATGATCAGCGGCGGATACAGCGCACCGGCGACGGTGTGGGCGTTCGGGTTGCCCAGATACACCCCGACCGATGCCCCGCCGTGGTCGCGCACCGCTGCGCCGAGGCCTTCGGCCACGGCGGCGAACGCCTCGTCCCACGTCGCCTCGGTCAGCACGCCGCCCCGGCGGACAAGAGGGGCACTCAACCGGTCCGGGTCGTTGTCGAGCTCACCGAAGCTCGCGCCCTTGGGACAGATGAAGCCGGCGGAGAACACGTCGTCCCGGTCGCCGCGCGCACCGACGACCCGTCCGTCGTCGACGGTCAGCGTCAGACCGCAGGTCGCTTCACAGAGCGGGCAGATGCGTAACGCGGTCTCGGCCATGCCTGCATTCTGCGCTCAGGAGTTCTCGTAGACCTTCGGATCGAGCGTGCCGATGTAGGGCAGGTCGCGGTAGCGCTCGGCGTAGTCGAGGCCGTACCCGACGACGAACTCGTTCGGGATGTCGAACCCGATGTACTGGATGTCGACGTCGGCACGCACCGCGTCGGGTTTGCGCAGCAACGTGCACACCCGCAGCGACCGCGGCCGCCGCGTCGCGAGGTTGCGCAGCAGCCAGGACAGGGTGAGCCCCGAGTCGACGATGTCCTCGACGATCAGCACGTCGCGGTCGTTGATGTCGCGGTCGAGGTCCTTGAGGATGCGGACCACACCCGAGGACGACGTCGACGAGCCGTACGAGCTGACGGCCATGAACTCCAGTTGCGTGGGCACCGGAATCGCCCGGGCGAGATCGGTGACGAACATGACCGCGCCCTTGAGCACGGTGATCAGCAACAGGTCCTGGCCGGATCCCGACACCTCATAGTCGACGGCGATCTGCGCGGCCATCTCGGCGGTCTTGGCTTTGATCTGTTCTTCCGACAGCAACACCGATTTGATGTCCCCGGGATACAAGTCCGCAGCATGCGCAGGCACGCCCACAGCCTAGCGGTGCCGCTCGGCGACCGGTTCGCGGTACAGGGTCAGCACGTCGCGGCGGCGGCCGGCGAACAACCGTTCGCGGGGAACTCCGCCGGGCACCGCCACGCCGCCCTGCCCGCGCCAGTCGGTGACCAGCGCGTCGACGGCGCGGATCTGCTTGTCGGTGAGCTCGCACGCGCCCCCTGCGAGCAGCCAGCGCCGGATCACCCTGCGCCGCACCGCAGCGGGCAGCGGCGTCAGCGCGGCGACGGGCAGGCCGGCGCCGCCCGCGGCGACGAAGGTCTGCGCCGCGAGGTTGTCGAGGGCGTCGGTGTCCTCACGCAGCGCGGTGGCCGTGCGGGCCAGCGCTTCGGCCACGCCGCCGCCGAGCACGTCCTCCAGCAGCGGAAGCACCTCGGCGCGCAGCCGCACCCGGGTGTAGCGGGGGTCGCTGTTGTGCGGGTCCTGCCACGCGGGCAGGCCGAGCTCGTCGCACGCCCGGTGGGTGACCTCGCGCCGGATCCCCAGCAGCGGCCGGCACCACGGCGGGTCGTAGCGGCGCATCCCCGCCAGGGAGCGGGCGCCCGAGCCCCGGCCCAGACCGAGCAGCACCGTCTCGGCCTGGTCGTCGAGCGTGTGCGCGAGCAGTACCGGCGCGCCGTGCCGAGCGGTGTCGAGCGCGGCGTACCGGGCGGCGCGGGCCGCGCCCTCCGGACCGCCGTGCGTGCCGACGTCGACCGGGAGAACCTGTGCCCCAACACATCCCAGGCTCAGCGCCTGACCGCGCGCTGTCGCCGCGACGCGGTCGGAATCCGGCTGCAGCCGGTGATCGACGATCAACGCCGTGGTCGGCCGCAGAGCCGCCGCGACCGCCGTCAGAGCCAGCGAATCGGGGCCGCCGGACAAGGCGACGCACCACGGCCCGGACACGTCAGGATGGTCACCGAGGAAACCGGTCAGCGCGGTGCGCAGCGCGGCTACAGCACCCTGTCGATCCATCGCTGCGGTTCGTCGATCTCGGTGGGCAGCGGCAGGCTTTCGGCGTCGGTCCAGACCGCGTTGAAGCGGGCCATACCGACCCTGCCCACCACGTGGTCGACGAACGCCTTGCCCCTGGTGTACTGACTCAGTTTCGCGTCGACACCCAGCAGTGCGCGCAGCAGTCGTTGCAGCGGTGGCTGTTTGCGTTGCCTGCGCTGATCGAACCGGTGCCGGATCGAGGCCACCGACGGCACCACGGCAGGGCCGACGGCGTCCATCACGTGTTCGGCGTGCCCTTCGAGCAGGGTGCCCAGCACCAGCAGACGGTCCAGCGCCTGCCGCTGCGGCTCGGATTGCACGGCCCGCAGAAGACCGAGAATCCCACCCGAATTCGGTTCCTGCTCATCGGCTTTGGTGCGGCGGTCACGCACGTACTCGGCGAGCCGGCCCGCCATCTGGGGCAGGTCGTCGCCGGCGTCCTCGGTCAGCACCGCCAGCGCCTTCGACATGTGGTCGGCCAGCCACGGATTGGCCCGGAATTGCACCCGGTGGGTAACCTCGTGCAGACACACCCACATCCGGAAGTCCTTGGGCAGCACCCGAAGTTGACGCTCGACGGCGATCACGTTCGGGTACACCAGCAACAGTTCGCCGCCGCCGGCCGCAAACGGGTCGTACTGGCCGAGGATCCCCGACGACACGAAGGCCAGCACCGCCCCGGTCTGCGCGCCGGCGATGCGGCCGGTCAGCACGTGGGGTCTGACGTCGTCGCCCTGCCCGCCTGTCATCACCCGCATCGACTGCGCCGCAGCGCGGATCCACTCGGGACGGTTGAGCACCCGGGCCTCGGGGATCTCGCCGCCCTCGATCAGGCCGGTCGTCTCCCGCACCGGCAGCTCGGAGGCGCGGGCCGCCTCGGCGAGCTGGTCGACGACCTGCCTGCGGGTGTACTCGGTGGCCGGCGGCTCAGGACGGGCCAATTTGCCGCCGAGCGCGGCGGCCAGCTTCCAGTCCACCGCGCGACCGACGGTGAGCCCGGACTTCGACGCCGCGCTCATGAGCGGCATCCGCAGGTCCGCAGCGTCGCGGCGAACGCGTCGAGGGCGGTGCGCCCCGTCGGGCCGGCGTCGTTGGACAGCAGCGCGAAGGTCAGCACCCGCCCGCTCTCTCCGGTCACGATCCCGGCCAGTGAGTTGGTGCCGGTCAGCGAGCCCGTCTTGGCCCGCAGGTATCCCGCTGCGGCGCGGCCGTCCTCGCTGTCGAGGTACCGGTTGGACAGGGTGCCGCTGCCTCCGGCGATGGGCAGCAGGTCCACGAGCGGGCGCAGCGCGGGCTCGTCGTCACCCGCCGCGGCCTGCACCACTTCGTCGAGCGTCTCGGCGGTCAGCCGGTCGTCGACCGACAGACCGCTGGAGTCCAGCAGCCGCGCGCCGGCGGTGTCGATACCGGCGTCTTCCAGGGCGCCCAGCACTGCGCGAGACGCGCCGGCGAAGCTCTGCGGCTCACCGGTCGCGGCGGCGACCTCGCGGCCGATCGATTCGGCCATCACGTTGTCGGAGAAGTTCATCATGTCGCGCAGCCGTTGCATCAGAGGCGGCGACTGCACCGATGCGATCTCGGTGCCGCGGGACGCCGAGGTCGTCACCGTGACCTTGGCCGGATCGAGCCGCAGCGCCACGGCCAGCGCCCGGCCCGCGTCCAACGCCGGTGTCCTGGACCGCCGCGATTCGACACTCACCGGCTGTGTCCGGCCACCGTCGAGCATGATCGACTCGATCGGCGCGATGTCGCCGCCGTCGATGTCCAGCGGGTCCCAG
This sequence comes from Mycobacterium sp. 4D054, assembly GCF_052245755.1. Classification (NCBI taxonomy): domain Bacteria; kingdom Bacillati; phylum Actinomycetota; class Actinomycetes; order Mycobacteriales; family Mycobacteriaceae; genus Mycobacterium; species Mycobacterium sp. 4D054. Next base: position 41,078 of record NZ_JBQQCF010000006.1, read on the forward strand.
CCGGGCGCCATGGTCGGTCCGGTGTAGGCGCTGACGTCGACCTGGACGGTCGTGACGTCGACGCCGCTGCGGCGCACCTGGTCGGCCAAATCGACGATCCGCGCCGCGTCGCGATACCAGGTGTCGACGTTGCGGGGCGCGGCCGACAGGGTCTGGTCGCCGCCGCCGACGAGTACCACCACGCCCGGCGTCGTGGAGAGCACGCGCGTGGTCAACCTGACGTCGCGGTCCAGGGTCAGCAGCGCTGCTGCCGCGGTCAGCAGCTTGTTCGTCGACGCGGGCTGCATCGGCACCCCGGCGCCCTGCGCCCACAGCTGCTCACCGGTCAGCGCGTCGGTGATGCGTCCGGTGAACCTGCCCAGATCGGGATTGGCCAGCACCTCGCGCAGCGCGCGGGTCAGGCCTTCGGGGGTGGGTTTGTCGGCGGAATCCGAGACCGGTTCGACGGCCGGTGCCGCGGTCGCCGGGGCGGGCGCCGGCTCGACGGCGACCTGGTCGGCCCTCTGCCCGGTGGCCACCAACGCGGCGGCCGCGACGACCACGACGACGAGCAGCAGAACCACCGCCCCGACGACCACATACGTGGATCGCCGCCACCGCGTGGGCCGCATGTTTCTCCTGATCTCGATCGTCTGGCCGAGCCACCCCTGTAGAGCAGCGTATCCCTCGTTTAGGGTTAACCCGCGTCGTCAGCCGACGCCCCCGCCCCAGCACAGTAGGAGTCACGGCGTGCAGTTCGATGTCCTCATCGAGATCCAGAAGGGTTCCCGCAACAAGTACGAGGTGGACCACGACAGCGGCAAGGTGAAGCTGGACCGCTACCTGTTCACCTCGTTCGGCTATCCGACGGACTACGGCTACATCGAGGACACCCTCGGCGAGGACGGCGATCCGTTGGACGCGCTGGTGTTGCTGCCCGAGCCGGTGTTCCCGGGGTGCATCGTCGAGGCCCGTCCCGTCGGCATGTTCCGGATGGAAGACGAGAAGGGCGGCGACGACAAGGTGCTGTGCGTGCTCGCCGATCCCCGCTGGGACCACATCCAGGACATCGGCGACGTGTCGGACTTCGAGCTCGACGCGATCAAGCACTTCTTCGTGCACTACAAGGACCTGGAGCCGGGCAAGTTCGTCAAGGCCGCCGACTGGGTGGGCCGCGAGGAGGCCGAGGCCGAGGTACAGCGCTCGATCGAGCGCTTCAAGGCCGAAGGGCACTGACCTCCCCCTCGCGAGCAGACACAAACTCGCACCATCGGACCCGATTTCGTGCGATTTTGTGTCTGCTCGCGCAGGTGTGGCGGCGCCCCTGCGCGAATTTGCGTGGCTGTAACACGGTGTAACGCCTGCGCCGCTTGACCGGCCGATCATTGCGGTGTGTTGCTGCATCAGGGGATCGGGCTGGACGCTTTCAACGCCCTTCCGATGCGCCGCGCCGTCCACGCGGTCTTCGAATGCTGTTACAGCGTGCCGCTGGCCGCCGACCTGGCCCGCGCCCGGCCGTTCGACACCCACGACCGGTTGTTCCGCTTCGCCGACACCCTGCTGTTCGGGCTGAGCGAGGAGTCGATCGACTCGATCCTGCAGGCCTACCCGGACGTGGGCAGACGGCCGGGCAGCGAGAAGTCCCAAGCCGAGCAGTGTGCGATCACCGACGAACGTCCCGAGGTGATGGCCGAACTCGCGACCGCGTCGAAGAAGTACCTCAATCATTTCGGGTTCGGCTTCGTGATGTTCATCAACGGCTACGGCGCCGACGTGGTTCTTGAGACCATGCGGGACCGGCTACACAACGACTACGAGACCGAACGCAAGGTGGTCCGCAACGAGCTGGCGCGGATCAACCGGACCCGGCTCGAGCGCATGCTGGGCCCTGAGGGCGGTTACGACAACTGGTGAGCTCGCCCCAGGCCCGGCGGGTGCGCCTAATGTCTCTGCCATGGGTGAGGTGTCCGGCCGCTGGAATCCCCGCTTCGACGCGCTGGCCGAGGCGTTGGCCGACGAGGTCGCCGCCGGGGAGGAGCTCGGGGCGTCGATCGCCGTCGACGTCGACGGCGAACTGGTCGCCGACATGTGGGCCGGCCACGCCGACCGGGCGAAAACCGTTGACTGGCAACAAGATACGATCGTCAACTTCTGGTCCTGCACCAAGACGCTGACCGCGCTGGCGGCGCTGATGCTCGTCGACCGCGGCGAACTCGACCCTTTCTCCCCCGTCGCCCGCTACTGGCCGGAGTTCGCCGCCAACGGCAAGGCCAGCATCGAGGTGCGCCACCTGCTGTCCCACACGTCCGGGGTGTCGGGGTGGCAGACACCGTTTGGGGTGGAGGACATCTACGACTGGGCCACGGCGACGGCGCACCTGGCCGCGCAGGCGCCGTGGTGGCCGCCGGGGACCGCGTCGGGCTACCACGCCATGAACTACGGCCACCTGATCGGCGAGCTGGTGCGCCGTATCACCGGCACGACACTGAAGGATTTCGTCGCCGAGCAGATCGCGGCGCCGCTGTCGGCCGACGTGCAGATCGGGGCGCGGCCCGAGGACGCGTCCCGTATCGCCGAGTTGGTCGCCCCCCACCGCGCGACCGCGGCGTGGGCAAGCTGCCGCCCGACCACCCGGCGGTCAGGACGTTCGCGGCGTTCCCGCCCGGCGCGTACGGCGTGGCCCACGCCGAGACCGACGCGTGGCGACGGGCCGACATCGGCGGCGCCAACGGCCACGGCAACGCCCGCGGGCTGGTCCGTGCGTTGACTCCGGTCTCGCTGGGCGGCAGTGCGCACGGGGTCCGGCTGCTCGGCCCGAGCACCATCGAGCTGATCTTCACCGAACAGTCCCACGGCATGGATCAGGTGCTGTTCGTGCCGCTGCGCTTCGGCATCGGATTCGGCCTGCCCACGCCCGAGCGCGTGCGGGCTGTCCCGGCCGGCACCGTCTGCTGGTGGGGCGGCTGGGGCGGTTCCCTGGTGGTGATGGACCTCGACCGGCGGGCGACGTTCGCCTACGTGATGAACAAGATGGGCGAGGGCACCACCGGCACCGCCCGCACGGTGCGCTACGCGGCGCTGATCGACGCCGCGCTTCAGGACGCGCGCGGCTGATCGCGCGCGGCGAGGCGGCCGAGCACGTCGCGGCCCACCGTGCCGAGATCCTGACGGGGAGTGGCCGGAATCAGAGTCACGCCGTCGGCCACCTCCGCCGACGCGATGTCGGCGATCAGTCCTGCCAGACCGTCCACGGTGCCGGCGTAGTGCACCGTCCCGGAATCGGCCGGACCCAGCACCTGCTGCGCCGACCGGAAATCGCCTGCGACGGCGACGGTGACGTCCAGGATCACCGCGACGTCGTCGGCGCCGGCGCGGATCCGGGCCCGCACCCGCCGGGCGTGCTGCAGGTCCTTGGCCGCCACCCGGACGATCTGCTGGTCGCCGTCGGTCAGCTCGCTCACGCCACCGTCATCTGCCACGAATAGCCGCACCCGGCCACGCTATCCAGCGCTGCCGGGCGCGACCCAGCGTTGTGATCAGCGAGAGTGCAACAATCGCACGCTCAGCGGCTCGGGTCGTGATGCGGATCCGGCACGGCCTTCTCCTCGGAGACCCCGTTTGAGCTGCCGTTCTTGCGTACGTCGTGCACGCGGGTCTTGTACAGGCTGGCCGCAGTCGTGATCAGCAGCGTGACCACGATCACGCCGAGGGACAGCAGTGTCGGGATCTCCGGCACCGGCACGTGCTCGCCGCCGTTGATGAACGGCAACTCGTTCTCGTGCAGCGCGTGCAACAGCAGCTTGATCCCGATGAAGCCCAGGATGAACGCCAGCCCCTGCGAAAGGTACACCAGCCGCTTGAGCATGTCGCCGAGCAGGAAGTACAGCTGCCGCAGCCCCATCAGGGCGAACACATTGGCGGTGAACACCAGGTACGGCTCGCGGGTCAGACCGTAGATCGCCGGGATGGAATCGAGCGCGAACAGCAGGTCGGTGGTACCCAACGCGACGATGACCAGGAACATCGGCGTCATCAGCCGCTGGCCGTTCTCTTTCACCCACAACCGCAGGCCGTCCCACTGGTCGGTGAACTTCATCCGCTTCTGCGCGAAGCGCACCACCGCGTTGTCGGCGTCGTCGTCGTGGTCGGTGTCCTTGACCAGCTTGATCGCGGTGTAGAGCAGGAACGCGCCGAAGATGTAGAACACCCACGAGAACTGGTTGATGGCCACCGCGCCGAGCGCGATGAAGATGCCGCGGAAGATCAGCGCCAGGATGATGCCGACGAGCAGCGCCTGCTGCTGGTAGATCTTCGGCACGTTGAAGCTGGCCATGATGATCAGAAAGATGAACAGGTTGTCCACCGACAGGCTGTATTCGGTGAGCCAGCCCGCGAAGAACTCCACACCGTACTGGCTGCCGTGGAAGAACCAGGTCCACAGCCCGAACGCGATCGCCAGGCCGACATAAAACGTCAGGGCCGTGGCCGTCTCACGCCGAGGCGGCTCGTGGGGGCGACGCCCGATCACGATCACGTCGAACAGCAGGATCGCGATTGTCACGGTGAGCGTGATGCCCCACTCGAGACCACTTACGTTCATCAAACCTCCGGTCGTCGTCAAACGCCGGAGGTCTCTTCCACCACCGCCTGCGGCGGTAGGCCCACGGCACCGGTCATCCCAGGTGGGACGACGTGATGACGACACCGTGGCGAAGGAATACTCCCCTCCAAGCGGCTCATTGTGCCAGTCGGTCGCCCGACACGCGAAATGAGCGGCCCAGGGGCGTGAGGCGACTCCGAACGCTGAGTAGTTTGTACCCGTGACGGCCGCGGATCGAACTCCTGAGATCCCCACTCAATACCTGCTGTCGGAGTTCGCTCCCCCGCCCCGCACGCTCATCGACATCCTCTACGACACCGCGCGCCGGTACCCCGACGCGCCGGCGCTCGATGACGGGACCGTGCAGCTCACCTACGCCGAGCTCGTCGCCGACGTCGAGGACAGCGTGGCCTGGCTGGGGGCCCGCGGGATCGGCCGCGGCGACCGCATCGGGATCCGGATGCCGTCCGGCAGTTACGCGCTCTACGTCGCGATCCTGGCGACCCTGGCCACCGGCGCGGCGTACGTGCCCGTCGACGCCGACGATCCGCAGGAGCGCGCCGACCTGGTCTTCACCGAGGCCCAGGTGGTCGCGGTGATCACCGAACGCGGCCTGGTGCGCGGGCCCGGCTCGTCGCGCGGCTGGCGCGCGACGGCGCCACTGACCCGCGACGACGCATGGATCATCTTCACGTCGGGTTCGACCGGCACGCCCAAGGGGGTGGCCGTCACCCACCGCAGCGCGGCGGCATTCGTCGACGCCGAGGCGCAGATGTTCCTCAAGGACAATCCGCTCGGCCCGGGCGACCGGGTGCTGGCGGGCCTGTCGGTGGCGTTCGACGCGTCGTGCGAGGAGATGTGGCTGGCATGGCGGCACGGGGCCTGTCTGGTGCCCGCGCCCCGGTCGCTGGTGCGCAGCGGGATGGACCTCGGACCGTGGCTGGTGTCCCGGGACATCACCGTCGTGTCGACGGTGCCGACGCTGGCGGCGCTGTGGCCGGCCGAGGCACTGGAGTCGGTGCGGCTGCTGATCTTCGGGGGCGAGGCCTGTCCGCCCGAACTCGCCGAGCGGCTCGCCGCCGGCCCCGACTCGGCCGGCCGCGAGGTGTGGAACACCTACGGGCCGACCGAGGCGACCGTCGTAGCGTGTGCGGCACGTCTGGACGGTTCCGGCGGGCAGGTCAGCATCGGGCTGCCGCTTCCCGGCTGGGACCTGGCCGTGGTCGACAAGGACGGCCGGCCGGTCGGCCTCGGCGAGGTCGGCGAGCTCGTCATCGGCGGTGTCGGCCTGGCCCGCTATCTCGACCAGGACAAGGACTCCGAGAAATACGCGCCCATGCCCACTCTGGCCGGACACGGGCATTGGAGTCGCGCGTACCGCAGCGGGGACCTGGTGCGGCTGGAACCGGACGGTCTGTATTTCGTCGGCCGCGCCGACGACCAGGTCAAGGTCGGCGGCCGCCGCATCGAGCTCGGCGAAGTGGACACCGCGCTGGTGCACCTGCCCGAGGTCACCGGCGGCGCCGCGGCGGTGCGGCGCACCGCGTCCGGGACACCGCTGCTGGTCGGCTACATCGCGGTCGCCCCGGATCTGGACGGCGAGTTCGACGTCGCCACCGCCCGGGCCCGGCTGGCGGAGTCCCTGCCCGCGGCGCTGGTTCCGCGTCTGGTGGTGGTCGACGAACTGCCCACCCGCACGTCCGGCAAGGTCGACCGCGACGCGCTGCCCTGGCCCGTCGGCGACGCGGATGCCGAGCAGGGTACCGACTTGGGCGGCGGCACGCTCGGCTGGCTGGCCGGGGTGTGGCGGGAGGTGCTCGCGGCGCCCGTCGACGGGCCCGAGGCGGATTTCTACGCCCTCGGCGGCGGTTCGCTGTCGGCTGCCCAGCTGGTCGCCGCGCTGCGACAACACTATCCGCAGGTCACCGTCGCCGACGTCTACGACCATCCGCGGCTGGGGTCGCTGGCCGGTTACCTCGACGAGTTGGAGCCGCCCCCGGTGGTCACCACTCGCGAGGTCGCGCCGGTGCCTCGGCTGACGCAGGCCGCGCAGGTGGCGCTGACCGTGCCGCTGGCGCTGCTGACCGGCATGCAGTGGATGGTGTGGCTGGCCGTCGCCAACAACGCCGCGGCGGCGCTGCACCTCGCCGACTGGGTGCGTCCGGTCAGCTGGTGGTGGATCCTGGCCGGCTTCCTGCTGTTCGTGACCCCGCCGGGCCGGATGAGCATCGCGGTGTTCGGCGCGCGGGTGCTGATCGGCAACCTGCAACCCGGCACCTACCGCCGCGGCGGGCCCACCCATCTGCGGGTGTGGCTGGCCGAACGACTGGCCGAGGCCAGCGGCGCGGAGAACATGGCCGGGGCGCCGTGGCTGGTCTACTACGCCCGGGCGCTGGGCAACAGCGTCGGCAACGGCGTCGACCTGCACTCGGCGCCGCCGGTGACGGGCATGCTGACCCTCGGACACCGCTGTTCCATCGAGCCCGAGGTGGACCTGGCCGGACACTGGATCGACGGCGACCAGTTCCACGTCGGCCCGATCACCGTCGGCAACGACGCGACCGTCGGGGCGCGGACCACGCTGCTGCCCGGGGCCGTGGTCGGCAAGAACGCTGACGTCGCACCCGGTTCGGCCGTGGTCGGCAAGGTGAAGAACGGCCAGTACTGGAAGGGCTCGCCGGCGGTGAAATCGGGCAAGGCCAGGCATCCGTGGCCGGATCACCGCCCGCCCAGGGCGCCGCTGTGGGTGGCCGTGTACGGCGTGACGTCGGTGCTGCTGGCTGCGTTGCCGCTGGCGGCGCTGGCCGCCGGGCTGGCCGTGATCGGCTGGGGTGTGCGCGGCACCGCGACGGTGACGGCGGCGATCGGGCCGGCACTGCTGTGGCTGGTGCCGGCCACCGCGGCGGCGCTGCTGGTGTACGCGGTACTCACCGTGCTGGGGGTGCGGATGCTGTCGGTCGGGCTCGACGACGGCTACCACCCGGTGCGCAGCCGCCCGGGCTGGCAGCTGTGGGCTATCGAACGTCTGATGGACGGCGCGCGCAACTACCTGTTCCCGATCTACGCCAGTCTGCTGACCCCGTGGTGGCTTCGACTGCTCGGCGCGAAGGTCGGCAAGGGCACCGAGATCTCGACGGCGCTGGTGATCCCGAAGTTCACCGTGGTCGAGGACGGCGCGTTCCTGGCCGATGACACCATGGTCGGGTCCTACGAACTCGGCGGCGGCTGGATCCACGTCGCCCCCGCCACCGTCGGCAAAAGGGCGTTCCTGGGCAACTCGGGGATCACCCAGCCCGGGCGCCGCGTGCCCGACGACGGTCTGGTGGCCGTGCTGTCGGCCACCCCGCACAAGGCCAAGGCCGGTTCGTCGTGGCTGGGCAGCCCGCCGGTGCGGTTGCGCCGCAAGCCGACCGCGGCCGACGCGCTGCGCACGTTCCATCCGTCGGCGCGGCTGAAGGTGCTGCGCGCCGTCGTGGAGACGTTCCGATTCGTGCCGCTGGTGGTGACCTTCGCGATCGGGATCGCGGTGCTGCTCGTGCTGCAGTATCTGGTGGTGACGTTCGGATGGGTGTGGGCGGCGTTGGCCACCGCACCGGTCCTGCTGGGCGCCGGCGCGGTCGCCGGAGCTGTCGCCGTACTCGCGAAATGGCTTGTGGTGGGCCGGATCGGCGCGATCGAGCACCCGCTGTGGTCGCCGTTCGTGTGGCGCAACGAGGTCTCGGACACCTTCGTCGAGACGGTGGCGGCACCGTGGTTCGCGCGCGCGGCATCGGGTACGCCGGTGATGAACCTGTGGTTGCGGGCCCTGGGCGCGAAGATCGGACGTGGCGTGTGGTGTGAGACGTACTGGCTGCCCGAGGCCGATCTGGTGACGCTGGCCGACGGCGCCACCGTCAACCGCGGCTGCGTGGTGCAGACCCATCTGTTCCACGACAGGATCATGCGGATGGACACCGTGGCGCTGGATCGGGGTGCGACGCTCGGGCCGCACTGCGTCGCGTTGCCGGCGGCGCGCATCGGGGCAGGCGCCACCGTCGGGCCCGCGTCGCTGGTGATGCGCGGCGACGAGGTGCCCCCGTCGACCCGGTGGCAGGGCAATCCGATCGCACCGTGGCTGCCGTCACGCAAGAAGCGTTCGGAGACTTCGGAATCCAAGTCCAAGAAGTCTACGGCCGCGTGACGGCGCGCAAGAGGGCCGCCAAGAAGGGCACCGCGCCGGTCATCGACCCGTACCTGCCCGGCTCGGGCAACTTCGGCTACCGGGTGTCGCGCTACGAGCTCGAGCTGGAGTACAAGGTGGCGATCAACCGGCTCTCGGGCACGGCCACCATCACCGCGGTCACGCTGGCCGAGCTCAAGACGTTCACCCTGGACCTGTCCGACGCGCTGTCGGTCGCGAAGGTCACCGTGAACGGCAAACGGCCGGCCCAGTTCCGGGCCTCGCACGGCAAGCTGCACATCAGCCTCAGCGACCGTCTGCCCGCGGGGGCGGCGTTGACCGTCGGAGTGCGTTACGGCGGTACCCCGCGGCCCATCCGATCCCTGTGGGGCGAGGTCGGTTTCGAGGAGCTCACCGAAGGGGTGCTGGTCGCCGGCCAGCCCAACGGTGCGTCCTCGTGGTTCCCGTGCGACGACCATCCCAGCGCCAAGGCCAGCTTCCGCGTCCAAATCGCCACCGAGAGCCCCTATTTCGCGCTGGCCAACGGCAAGCTGCTGGACCGTCGGGCCCGTGCGGGAATGACCACCTGGGTCTATGAACAGGCCGAGCCGACCTCGACATACCTGATTACGTTGCAGGTCGGCATGTACGGGCGGCACCGCATGGCCAAGAACGGCGTGGAGATGTTCGCGGTGCTGCCCGACCGGCTGCGCGAGGAGTTCGACCACGACTTCGGCCGCCAGCCGCAGATGATGAAGCTGTTCACCAAGCTGTTCGGGCCATACCCCCTGGCCACCGGCTACACCGTGGTGGTCACCGATGACGACCTCGAGATACCCCTTGAGGCACAGGGCATTTCGATCTTCGGCGCCAACCACTGCGACGGCAACCGCAGATCCGAGCGGTTGATCGCCCACGAGCTGGCGCACCAGTGGTTCGGCAACTCGGTCACCGTGCAACGCTGGCGCCACATCTGGTTGCACGAAGGCTTCGCCTGCTACGCCGAATGGCTGTGGTCCGAGCACAGCGGTGACCGCACGGCCGATCAGTGGGCCCGCCACTACCACGATCGGCTCAAGAACTCTCCGCAGAACCTGGTGCTGGCCGACCCCGGCCCGCGCGACATGTTCGACGACCGCGTCTACAAGCGCGGCGCGCTGACCCTGCACGCGTTACGCCGCCGCCTCGGCGACACGGCTTTCTTTGCGCTGCTGAAGGATTGGGCGAATCGGTACCGGCACGCCAGCGTCGTCACCGACGACTTCGTAGGCCTGGCCGCCCAGTACACCGACGATTCGCTGCGCCCGCTGTGGACGGCGTGGCTGTACACACCGGAGGTCCCTGCGCTGGACGCCGGGACGTGACCGACGCGACGGCTGGACCTTCCGGCGCGGTCACCCGGGGCAGCGTGGTCCGGGTGGGGGTCGCGACGGCGCTGTCGGCGCTGTGCGGCTACGCGGTGTTGTATCTGGCGGCCCGAGACCTCGAACCCGCCGGGTTCTCGGTGTTCGGGGTGTTCTGGGGCGCGTTCGGGCTCGTGAGCGGCGCCGCGTTCGGGCTGCTGCAGGAGACCACCCGCGAGGTGCGGTCACCGTCGGCGGCCCCGGACGGCAAGCGCACCCACCCGATGCGGGTCGCCGCGGGCGTCGGGCTCGGGGCCGCCGCGGTGATCGCGGTGACGGCGCCGGTGTGGTCCGGTCACGTGTTCGCCGACGCGCGCACACTGAGCGTGCTGCTGCTCACTGCGGGCCTGGCCGGCTTCTGCCTGCACACCACGCTGCTGGGCGCGCTGGCCGGGATGAACCGCTGGTCGGAGTACGGCGCGCTGATGGTCGCCGACGCGGTGCTGCGGGTGGTGGTCGCCGCGGCGACCTTCGCGCTGGGCTGGGGCCTTGGCGGTTATCTGTGGGCGACGGTCGCGGGGGCGTTCGCCTGGCTGCTGATGCTGCCGGTGTCCCCGGGCGCCCGGGCGGCGGCCCGGCTGCTGACACCCGGAGGGACGGTCACCTTCCTGCGCGGCGCCGGACACTCGATCGCCGCGGCCGGCGCCAGCGCGGTGCTGGTGATGGGTTTTCCGGTACTGCTCAAGGCCACCTCCGGCGACCTCGGCGCCGCCGGCGGAGTGGTGATCCTGGCGGTGACCCTGACGCGGGCGCCGCTGCTGGTCCCGCTGACCGCGATGCAGGGCAATCTGATCGCCCACTTCGTCGACCAGCGCGCCCACCGGCTCAGGGCGCTCGTCGCCCCGTCAGCGGCGGTCGCCACGCTGGGGGCCGTCGGCGTCGTGCTGGCTGGCGCGTTCGGGCCGTGGCTGCTGCGCGAGGCGTTCGGGCCCCGGTACCACGCCGACGGCAGCCTGCTGGCCTGGTTGACCGCGGCGGCGGTCGCGATCGCGTTGTTGACGCTGACGGGAGCGGCCACTGTGGCAGCGGCGCTGCACCGCGCCTATGCCGCCGGGTGGGTGATCGCGACGGTGGCGTCGGCGCTGTTGCTGCTGCTCCCGCTCGATCTGGAGGTGCGCACGGTGGTGGCGCTGTTGTGCGGTCCGCTGCTGGGCATCGCCGTGCATCTGGGCGCACTCGTTACGGTGGCATACCGACCACTCGATTCCCCGCGAGCGACGACGAAGGAGACACCGTGACCTGGTTGGTGACCGGCGGCGCCGGATACATCGGCGCACATGTGGTGCGGGCACTGCGCGGCGCCGGGCTGGGCGTCGTCGTGATCGACGACCTGTCCACCGGCCTCGCACAGTTCGTCCCGGGCGGGGTGCCGTTCGTGCAGGCGAACCTGCTCGACGCGGCTGCGGTGCGGGCGACGCTGGCCGAGTACGGCGTGAGCGGAATCATTCACATCGCCGGCTACAAGTACGCCGGCGAGTCGGTGCACCGGCCGCTGCACACCTATCAGCAGAATGTGTCCGCGATGGTCACGCTGCTGGACGCGGCCACGGCCGCCGGAATCGAGAAGGTGGTGTTCTCCTCGAGCGCGGCGACCTACGGGACCCCGGACACCGAGGTCGTCGACGAGACCACCGCCACCCGGCCGGAGTCGCCCTACGGGGAGAGCAAGCTGATCGGCGAGTGGCTGCTGCGCGACATCGGCATCGCCACCGCATTGCGCCACACCAGCCTGCGCTACTTCAACGTCGTCGGGTCCGGTTCCGACGACGTATTCGATGTCAGCCCGTTCAACCTGTTCCCGAAGGTGTTCGACATGCTGTTGAGCGGCCAGACCCCGCGGATCAACGGCGACGACTACCCCACCCCGGACGGCACCTGCGTGCGCGACTACGTCCACGTCTGCGACATCGCCGCCGCCCATGTCGCGGCCGCCCGCCGCCTCGACGACGGGCAATCCGTCGAGCCGGTCTACAACCTCGGCAGCGGGTCGGGGACCTCGGTGCGGGAGATCATGACCACGATGCGCGCGGTGACCGGCGTCGACTTCGAGCCTGAGGTCGCGCCGCGCCGGCCCGGTGACCCGGCCCGCATCGTCGCGGTCGGCGAGCTGGCCGCGCGCGATCTGGACTGGCGGATGCGGCATTCGCTGACCGACATGGTGGCGTCGGCGTGGTCAGCACGCCGGGCAGCCGGGCCGGCGTATCCCACTGCCGGGGCGGTCTCCTGACAGCCGCGCACAATTGGGTCGGCCGCACCGCGGTGGCGCTGATCGCGCTGCAGTTGGTGATCCGGGCGGTGCTGGCGTTCGGCGGCTACTTCTACTGGGACGACCTCATTCTCGTGGGGCGGGCGGGCACCCAGCCGCTGTGGTCGCCGGGCTACCTCTTCGACGACCACGACGGGCACGTGATGCCCGGGGCGTTCCTGGTCGCCGGGGTGATCACCCGCCTGTCGCCGCTGAACTGGATCTGGCCGGCAGTGAGCCTGGTCGTCCTCGCGTTGCTGGCCTCGCTGGCACTGCTGCGCGCGCTGTATGTGATCCTGGGCTGGCGCCCGGTGTTACTGGTGCCGTTGACGTTCGCGTTGTTCACCCCGCTGGCGGTACCCGGATTTGCGTGGTGGGCCGCGGGGCTGAACTCGCTGCCGATGCTGGCCGGGATGTCGTGGGTGTGCGCCGAGGCGATCCTGTTGGTGCGCACCGGAGACCGGCGCCACGCGTGGTCCGGCGCGATCGTGTTCCTGGGTGCGCTGCTGTTCTTCGAGAAGTCGGCGATCATCCCGTTCGTCGCGTTCGTGGTCGTGGCGCTGTACGGATATGTGACGGCCACGGCCACGGTCCGCGAGGTGTGGCGCCGCGGCCTGGCGCTGTGGACCGCGACGGCCGCGCTGACCGTGGCCTGGATCGGGGTCTATCTGCTGGTTGTCGACCAGCAGCGGTGGAGCTTCGACCTCGCGATGACGTGGGATCTGTTGTCCCGCTCCTTCACCCACGGCATCGTGCCCGGTCTGGTCGGCGGGCCGTGGGACTGGCAGCGGTGGGCTCCGGCGTCGCCGTGGGCGACGCCGCCGGTGACGGTGATGGTGCTCGGCTGGCTGGCCCTCGGCGCGGTGGTCGCGGTGTCGCTGTCACGCAAGCGGCGCCTCGGCCCGGTGTGGTTGGCCGCGCCGGGCTACGCGGTGGTCTGTCAGGTTCCGATCTATCTGATGCGCTCGTCGCGGTTCACCGCGCTGGAGTTGGCCCAGACGTTGCGGTACCTGCCCGATCTGGTCGTGGTGCTGGCGCTGCTGGCCGCCGTCGGGCTGTGCGCGCCCAACCGGGAGAGCCCGCGCGGGCTCGACCACTCCACCCGTCGAACCGTCATAACAGTTTGTGCGGCAACGGTTTTCGTGGCCAGCAGCCTGTACTCGACATCGACCTTTCTGACCAGCTGGCGTGACAACCCCGCGCAGCCGTATCTGCAGAACGCGCGGGCCGGGTTGGCGCGGGCGCGGGCGTCATCGGACGCGCCGATGCTCGATCAGGAGGTGGACCCGCTGGTGCTGCAGCGGGTGGCCTGGCCGGAGAACCTGGTCTCGCACATGTTCGCGCTGCTGCCCGACCGTCCCGAGTTCGCCTCGGCCACCACCGATCTGCGCATGCTCGATGTCCACGGGAATCTCGTCGACGCGCTGGTGACGTGGGTCCGCAGCATCCGTCAGGGACCCGACCCGCAGTGCGGATATCTGGTGCAGCCCGATTTCCCGGTCCGTATGCCGCTGGACGGACCGCTGCTGCCCGCCGACTGGACGGTCGAACTGAATTACCTGGGCAACAGCGACGGCTCGATCACGGTGTCACTGTCGGAGGGGGAGGACGTCAGGGTCCCGGTACGGCCGGGACTCAACCGGGTCTACGTGCGGGTGCCCGGCGCCGGCGACGCGATCACCGTCAGCGCCAACACCGCGGCCCTGTCGGTGTGTGTGGCCTCGGGCCCGGTCGGGTTCGTCGCGCCGGTCTGACCCCGGACCGGGCGCATCGACGCGGTGCGGGTGGAACATGGAGCCGCCTGGGGGAATCGAACCCCCGACCTATTCATTACGAGTGAATCGCTCTACCGACTGAGCTAAGGCGGCGCTGTCGGGCGGGATGAGTCTACGGCAGGGCCTCCCGGCGACCCAACTCAGCTGCGCAGCGCCTGCCCGACGGTGCCGACCATCGCGTCGACCGCGAACTTCGGCTTGACGTTGACCGCGAGCGCCTCGCGGCATTCGAGCACGGCCTCGATGCAGCGCAGCAGCTTGTCCGGCGAGGCGTGCGCGGCCATCGCGGCCACCTTGTCGGCCATGTCCGGGTGGTTGGGGGCCACGTCGGTGGCACCGGAAGCCACCAGCAGGGCGTCCCGGAAGTACGTCGCGAGGTCGATCAGTGCGCGGTCCAGCGCGTCGCGCGACGCCCGCGTCTGCCGGGACTTCTGGCGTTTCTCCAAGTCTTTGAGTGCGCCGGCGGCGCCGCGCATGGTGCCGGCGGTGCCCTTGCCGGTTCCGCCCGCACCCAGCGCGGTGCGCAGCTCCTCGGCCTCGGCCTCGTTGCGACCCTCGGTCAGCGCCTTCGCCTCGGCTTCGGCGGTGGCCACCAACTCCTCGGCCGCCGCGTACGCCCGCGACGGCGTCGCCGCGTCCCGCGCCAGCCCGAGTGCGCGTTTGCGTCGATCCCGGGCCTGGTCGTCGGTGGCCAGCCGGCGCGCCCGGCCGACGTGACCGCCACTGACCGACGCGGCCCACACCGCGTCGCGCTCCGGGAGTCCGTCGGCCTCCATCAGCACCTTGGCGATGGCCTCCACGGGCGGGGTGACCAGCGCGACGTGGCGGCAGCGCGACCGCAGCGTGATCGCGATGTCCTCGGGATCCACCGACGGCGCGCACAACAGGAACACCGTCGACGGCGGGGGCTCCTCGACCACCTTCAGCAGCGCGTTGGCCGCGCCCTCGGTCAAGCGGTCGGCGTCTTCGATCACCACGATCTGCCAGCGGCCCGTCCCGGGACGGCGCGAAGCGATCTGCACGATCGTGCGCATCGCGTCCACGCCGATGGACAGGCCCTCCGGGATGATGCGGCGCACGTCGGCGTGGGTGCCGGCCATCGTGGTCGAACACGCCCGGCACTCGCCGCATCCGGGGGTGCCGTCGGAGGTGCACTGCAGCGCGGCGGCGAAGCACAGCGCCGCGACCGACCGGCCGGACCCAGGCGGACCTGTGATCAACCACGCGTGCGTCATCGTCCCGAGCGCGGCGCTCACATCGTTACCGGCGATGTGAGCGGAATCACCGCGTGCCGCGCGAGCAGCCGCGATCAACTCCTGCTCCACAGCGTCCTGACCCACCAGTCGCGAGAAAACCCCGGCCATCGCGATAACAGTAATGCTGCGAACCGACACGTCCGTCCCAGACGCCCCTTCCGCGTCAGGAGAGCCCGATACGGTATTCGGGTGGCCGCCGAACCGATCGAAGTGGGACGAATCAGTGCATTCGTCCGCTGGGTCGCGCGTACACCGTGGCCGGTGTTCACGCTGGGCATGCTGCAGGCCGACATCATCGGCGCTCTGCTGGTCCTGGGCTTCCTGCGGTTCGGGCTCCCGCCGGAGGACCGCATCCAGCTGCAGGACCTGCCCGCCTACAACCTGGCGATCTTCCTCGGCTACCTGTTCATCTCGTTCACCGTGGCCTCGTACCTGACCCTGCGCATGCTGATTCCGGTGATGCGCTGGCAGCGCCGCGACATGCTGCTCGGCGACCGCGACCCCGCCGAAACCGAGGTCGCCCGCATGCGGGCGCTGAAGATGCCGTTCTACCGGTCGGTGATCAGCGCGACGAACTGGCTGCTCGGCTCGGTGGTCTTCATCGTGGCCAGCTGGCCGGTCGCCAGCAAGTCCGCGCCGGTGGTGGCGGTCGCGACGGGCCTGGGCGCCACGGCCACCGCGATCATCGGATACCTGCAATCCGAGCGGGTGCTGCGGCCGGTCGCGGTGGCCGCGCTGCGCGGCGGCGTGCCGGAGAACTTCCGCGCCCCGGGCGTCATCCTGCGCCAGGTCCTGACGTGGGTGCTGTCCACCGGCGTTCCGGTCCTGGCCATCCTGCTGGCGCTGGTCGCAAGCAAGTTCGACGTGCTCACCGCTCCCGCCGACCGGCTGAGCACCACGATCCTGCTGCTGGCGATCGTGGCGCTGGTCATCGGGCTGTCCAGCACCGTGCTGGTCGCGATGTCGATCGCCGACCCGCTGCGCCAGCTCCGCTGGGCTCTCGGCGAGGTGCAGCGCGGCAACTACAACGCCCACATGCAGATCTACGACGCCAGCGAGCTGGGCCTGCTGCAGGCCGGCTTCAACGACATGGTGCGCGACCTGGCCGAACGGCAACGCCTGCGCGACCTGTTCGGCCGCTACGTCGGTGAGGACGTCGCCCGCCGGGCCCTGGAGCGGGGCACCGAGCTCGGCGGTCAGGAACGCGACGTCGCGGTGCTGTTCGTCGACCTGGTGGGATCAACCCACTTGGCCGCGACCCGGCCCGCCGCCGAGGTGGTGAACCTGCTCAACGACTTCTTCCGCGTCGTCGTCGACACGGTCAACCGGCACGGCGGCTTCGTCAACAAGTTCCAGGGCGACGCGGCACTGGCCATCTTCGGCGCGCCGATCGAACATCCCGACGCCTCCGGGGCGGCGCTGGCGGCCTCCCGCGAGCTGCACGACGAACTGATCCGGGTGCTCGGTGAGACCGAGTTCGGTATCGGGGTGTCCGCGGGCCGGGCGATCGCCGGCCACATCGGCGCGCAGGCGCGGTTCGAGTACACCGTGATCGGCGACCCCGTCAACGAGGCCGCCCGGCTCACCGAGCTGGCCAAACTCGAACCCGGGCACGTGCTGGCATCGTCGATCGCCGTCGCCGACGCGCTCGACGCCGAGGCGCTGTGCTGGGATGTCGGCGAGATCGTCGAGTTGCGCGGTCGTACCGCCCCGACCCAGCTCGCCCGCCCGCTCAACCTGATCTCGCCGCACGACGTCGGCCAGGAAGTCGCCAGCGACGTCTCGCAGTAACCCGCCGACAGAGGCTCAGGCCTTCTTCGCCGCGGCCTTCTTCGCCGCGGCCTTCTTCGCCGGGGTCTTCTTGGCCGCCTTCTTCGCCGGGGCCTTCTTGGTGGCCTTCTTCTTCACCGGGCCCCGGGCGCGGCGGTCCGCCAGCAGCTCGGAGGCCCGCTCATCGGTGATCGACATGACGTCGTCGCCCTTGCGCAGGCTCGCGTTGGTCTCGCCGTCGGTGACGTACGGCCCGAAACGGCCGTCCTTGATCACCATCGGTTTCTCCGATACCGGGTCGACACCCAGCTCGCGCAGCGGCGGTGTGGCCGCGCCCTGGCGGCCGCGCCGTTTGGGCTCGGCGTAGATCTTCAGCGCCTCGTCGAGGGTGATCGAGAAGATCTGGTCTTCGGTGGCCAGCGATCGGGAGTCGGTGCCCTTCTTCAGATACGGGCCGTAGCGGCCGTTCTGCGCGGTGATCTCCTCGCCGCTGGCCGGATCGACACCGACCACCCGCGGCAGCGACAGCAGCTTGAGCGCGTCCTGCAGCGTCACCGTCTCCAGATCCATGCTCCGGAGCAGTGACCCGGTGCGCGGCTTCGGCCCGGTCGGCTTCTTGCCCTTCTTGGCCGTCGCACCGGCGTCGCCGTCGTCTCCAGGTCCGGGTTCGGGCAGCACCTCGGTCACGTACGGTCCGTAGCGGCCGTCCTTGGCGACGATCTCGTGCCCGGTCTCCGGGTCGACACCCAGCGATCGACCCTCTTGCGGGGTGGCGAACAGCTTTTCGGCCAGCTCCAGGGTCAGCTCGTCCGGCGTCAGCTCGTCTTTGAGGTTGGCCCGCTGTGGGGTCGGCTCGCCGTCCTCACCGACGATCATGCGCTCCAGGTAGGCGCCGTTGCGGCCCACCCGGACGTTGACCGCGCGGCCTTCGGCGTCGTCGAAGAGTTTGATGGAGTTGACTTCTCGCGCGTCGATCTCTTCCAGGTTGCCGCCGACAAGCTTCTTGAGCCCGCCCTCCCTGGCGATCGATCCGTCGACGCCGTGTTCGCCGCCGAAGTAGAAGTTGTTGAGCCAGTTGGTGCGTCGCTCGTTACCGGCAGCGATCTCGTCGAGTTCGTCTTCCATCGCGGCGGTGAAGTCGTAATCGACCAGGCGCGCGAAATGCTGCTCGAGCAGACCGATGACCGCGAACGCCACCCACGACGGGACCAGCGCGCTGCCCTTCTTGTGCACGTAGCCGCGGTCCTGGATGGTCTTGATGATCGAGCTGTAGGTCGACGGCCTGCCGATCCCGAGGTCTTCGAGCGCCTTGATCAGCGACGCCTCGGTGTAGCGCGCCGGCGGCGAGGTGCTGTGCCCGTCGGCGGTCAGATCCTTGGCGTCGACGCGCTGCCCCTGGGTCAGGTTCGGCAGCCTGCTCTCGGCGTCGTCGGCCTCCCCACCGGCCTGCTCGTCGAGGCTCTCGACGTAAGCCTTCAGGAAGCCCGGGAACGTGATGGTGCGGCCGCTGGCGTTGAACACGACCTGCTCGCCGGAACGGGCATTCCCGCCGATCCGCAGGCTCAGCGTGGTGCCGCGCGCGTCGGCCATCTGGCTGGCGACGGTGCGCTGCCAGATCAGCTCGTAGAGGCGGAACTCGTCGGTGTCGAGCTGGCTGTGCAGCTGACCGGGGGTCTGGAACACGTCGCCGGCGGGGCGGATCGCCTCGTGCGCCTCCTGCGCGTTCTTCACCTTGCGGGTGTACTGCCGAGGCGTCGGATGCACGTACTCCTCGCCGTAGAGTTGGCGAGCCTGATTGCGTGCGGCTTCCACAGCGCTGGCCGACAACGTGGTCGAGTCGGTACGCATATACGTGATGTAGCCGTTCTCGTAGAGCCGCTGAGCGATGCTCATCGTGCGCTCCGACGAGAACCGCAGCTTGCGGCCCGCCTCCTGCTGCAGTGTTGAGGTCATGAACGGCGCGTACGGCTTGCGGGTGTAGGGCTTCTGCTCGACCGACGTGACGGCCAGCTGCGCGCCGCGCAGGCCGGTGGCCAGCGCGTTGGCGCCGGCCTCGTCCAGGACGAGCACCTCGTCGGGTTTCTTGACCGCGCCGAGGGAGTCGAAGTCACGGCCGGTGGCCACCCGACGACCGTCGACGGTGTTGAGCTTGGCGGTGAAGGTCGGCGGGCTGGCCGAAGCGTCGGAGACGCTGGCGTCCAGCTCGGCGCTGACGTCCCAGTAGTCGGCGGAGCGGAAGGCCATCCGCTCCCGCTCGCGCTGCACGATGATGCGGGTCGCCACGGACTGCACCCGGCCGGCCGACAGTTTCGGCGCGACCTTCTTCCACAGCACGGGGCTGACCTCGTAGCCGTAGAGACGGTCGAGGATGCGACGGGTCTCCTGCGCGTCGACCAGGTCGTTGTCCAGGTCGCGGGGATCCTCGGCGGCCGCCCGGATCGCGGGCTCGGTGATCTCGTGGAACACCATCCTCTTGACCGGGATGCGCGGTTTGAGCGTCTCCAGCAGGTGCCAGGCGATGGCTTCGCCCTCGCGGTCACCGTCGGTGGCCAGATAGAGCTCGTCGACGTTCTTGAGCTTGTCTTTGAGGTCTGCGACCGTGCTCTTCTTGTCCGGACTGATGATGTAGAGCGGCTCGAAATTGTGCTCCACATCGACGCCCAGGCGCGCCCATGGCTCGGATTTGTACTTGGCCGGGACGTCGGCTGCGTTGCGCGGCAGGTCACGGATGTGCCCGCGCGAGGACTCGACGATGTAGTTCGAGCCGAGATAACCGGCAATCTTGCGCGCCTTGGTCGGCGACTCGACGATCACGAGTCGCCGCACACGTCCGCTGCCGCGGTCCTCGTCAGCCACCTTTGTCCAGCTCCAATTCTTCAGCTGCCCGCGAAATGCACTTACTCATGCGTCCCGCCCCGGCAAGTGACAATTTGGCACCCCGCGCCTGCCTACGCAAACCGTCCCCGCCCCGTCAGAGCTGTTCCGGCCGGTTACAGCCTCGGCCACTGCGACAACGCCCCATCCTGCTCCGGCGGTTCCCCCACGTTCTCTACCAGGCGCGATAGCCGTCGTCGTCCACTGATCCGCAACGCAGGATGAGCCCCCCGGGTGCCGATCAGAGTCGGCGCGATCCCGACCCTCATCATCGCCGACGCGAGCGCCGGATGCGTGTCGGGCGCGTGCGGGTCCAGCCCGAGCAGGTAGCGGTCGTCCTCGGGGCGCCCGGCGGCCAATGTCCAGGCCCGCAGCTGCCGAGGCCCGGGCAGCCACTGCGGGGGGACCGTCTTGACCGCTCCCCTGGTCCACTCGGCGGCGATTACGACCAGTCTGGCGTCGACCGCGGTGCGCACCAGCGGGGTGTTCTCGTCGGTCCGGGCGATCTCCGGGTCCAGGCCGGCCTCGGCGATCATCTCGGCCAGTCCCTCGGCCCGCCACAACGCGTCCACCACCACGGACAGCCGTGCGGCCGCTCCGGTGGCGCCGCCGACGAGCACCGCCTGTCCGGGCGCGGCCAGGATCCCCGTCAGGTCGGCGATCGCCGGGGGCACCGACTCGGCCGAGAAGAAGGACAGCTGGCTCACAGAACAGACACTAGGGCAGCCGGGCCCCACAGCCCCGTTACCCGGCCATCCCGGGCGTGCGTGAAGAGAAGAACGCCCCCGTGTCGTCCGGCAGGACGGCGCGGGGGCGTCTTGAGGTCTTGGGGGCCCGCTCAGATGGCGCGAACGCCGGTGGCCTGGGGCCCCTTGGGGCTCTGGCCGACCTCGAACTCGACCTTCTGGTTCTCCTCCAGGGTGCGGAAGCCGGAACCCTGAATTTCCGTGTAGTGGACAAAAACGTCAGCGGAGCCGTCCTCGGGGGCGATGAAGCCGAAGCCCTTCTCCGCGTTGAACCACTTCACAGTTCCCTGTGGCATCTTTCGTACTTTCCTTCTCTGTATTCACCGGGTGCGGCCCGCCGTCTTTCGGCAGGCCGGGCCCGTTCCGACCGCCATACCTTCGTGGAGTGCTCGGAACTCGACCCGACCTACAACCCTCGCAGGAACCGCGATCGCAACGTCGTTCCTGCGAGTGCTGATACACGAACACAGAAGCTGCGACCGTCGTAAGTCAATCATGTTCAGGCCAGCTGCGACAGTTCTCGCGGCCATCACGTAGTGAACAATTCACGTAGGACAACACCTGGAGGGACCGCCGTGACAGATCCGGGGCCGGATTTCGGCCGCGAACTGCTCGCGTGCGCCATCGACGGAACCGCCGCCGACGAGCATCCGCTGCGTCATGTCGCGGATCTGGCGCCCAGACGGGCCCGGCGGCAGGCGTGGCCCGCATGGGCGGACCCAGATCTGGTGGGGGCGTTCCGTGATCGCGGTGTCGAGGCGTTGTGGTCCCACCAGCTGGCGGCCGCCGAGCTGGCCCGCGACGGCCGGCACGTCGTGCTGAGCACCGGCACGGCCTCGGGCAAGTCACTGGCCTACCAACTGCCCATATTGACGGCGCTGAAGCAGAATCCGCGGGCGCGGGCGCTCTATCTGTCCCCGACCAAGGCACTCGGCCACGATCAACTGCGTGCGGCCACCGCGCTCACCGCCGCGGTGCCCGGCCTGGCCGACGTCGCGCCGAGCCCGTACGACGGCGACAGCCCCTCCGAGGTACGCCGCTTCGCCCGCGAGCGGTCCCGGTGGATCTTCTCCAACCCGGACATGATCCACCTGTCGCTGCTGCGCAACCACGCCCGCTGGGCGGTGTTCCTGCGCCATCTGCAGTACGTGGTCGTCGATGAATGCCATTACTACCGCGGCATTTTCGGGTCCAACGTGGCGATGGTGCTGCGCCGCCTGCTGCGGCTGTGCGCGCGGTACTCGGCCGCCGGCTCCGAATTCGCCGGGCCCACGGTCATCTTCGCCAGCGCCACCACCGCCCAGCCCGCCGCGACGGCGTCGGAGCTGATCGGCCAGACCGTGGTCGAGGTGACCGAGGACGGGTCGCCGCAGGGGGCCCGCACCGTCGCACTCTGGGAGCCGGCGCAGATGACCGATCTGCTCGGCGAGAACGGTGCCCCGGTGCGTCGTTCGGCGGGCGCCGAGGCGGCCCGGGTGATGGCCGACCTGATCGTCGAGGGTGCCCGGACGCTGACTTTCGTGCGTTCCCGGCGCGGCGCCGAACTCACCGCGCTCGGCGCACGGGACCGATTGGCCGACACCGCACCTGAGCTGGCGCCGCTGGTGGCGTCCTACCGCGCCGGCTATCTGGCGGAGGACCGCCGCGCGCTGGAGCGCGCGCTGACCGAGGGCGAACTGCGCGGCGTGGCGACGACGAACGCGTTGGAGCTCGGCGTGGACATCGCCGGGCTCGATGCCGTTGTGCTGGCCGGTTTTCCGGGGACGGTGGCGTCGTTCTGGCAGCAGGCCGGCCGCGCGGGCCGTCGCGGGCAGGGCGCGCTGATCGTGCTGATCGCCCGCGACGACCCGCTCGACACCTACCTGGTGCACCATCCGGCGGCCCTGCTGGACAAACCGATCGAGCGGGTGGTCATCGACCCCGGCAACCCTTACGTGCTGGGTCCGCAGTTGCTCTGCGCAGCAACTGAATTACCGCTCACCGAGACCGAGGTCCGGATGTGGGGCGCCGAGGCGGTGGCCGAATCCCTGGTCGACGACGGCCTGCTGCGCCGCCGCCCCAGCGGCTACTTCCCCGCGCCGGGCCTGGACCCCCACCCCGCGGTGGATATCCGGGGCGCCACGGGCGGACAGATCGCGATCCTGGAGGCGGACACCGGCAGGATGCTGGGCAGCACGGGCGCAGGCCAGGCGTCGTCCTCGGTGCACCCGGGTGCGGTGTATCTGCACCAGGGCGAGAGTTACGTCGTCGATTCTCTGGATTTCGAGGACGGCGTCGCGTTCGTGCACGCCGAGGATCCCGGCTACACCACCTTCGCCCGGGAGCTGACCGACATCAGCGTTACCGGTCCCGGTGAGCGCACCGACTTCGGGCCGGTCACAGTGGGTCTGGTGCCGGTGTCGGTGAGCAACACCGTCACGGGGTATCTGCGGCGGCGGATGAACGGTGAAGTGATCGACTTCGTCGAACTCGACATGCCCACCCGCAGCCTGGAGACGATGGCGGTGATGTGCACCATCACACCGGAGGCGCTGCAGGACAACGGGATCGACCCGCTGCGGACACCTGGTGCGCTGCACGCGGCCGAACACGCGGCGATCGGCCTGCTGCCGCTGGTGGCCAGTTGCGACCGCGGCGACATCGGCGGGGTCTCGACCGCGATCGGCCCCGTCGACGGGCTGCCGTCGATCTTCGTCTACGACGGCCACCCCGGCGGGGCCGGGTTCGCTGCACGCGGGTTCGCCACGATGGACCGCTGGTGGGAGGCCACCGCGTCGGCGATCGAGGCGTGCGAGTGCCCGTCGGGATGCCCGTCGTGCGTGCAGTCCCCCAAGTGCGGCAACGGAAACGATCCTCTGGACAAGGACGGCGCCGTGCGGGTTCTGCGACTGGTCGTGCGACTGCTCACGGCACGGCTGGACTGAACCTGACACCAACTGGCTCGGAGATCCCCGCGCCGCGAACCTTCCCCGCCGTCGGGCGCCTGCGGCCTCGGTAGGATCACCGGCATGACCCACGACTGGCTGCTCGTGGAAACACTCGGCACCGAGCCCGCCGTCGTCGCGCATGGCGCGTACACCAAGGACCTCGTCCCGATCGGCAACTACCTGCGCCGCAACCCGTACCTGATGGCCATCCAGACCGCCATCGGTGAGACAGTCCGCGCGGGGGCGGGCCTGAGCAGCATCACCCCCAAGAACGACCGGGTCATCCGCACCGAGGTGGTCCAGATGTCCGACGGCCGGATCCACGGTGTTCAGGTGTGGGCCGGCGCACCCGACGACACCCCACCGGAACGTCCACTGGTGGGGCCGCTGCTGTGGGATCTCACCAGTGGGACCGCCACCGACACCCGCGAGTCGCTCGAGGTGGGCGGCTGGGATCCGAACAAACAGGCCACACACGGTCGTGCCTTCGCCGACGACCTGCCCCGCCGCGACCTCAATCCGAACGAGGCCGAGGTGCTCACCATGGTGATCAGACCTGAGCCGGGGGTGACGTTGTGCAACACCTGGGAGGTCACCGACTACCGGGGTCAGCCCATCACGGTCGGGTTCGTGGCCCGCTCACTTCCTGAGGTGGCCGACGACGGCAGAGAGCGGTTGATCTGCCGCGCCATGAATTGGCGCAGCGTACGCGAAGGCCCGAGCATCCAACACGACCTGTTGGCCCAGCGCATCGTCGACGGGATGCGACAGCCCGGCGTGTACAGGGCGCTGGTGGATCCGCGGCACTGGACCTTGCTGAAGTGGCTCGACGATCCGGTCCCGTTCCTCAACTGGCGCGCGCACATGTCCAGTGAGGCGACCGTCCATCCGCACGACCGGGCTACCACGATGGTCGCGATGGCCGCCGACTTCGCGACCGGCGTCGCCAGCGGCGTGCTGCGCATGGTGGGCCCCGACGGGGGCTGGACGCCGGTGCACGTCACGGTGAACCGGGTCAAGCTGGGCAAGAACGCCTATGCCGGCTTGGCGTCACTGCGGCTGCCGACGGCGGCCGAACTCGCCGCCGCGGGACTTGAGGGTGCGGTCGAGAGCACCGGACGCCGAACCAAGGCGCTCTCGCGCAAGGACAAAGCCGGCCGCATGTAGTCGAGCGGCCGGTCGGCGTCAGTCGTCGCGACCCTTGTTGGCGCCGTTACCTTTTCCGTTTCCCTTCCCGTGGCCGTTGTTGCCTTTCTTGTCTGGGCCCTTGACGTCGGGCGCGGGCGGCGGCGGCTGCTGCGTCACCAGTGAGGCCGTGGGCGCGGGCGGCGGGGACGGGGGCTGTGTCGGGGGCGGAGCCGGCGTACTGGTGCTGACGGGTTGGACCGGCGTCGACGACGAGAACGGGTTCATCGCCACGGCGAGCGCCGCGACCAGGAAGGCCGCCGCAGCCGCGGCGATCAGAGCGTATCTGCGTCTCAGGGACGCAGGCCGTTGCGGCGGCGCGGCCCGGTGGTAAGCCGACGGCGGCAACGGTTCGGCGAGCACCTTGGTCGCCGGACGTGGCGGCACCCCGATCGGTGCCGCGCCGGCGCTCATCGCCGCGGCATCACCGGCGAGTGCGGCGCGCATCTGGGCGGCGCTTCCGAAACGCAACCGGGGGTCACGGCTCATCGCGCGGTCGATGACCGCGGCGAGGACCGGATCGGCGCCGGTGCGCAGCCCGGCCAGCGGCGGTGGCGGCGCGTCCATGATCGCCCGGGCCAGCGCCACGGGATTGTCGTGCGGGAAGGCGCGGCGGCCCAGTACCGCCTCGTAGCCCATGACGCCGACCGCGTAGAGGTCGTCGGCGACCGAAGCCGGCGCGCCGGCGACGCGTTCAGGACTCATGTAGCACAGCGTGCCGATGATCTGCCCGGTCATGGTGTGCGCGGTTCCGCCGCTCTTGGCGATGCCGAAGTCGGCGACCTGCATGCGGTCGCCGGTGGCCGACAGCAGGATGTTGCCCGGCTTGATGTCGCGGTGCAGCACCCCGCCGGTGTGCGCGGCGTCGAGCGCGGCGAGCACGTCGTCGAGCATGGCCCGCACCTGCGCTGCCGGCAGCGGGACCTCGGCGATGAGATCGGCCAGTGTGCGGCCCGGCAGCCGTTCCATCACGATGAACGGACGACCGTCGTGCTCGCCGAAGTCGTGGACCGCCACGATGTTGGGATGCGACAGCGCCGCCGCGGAGCGGGCCTCGTCCTGAAATCTGAGCCGGGCTCCCGGGTCGGCGTTGAGGTTCGGCAGCAGCAGTTTGACCGCCACCGGACGGTTCAGCCGCGTGTCCCAGCCGTCGCGAACCTCGGCCATGCCGCCGCACCCGAGCAGGCCCCGTAATTCATAACGGCCGGCAAGCGTCTCGCTGCCAGTCATGCCGGCAGCGTATCCGTACCCGCGGGGAGGTAAACCCACCGCGTCAGCTCCCCGATCAGCCGGCGACGGGACCGGCACGGGCCATCGCCGACGCCGGACCCAGGACGAATCCGCCGGTGCGCACCGGGACGCCGGTACGAACCACGACGTCAAGGTCGTCGAACGCGCAGCCGGTCAGCGTCGCGCCCAAGGACCGGGCCACGTGCTCGGCGACCCCGCATGCCGCGGCCTGCCCCGCCGCGGTCCGAGATGCGGCGCTGAGCGCGGCAAGGTCGGCGGCGGCTTGCGCTCGATGGCGGGCCGTCACCGCCGACCCGATCGCCAGCCCGCCCCAGGTGAGGGTCAGCAGGACCAGCACCATCAGCGCCGCGGTGACGGTGGCGGCGCCGTCCTCATCGCTGGCCGGGCTCGGCCACCGACATCCCTTCGGCCGCGATGACGATGCCGGGCAGTACCGCCGATCCCGCGGTGACCCGGGCGACGACGAAATCACCGTCGCGGCGCACCGCGACGACCGCCTCGGGCGGCGCGATCTGCCGCGCCGCGCGGGTGGCCGACGCGTGATCCCCGCGCGCCGCCAGCCGGGCCGCCTCACGGGCGGCATCGATGCAGCGCACCTGTAGCGACACCGCGGTGAGCCCCGCGACGCAGACGACGAGCACGGCCACCAGCGCGGCGATCGCGAAAGCGGCTTCGGCGGTGGCGATTCCGGATTCACCGCTCAGATGTTGGTGTTCAGCGCCCGGCTGATGATGTTGGTCAGCGCGGACACGATCGAATCCCCGGTGACCACGGTGTACAGGATCGCGCCGAACGCCGCCGCGGCGATGGTGCCGATGGCGTACTCGACGGTGGACATGCCGTCGTCGGCGACAGCCAGCACGAGCATCCTGGTGCGAATGTCGCGGATACGGTCTTTCCACATGCTTTTCCCCTTTTTCTCTGGTGTTCACAGCACTCCCGACTGCAGGACGTCTCCGGCCAAGCCGGCGACGACCGGCACGATGCCCAGGCACAGGAACGCCGGCAGATAACACAGCCCGAGCGGCCCCGCCATCAGCACCGAGGCGCGTTCGGCCTTCGCACCGGCCGCGTCCGCGGCTTCGGCCCGCAGCTGGACGGCCAGATCCTCGACGCCGCGGGCCAGCGCGGCGCCCGACGTGGCGGAGCGACGGGCCATCCGCAGCACCGCATTCAGGGCGTGGCCGGGGGCCGCGTCGGGACTCGACCACGCGTGCGCAGGGTCGGCGCCCAGCGCCGTCAGATCGGCCGCCCGCCGCAACAGCGCAGCCAATCCCCGCGGTGCGGACTCGGCCACCGCGGACGCCGCGGCCGACACCGCCATGCCGGAACGCAGGCACGCCGCAAGCACGTCCAGCGTGGCTGCGACGGCGAGGACGTCATCGGGCCCCGGCCGTCCGCGCACGGGCCGCGCGGGTTGCCGGCCCCGGCGGACCCTGGCCTCCGAGGCGGCGGGCAACGTCAGTACAGCGAGCGCCAGAAACAGTGCGGGCCAGGTCATGTCATGACGCCGGCCATGATGCGGTCGGACCACAGCAGTCCGGCGCAGACGAACGTCGTCCCGATCACCAGCAGCCATCCGCCCGCGCCGGACAACAGGAAGCTCAGCGGATCTGCGCCGACCGCATGCCCGAGCAACACGCCGAGCACCGGCAGCCCGGCCAGGATCGCCGCGGTGGCGCGCGCACCGGCCAGACCGGCTTCGACACGGCCGCGGAAGCGTTCACGCTCGACGACATCGCACTGCGCGGCCTGAATCAGGCTGGCCACCGCCAATCCCTGCGCCTGCGCAAGACGCCAACACACCCCGAGCCGTTCCCAGTACCCCGGCAGCAGGGACCGGCGGCCCTCGGCGCGCAGACCTTCGGCGACGTCCGCCCCGAGCAGGGCTCGGGCCGCGACCGCGCCGAGCGACGTCGCCGTCCGGCCGGTGGACTCCTGCGCCGCGGCGCGCATCGCCGCGACCGGGTGGGCACCGACCCGCAGCTCGCCGAGGAGCACGTCGAGGGCGGCCTGCAGCGCCGCCGCTTCCGCCGCGCGATCCCGCCGCCGTGCGACGGCCCGGTTGCGCGCCAGCAGTGTCGCGGCCAGCAGGCCGAGGGACACCGCGGCGGCGGGCGTCGACGACACCGCCACGGCGACGCACACCCCCAACGCGCATACCGGCGCCGGGATACGCAGCCGGCGGGTCTGCGGCGCCGGGAACAGCACAGCGCGCCGGCGCGAGCGGACCGGCACCAACAGCACCGCCGCAGCCAGGGTCAGCGCGGCGACGGTCATGTCCTGCTCGCGTCCTGCACGAGGTCATGCAGCGTGTCGGCGGCCGGACCGAAACCCGTGTCGGCGTGCCAGCCGGTGAGGACCTCGACGATCCCGTCGTCTCGGCGCCGCAGCACCCCCACCTCGGCCAGGCGCCGGCGCCCGGTGCGATCACGCGCCACGTGCAGCACCACCCGGATAGCCGCGGCGAGCTGGCTGTGCAGCGCGGCGCGGTCCAGACCGCCGAGGGCCGCCAGAGCCTCGAACCGGGCCGGCACCTCGGCGGGATTGTTCGCGTGTACGGTCCCGGCGCCGCCGTCATGGCCGGTGTTCAGGGCCGTCAGCAGGTCCACCACTTCGGCTCCACGTACCTCGCCGACGACGATGCGGTCGGGTCGCATCCGCAACGCCTGCCGGACGAGGTCACGCACGGTGACCTCACCGGCGCCCTCGACGTTCGCGCACCGCGCCACCAGTTTGACCAGATGGGGGTGCGCGGGCGCGAGCTCGGCGGCGTCCTCGACGCACACGATGCGCTCCCGGCCCGGTACCGCGGCGAGCAGCGCCGCGAGCAAGGTGGTCTTGCCGGCACCCGTACCGCCGGAGATCACGAACGCCAGCCGCGCGCCGATCACGCCGCGCAGCAGCTCGGCCGCCTCTGGGCCGACCGCGCCCGCGGCGGCCAGGGCGTCGAGGTTTTGATTGGCCGGCCGCAGCACGCGCAGTGACAGGCAGGTGCCGCCGACGGCGACCGGCGGCAAGACCGCGTGCAGCCGGACGTTGAGCGCGGCCCCCGGCTGTGCGGCGCCCAGTCCGCTCAGATTCCCGTCCACCCACGGTTGGGCTTCGTCGAGTCGGCGGCCGGCCGCCAGCGCCAGCCGCTGCGCGAGCCGGCGCACCGCCGCGTCGTCGGCGAACCGCAGATCGGTCCGTCGTAAGCCGGTGCCATCGTCGACCCACACCGCGTCGGGTGCGGTGACGAGCACATCCGTGACGCCGGGTGCCGACAGCAGCGGATCGAGGATGCCCGCGCCGAGCAGTTCGGTCTGAAGTTGGCGGAGGTTGGTCAGCACTTCGGCGTCGCCGAGGACACCGCCGGACTCCGCGCGGATCGCGGCGGCGACCACGCTGGGCCGAAGCGGGGAAGACTGCGCGGCCAGCCGCTCCCGCACCCGGTCGATCAGCGGGGCGCTCATGCGGCGGCCTCGGCGGCCGGCCCGAGTTGCGGATTCTGGCCGAGTACGGCTAACACCTCGCGGGCCGCGCGGGCCAGTGGTGAGCGGGTCCGCACACGCAACCCGCCACGCTCGAGCGAACTTTCGACACCGGGCTGCGGTCGCATCGCCGCGAGCACGGGCAGACCGACGATGCGCGCGACATCCAGCGGGCGCAGGCCGCCCGGGGACGGCCCGCGCACGACGACGCCGGCATTGGGGTTGATGGCCGTCGCCCACATCGCGGTCACAGCGGCCGCGGCGCACGAACGGACATCGGCAGGCGTGACCAACACCACCAGATCCGCCGCCGACACGGCCGTGTCGCTCGCCGGGCCGGGCCGCCGCGCCACGTCGCAGACGACGGTCAGACCGGCGCGGCTGCCGGCCTCGACCACGGCTTCCAGCGGCGCGGCATCGATGTCGTTGCTGACAGCGTCACCAGACAACACCCGACTGGCAGAGAGGATGCTCACGCCGTGCCGCGACGGGAGCGCATCGCGGAGGGCGGAGAAGGCGATCCGCCCACCTGCCGGCGAAAGATCGGGCCACCGCAAACCGGGTTCGGTCTCACTGCCCAGGACCAGATCGAGCCCACCGCCCCACGGATCCCCGTCGATCAAAAGGGATTTCGCGCCGATCTTCGCCAGCGCGGTCGCGAATACCGACGCGCCTCCCCCACCGCGGCCGGCCAGCACGGCCACCACCGGTCCGCGCGCGCCGGTGTGCCGTGCGGCGTCGGCGGCGTCGGCCAGCACGGCCATCAGCGCGCGATCATCTGCGGGCAACGTCACAACGCGTTGCACACCGACAGCCACCGCAGCCTCCCAGTCACTGCGCTCGGGCGCTGCTGCGCCGCTGATCAGAAGCACTCTGGGACGTCGGGGCAGATTACGCGCGGCACACCGGCGGGCGGCCGCGGCGTCGAGCAGCACCGCCGCCGCCCCGGACCACACCCGATGACTGGACGGATCCGCCGCGCGCACGACCTGCATGCCTGCGGCGGCGACGATCCGGTCGACGTCGGTGCCCAGCAGCGGGTCGTCGACCAGAACCAGGATGGCGTCGGAGGCGGACATGACCCCAGCCTCGACCGGTTCCGCACCGCAGGCCAGGGCCCTGGAGGGTCCTGGCTACGATCTGTGGATCGACGCGAGACTGTGAATAACCGGCGCACAGCACGTCCGTGCGCAGCGAAAACAGCATTCCGCAACGTCGTTTTCGGGACATTTTCTATCCGCTTTGCGAAAGCCGCCACGACTTTGCCAATAGCCCCCACAAAAGGGACGACCCCCGCCAGGGGGGGAGGAGGCGGAGGTCGTCGTGTATCAGCCCCGGGGGGTCGGGCTGATGCACACCCGGCATAAGCCGAGTAATGACAACTATACACACGCCGGACAGGGCCGGCGCAAGTATCGAAATGGCAACAACCCGGCCAGAGACCAGGAAAGATGCAGTCGCAGACAGGTGTCGTGATCTGCCAATTTGTACGATCTGCCGCGATCTGTCACACAGCCCACGCCTATGCTGACCATGTGACGTCACCCGAGCCGGCGACCGAGGGTAGCCAGGCACCGACAGCGCCGGCTCCGTCGGAGACCCCCGTTCGCACAGCGGCCTTCTTCGATCTCGACAAAACCGTCATTGCGAAATCGAGCACTTTGGCTTTCAGCAAACCGTTCTTCAGCCAAGGGCTAATCAATCGGCGCACCGTGCTGAAGTCGTCGTATGCGCAATTCCTATTCCTTATGTCAGGGGCCGACCACGACCAGATGGACCGGATGCGCTCCTACATCACCAACATGTGCGCGGGGTGGGATGTCGAGCAGGTGAAAGCCATCGTCGGCGAGACGCTGCACGAGATCGTCACCCCGTTGGTGTTCGCTGAGGCCGCCGAGCTGATTGCCGACCACAAGCTGTGCGGCCGCGACGTGGTGGTGGTTTCCGCGTCCGGCGAGGAGATCGTGGCACCCATCGCCCGTGCGCTGGGCGCCACCCACGCGATGGCCACGCGGATGGTGGTCGACGAGGGCAAGTACACCGGCGACATCGCCTTCTACTGTTACGGCGAGGGCAAGGTCGAGGCCATTCGCGCCCTCGCCGACCGAGAGGGTTACGCGCTCGAGCATTGCTACGCCTACTCGGATTCGATCACCGATCTGCCGATGCTCGAACTGGTCGGGCATCCGACCGTGGTGAACCCCGACCGGGCGCTGCGCAAAGAAGCGGCCGCCCGTGGGTGGCCGGTGCGCACGTTCTCCAAACCGGTGTCGCTGCGCGACCGGATCCCCGCGCCGTCCGGGGCGGCCGTCGCGACCACCGCCGCGGTAGGGGTGAGCGCACTGGCTGCGGGCGCCCTGACGTACTCGCTGTTGCGCCGATTCGCGTTCTGAGGCAAGCCACCTGCACCGACACACCGGTTGCTGGACCGGGAGAGTAACGATCCGGGTTCGCACCCTGATTGGCACTTGATGTGACCGTGGTCACGGAGTACAAAGGAACGCAAGGCAGCCGGGTGAGGCCAAGGCCGAGCCGGAAGAGAAGGCTCGATCTCCCGATCTCGGCTCCTAGCACGGGTCCCGGAACCCACGCGGCGCACGCACCGCGGGAGAGGTGAAGGCGTTGCGGGCCTGCGTGATTGCGAAGATCTGACGGCCATTGCAGCCCTTTGGGTTGGGCTGCAGCCGTAGCGGAGCGCAATTACGCCGAGGCCACCCACGCAACCCGATATTGCACGCTTGGTAACCGGTGACCCGTGCTAGCGGGCGGTGAGCCGACTCGGTCGCAAGACCGATCGGAGCACCGCCCGCTTCGTGTTGCTGGAGGGTGCGGACGGCGGGGTCAGGACGTCGCGGCCTGCGCGATCGAGAGCGCTTCGCGCGCGCCCGCGTGCAGCGCCTCGCTGCTGAGCACCAGCCATGCCGCCAGACCGTCCGGCGTTCCGGAGGCGAATCCCCGTGCCGCAGCGCGGTAGTCACCGGATCGCCGCATCCAGTGCACCTCGGGCACACCGAGCCCGTGCGGGTCCAGACCGGTGGCGATCGTGATGAGCCGCGAGACCGCCCGGGCGACCACACCGTCGGCGGTGCCGAACGGTTCCAGCGTCAGCAGTTCCCCGTGCGCGACCGCGGCCAGCACGGTCGCAGGCACCCGGGTTCCGCCGGTGGCGAGGTCGGCGAGCAGCTCCAGCCGGCGCCCCACCCCTTCCCGCGGCCGGCCCAGCGCGTCGTCGCCGACCAGGTCGGCCGCGGCCAACGCGTGCAGTCTGGCGATGGCCTGCAGCGGGGCGCGCCGCCACACTCCGACCAGTGCCCCCTCACCGCCTTCGAGCGCCTCGGCGACCCGCAGCGCTCCGGCGAGCACCGGGTCGCGGTCTCCGTCCGGCGCGAACTGCAGTGGCCCGCCGTCGAGCACGGACGACGCGCGCGCGGCCCGCAGGGACGCCTCGGCGGCGTTCTTGGGCCAGCCGCGCAAGTTCGTACGGTGCCGGTGAGCCCTGCCCAGCGCTTCCCGGGCCTCGTCGCCGGCCTGCGCGACCCCGGGTAACGTCGTCAGCGGCGCCAACGGATCGCCGGCGGTCGGGCTCATCGAAGGGCACCAGGGGTCACGCGTGGACACGGTAGTCGACCAGTGACCGCGTGCGCCGTGACGCTCGTCGCGGCGAAAGCGCCGCCCACAGCCGCAGAAGTGAGTTGCCAACCTCTTTGCAACGTTGGGTGACTACCCTCACACACATGACCGAGACGCATGTGGACGCGATTGCGTCCTACCCCCCGGCTCCTGAGTTCGCCGCGAACGCCAACGCCACCGAGGCGCTCTACGAGGAGGCCGAGGCCGACCGCTTGGCGTTCTGGGCGAAGCAGGCCGACCGGCTGAGTTGGGAGACCCCGTTCACCGAGGTGCTGGACTGGTCGGACGCGCCGTTCGCGAAGTGGTTCGTCGGCGGCAAGCTCAACGTCGCCTACAACTGCGTCGACCGCCACGTCGAGGCCGGCAACGGCGACCGCGTCGCGATCCATTGGGAGGGCGAGCCGGTCGGCGACGCCCGCGACATCACCTACGCACAGC
Organism: Mycobacterium sp. 4D054; assembly: GCF_052245755.1. Taxonomy (NCBI): domain Bacteria; kingdom Bacillati; phylum Actinomycetota; class Actinomycetes; order Mycobacteriales; family Mycobacteriaceae; genus Mycobacterium; species Mycobacterium sp. 4D054. Next base: position 74,789 of record NZ_JBQQCF010000006.1, read on the forward strand.
TCAAGGACGAGGTGTGCCAGGCCGCGAACGCGTTCGCCGAACTCGGCCTGCGGGCCGGCGACCGCGTCGCCATCTACATGCCGATGGTGCCTGAGGCGATCATCGCCATGCTGGCGTGCGCGCGTCTGGGCGCGATGCACAGCGTCGTGTTCGCGGGCTTCTCCGCCAGCGCGCTCAAGGCCCGCATCGATGATGCTCAGGCCAAGCTCGTCGTCACCACCGACGGGCAGTTCCGGCGAGGGTCGGCGGTCACGCTCAAGACCGGGGTCGACGAGGCCATCGACGGGCTCGGTGACGACAGCCCGGTCGAGCACGTCGTGGTGGTCCGCCGCACCGGCATCGACACCCCGTGGACCGAGGGCCGCGACCTGTGGTGGGACGAGCTCGTCCCGAAGGCTTCGACCGAGCACACGCCTGAGGCTTTCGACTCCGAACAACCGCTGTTCCTGCTGTACACCTCGGGCACCACCGGCAAGCCCAAGGGCATCATGCACACCTCGGGGGGCTACCTCACCCAGGCCGCCTACACGCACTTCAACGTGTTCGATCTCAAACCCGAGAGCGACGTGTACTGGTGCACCGCCGACATCGGCTGGGTCACCGGGCACACCTACATCGTGTACGGCCCGCTGGCCAACGGCGCCACTCAGGTGGTCTACGAGGGCACCCCGGCCTCGCCCGATGAGCATCGCCACTACCAGGTCATCGAAAAGTACGGCGTCACCATCTATTACACCGCTCCGACGCTGGTCCGCACGTTCATGAAGTGGGGCCGTCAGCTGCCCGCCGAGCACGACCTGTCGAGTCTGCGTCTGCTCGGGTCAGTCGGCGAGCCGATCAACCCGGAGGCGTGGCGCTGGTACCGGATGGCGTTCGGCGGGGACAAGACCCCGGTCGTGGACACCTGGTGGCAGACCGAGACCGGCGCGATCATGATCTCGCCGCTGCCCGGCGTGACGGCGTGCAAGCCGGGATCGGCGATGCGCGCGCTGCCCGGCATCTCGGCCAAGATCGTCGACGATGACGGCAACGAGCTCGAGCCGTCCGCTGACTTCGGCGAGCACGTCACCGGCTACCTGGTGCTCGACAAGCCGTGGCCGGCGATGCTGCGCGGCATCTGGGGCGATGAGGAGCGGTTCAAGGAGACCTACTGGTCTCGCTTCGCCGAGCAGGGCTGGTACTTCGCCGGCGACGGCGCCCGGTACGGCAGCGACGGCGAGATCTGGGTGCTGGGCCGCATCGACGACGTCATGAACATCTCCGGGCACCGGATCTCCACCGCCGAGGTGGAATCCGCGCTCGTCGGGCACTCGGGAGTGGCCGAGGCGGCGGTCGTCGGCGCCACCGACGAGCACACCGGCCAGGCCATCTGCGCGTTCGTCATCCTCAAGTCCAGCGCGCACGGCGGGCAGGAGGACATGATCGACGAGCTGCGCGCCGAGGTGGCCCGGGAGATCTCCCCGATAGCGAAACCGCGCGAGATCCACGTCGTGCCGGAGCTGCCCAAGACCCGCAGCGGCAAGATCATGCGGCGCCTGCTGCGTGACGTCGCCGAGGGCCGCGAGCTCGGCGACACCTCGACGCTGGTGGATCCGAGCGTGTTCGAGGCGATCCGGGCGAGCAAGTAGGCCGGGGCTAACCCGCCCCGACGGGTACGAAACCGCTGCCGGGCCGGCCCTTGGCGGTGATGTCGGCCAGCTGCGTGTTGAACGACATGGTCACCGCCGGGGTGTGCAGCGGGATGAACTTGATCACGCACGTCGGCAGGTCCTCGGAGAACGCGCCGTGGATCATGCCGACGAGCCGGTTGTTGACGGTGACGGGTGCGCCGGAGTCACCCGGCTGCCCGCACACCTGGTTGACGATGGTCCCCGGCTGTTCTCCGGGGCCCCAGGTGACTCCGCACGAATATCCGGTGGTGCGACCGAGTTTGCAGGCCACGTCGCCGAAGCGGGGATCTGGCGCCAGGCCGTCGATGCGGAAGCCGTTGACCGTGTTGACGGGTGTGACCTTGGCCGGGTCGAACTTGATGACGGCGTAGTCGAGGATGTCGTTGCCCGCGACCATCGTCCCGACGGGGCCCGCGTCCTGATCGGCCTCCGCGGCGACGACGGCGCCCGGGCCGCCGCAGTGCGCCGAGGTGAACCCGATCAGGCTGCCCTGGCTGTCGGTGCCGATGGCGGTCAGCGTGCACAGCGTCTCGCCGTCGACGACGAGCCCGGAGCCGCCACCGAGGGCCACCGGCGGTGCGGCGTGGGCGGGAACGGTGGCGAGGGTCAGCAGGGCGACCAGAGCCAGGAGCGCCGCGCGGACCGGCACAAAGCGCCCGCTCGTGTTCAAATGTCAATCCCCTATCGAGGTGCCCGACCCGCCCAGCAAGGAACTCGCGCAGTCTATCCTCGGGCGGAATCGTTTAGTGGGACGCCACGTGGCAACATGAACGCGACCGAGAAGAGTGGCCGGAAGGAAGCCCCGCGTGAGCGATCGCAGAAACGGCGTGCCGAACACCGTGACGTCGATACCGCTGGTGGACCCTCACGCACCGAAACCCGACCCGTCGATCGGGGATCTGGTCAAGGACGCGACCGCGCAGGTGTCGACGCTGGTGCGGGCCGAGGTCGAGCTGGCCAAGGCCGAGATCACCCGGGACGTCAAGAAAGGGCTCACCGGCAGCGTCTTCTTCATCGCCGCGCTGGTCGTGCTGTTCTATTCGACCTTCTTCTTCTTCTTCTTCCTGGCCGAGCTGCTCGACAACTGGCTGTGGAAATGGGCGGCCTATCTGATCGTCTTCGGCATCATGGTCGTTCTCACCGGGCTGCTCGCGCTGTTCGGTTACCTGAAGGTGCGCCGTATTCGGGGCCCCCAGAAGACCATCGAGACGGTCAAGGAGATCCCGGAGGCGTTCACCCCCGGCCCGGACAAGAGGACCGTAGCGACCACCAACGGCGATCCGTCGACGCAAAAAGACCCCTCAGGCTGGTAATGAACCCACCCGATCCGTCGGTGGTGCGCATCGGCGGGCCGTGGCGGCATCTGGACGTGCACGCCAACGGGATTCGTTTCCACGTGGTGGAAGCGCAGCGCCCAGCCGAGCTCGACGACCGGTCACGCCCGTTGACGGACCGCCCGCTGGTCATCCTGCTGCACGGATTCGGGTCATTCTGGTGGTCGTGGCGCCATCAGCTCACCGGTCTGACCGGTGCCCGCGTCGTGGCCGTGGACCTGCGCGGCTACGGCGGCAGCGACAAGCCGCCGCGCGGATACGACGGGTGGACGCTGGCCGGGGACACCGCGGGCTTGGTCCGGGCACTGGGCCACAACAGCGCCACCCTGGTCGGCCACGCTGACGGCGGCCTGGTCTGCTGGGCCACCTCGGTGCTGCATCCACGAGCCGTGCGGGCGATCGCGGTGGTCAGCTCCCCGCACCCGGCCGCACTGCGCACCTCGACCCTGACCCGGCGCGATCAGGGTCGGGCCCTGCTGCCGTGGATGTTGCGCTATCAGCTGCCGATGTGGCCCGAGCGCGCGCTGACCCGCCACGACGGCGCCGAAATCGAGCGGCTGGTGCGCAGCCGGTCCACGGCGAAATGGCACGCCAGCGAGGATTTCGCGGAGACCGTCGGCCATCTTCGGCGCGCCATCCAGATCCCGTCGGCGGCGCACTGCGCCCTGGAGTACCAGCGCTGGGCGGTGCGCAGCCAGCTGCGCGGTGAGGGGCGCCGCTTCATGGGTTCGATGAAGCGGCCGCTGGGGGTGCCGGTGTTGCACCTGCGTGGGGACGCCGACCCGTATGTGCTGGCCGATCCGGTGCAGCGCACCCAGCGCTACGCCCCGCACGGCCGGTACGTCTCGATCGACGGCGCCGGTCACTACAGCCATGAGGAAGCACCGGAAGCGGTCAACGAACAGCTGCGCCGCTTCCTGGGCCAGGTGTACGGCTGACGGGTCAGCCCGCGTTGATGCAGGTGCCGGTCGGGACGCGTTCGACGTTGCCGACCTTGGCCATCTGCCGGGCCACCTCGTCGGCGGTGAGCACGAACCCGGTGTCGACGTCGTCGACGGCCGCGCCGAACACCACACCGAGCACCTTGCCCTGCCGGTTGATCATCGGCCCGCCGGAGTTGCCCTGGCGCACAGTGCCTCTGATGGTGTAGACCTCGCGGGTGACGGTGGTGGACCGGTAGATGTCCGGCCCGTTGAGCTCGATGACCTCGCGCACCCGCGCCGGGGTCGCGGTGAAGGCGCCGCCGCCGGGATAGCCCATCACGATGCCGTCGGTGCCCGGCTGCGCCTCCGCGTCGACGAACTGCAGCGGGGCGGACGGCAGGTTGGGCACGTCGAGGATCGAGATGTCGGCGTTGGGGTCGTAGGAGACCACCCCCGCGTCGTAGGTCTGTCCGTCCACCTCGACGGTGACACTGTTCGACCCGGCCACCACGTGCGCGTTGGACATCACCCGGTTGGGGGCGATGACGAAACCGGTCCCCTCCAGCACTTTCTGGCAGCTCTGCGCGACTCCGCGCACCTTCACCACGCTCGACCGGGTCGTGTTGACCACCGGTGAGGTGGCCAGCGACGGGTCCGGCGGGTCGATCTCGGCGACCGGTGTCGGTCCGAACGGTTTGAGCACGTCGTGCAGTCCGGCGGTCTCCCACAGCGCCGAAAGCCGGTTGGGTACCGATCGCAGCCAGCTGGGAGCGACGGAGTCGACCTCGGCGATGACCTTGGAACCCTGCACCGCGGCGACCAGATTGGGTTGCGGCGAGGACACCAGCGCGGTGCCCAGCAGCCAGGCCGCCGTCAGCACCAGCACCAGCTGCAACGCGACCCCGACGACCGAGTCGACCACCCGCAGCCCGGGACTGCGGATCGCCCCGCGTACGGCTCTGCCGAGCACCACCCCCGCGATCTCGCCTATCACGACCAGCGCCAGAATCAGGAACAGGGTGACGAAGAGCTTGGTGCGCGGGCCGCTGATGTGGTCGACGACGTAGGGGGCCAGCAGGATTCCCGCCGCGGCGCCCAGCGCCACCCCGACAAGAGCCAGCAAGGAGCCCGGCGCGCCCGATCGCCAGCCGGAGATGGCGGCGATCAGGGCTAACGCCAGGATGCTGATATCAAGCCACTGAGACGAGTTCATCGTTGCGCATCACCGTAACTGCCCTGGGCGTCCAGCAACGCCATTGCGTCGTCGAGTTCGTACACGTTGTCGCTTTCCCACGGCACCGCCCAGCCCGCCACCTCCAGCAGAGCGGCGATCACCTGCCCGGTGAACCCCCACACCATCATCTCGTTGAGCAGGAATGCCGGGCCGGCCGTGCGGCGGGTGTTCTGCTTGCGGTACACCGAGATCCGATTCTGGGGATTGACGAAGGCGCGCACCGGGACCCGGGCCACGACGGCCGTCTCGGCCGCGTCGACCACCGCGACCGGTCCCGGATCCGGTGAGTACGCCAGCACCGGCACGACATGGAAGCCCGACGGCGGGATGAACATCTTGTCCAGCACGGCCAGCGGCTGCACTCGGCCGGTGTCGATGCCGGTCTCTTCGGTGGCCTCCCGCAGCGCGGTGTGCACCGGGCTGCGGTCCTGTGGGTCGGCGGCCCCGCCGGGGAAGGCAGCCTGGCCGGCGTGATGGCGCAGGGTGGAGGCCCGCACGGTCACCAGCAGGTCGGCGTCGTCGGGCAGGACACCCGGCGCCCCGTCCCGGGGGCCGGAGAACAGCACCAGCACCGCAGCGTCCCGGCGGGTGCCGGTCACCGCGGCCGTGGTGTTGGCCGCAGCGAGCCCCGCCAGCACCTCGGGCGCAACTCTGCGGCGGTAGGCGTTCTTGACCGCGCCGGGGTCTTCGACGAGCGGGACCAGCCAGGGCGGAGCGGCGGACGGGATCAGCTCGTCGTGTCTGCTGTCCCAGCTCACGCGACTCCAATCTTCGGGTCGACCGCGGCGGCGATCTCGTCAACGGTCGCAAATGACCGGGGCAGGATCTCGGCAACGCTACCGTCCGGGCGCAGCACCACCGTGGCCGGCATCACGTTGGGCACCTGCAGCGCTGCGGCGATGGTCCTGCGCCCGTCCTGCACGGTCGGCAGGTGCACCCCCAACTCAGCCAGCCGCAGCAACGCCGCGCTCTCGTTCTCGTCCTGGTGCACCGTCAGCACGGTGACCGCCGGGCCGGCGCGGCGCTGATACTCGGCCATCGCGGGCAGCTCGTCGGCGCAGGGTCCGCACCAGTACGCCCACAGGTTGAGCACCACGGCCTTGCCGGCCAGCGCTTTCGCGACGTCGACACGCGATCCGTCCCCGGCGCACTCGAGCACGATGCCGCGCAGCGCCTCCGGGCCGGGACCGGGACCCGGCGACGGGCACGGCGCCAGATCGGCGCGGGCACGCGGACCGGTCAGCGCCTCCGGGGTGTCGGCGTCGCGCCGGTCCCGCGCAGACGGCACGTCGCGTCGCGCGCCCGGTTCGGAGTCGCCGGCACCTAGTTCGGTCCACAGCGCGACACCGAGGGCGATCAGGATGACCAGCGCCACGATGCTCCACCGGGTCGACGCACTGACGGACAAGACCTGCGCCTACAGCCCCGCCAGCGCCAGCAGGTGCTCGGTCTCGGGCCCCTTGACCAGCGGCGCGGCGATGAGCGGGTCGGTGGGGCCGGTCCCGTAAGACGGGCAGTCGTTGGCGAGCACGCACACCCCGCAGGCGGGCTTACGGGCGTGGCACACGCGCCGGCCGTGGAAGATCACCCGGTGGCTGAGCAGTGTCCACTCGCGGCGCTCGATGAGCTCGCCGACGGCGTGCTCGACCTTGACGGGGTCCTCCTCGGCGGTCCAGCGCCACCGACGGACCAACCGCCCGAAGTGGGTGTCGACGGTGATTCCCGGGACGTCGAACGCGTTGCCCAGGATGACGTTGGCGGTCTTGCGGCCGACGCCGGGCAGCGTGACCAGTTCGTCGAGGGTGGCCGGAACCTTCCCATCGAAGCGTTCCACCAACGCCTGGCCCAGCCCGATCAGCGAGTTGGCCTTGTTGCGGTAGAACCCGGTGGGCCGGATCAGCTCCTCGAGCTCGGTACGGTCGGCGGTCGCGTAGTCCACGGCAGTCCGGTACTTCTTGAACAGGGCCGGGGTGGTGAGGTTGACGCGCTTGTCGGTGCTCTGCGCGGACAGAATGGTTGCGACGGTGAGCTCCAGCGGATTGGTGAAGTCCAATTCGCAGTACACGTGCGGAAACGCTTCTGCCAGAGCGCGGTTCATCCGGCGGGCGCGGCGGACCAGGCCGAGCCGGGTCTCTTTGTCCCATTTCGCGGCGCGCGGGGCCCTGCCGGCCGGTTTCACGGTCACCAGGCCAGGGTACTGACGACGACCGACACACCCGGTGGTGGATAGGTCCTTAACGTGGACTTTTCGTGATCCCGCCGAGACCTTCACCGTGTTTACTTCTGCGTTGTGTCGTGGTTGCTCGTCGCGCTGATCCCTGGGTTGCTGATGTTGGCGACCTTCGGTCTGGAGCGCGTCGAGGCCGGCCTGCGTCGCGACGCGTTCTCCCCGGCCGACGTCGACGAGTTCCTGCGCCGGGCCGACACCGACCGCGCCGAGACTCCGGCATCGGCGAACGCCGACAGGGCGCCGCGCACACCGCCCCGGCGCGTCGAGCAGCGGGACACTCCGACGGACGGGTTTCTCGAACCTGTGTCGGCGCCGGGACTGACCGCCGGCGGGTACTTCGCTACGCTCGCGAATACTGAGTTTCGGCAGACCCGACATGCCGATCGTGTGTAGCGTGGGCAGGTCACACAGGGCTTGCCTCTAGACTGACGTCACGACTTTCGAGGTCGGCTCGCGCATTTTTTGATCATCGAACGCACAAACATCGAACGCACAAAGGGGCAACGTGGACGAGATCCTGGCCAGGGCCGGAATCTTCCAGGGTGTAGAACCGAGCGCCGTTTCCGCGCTGACCAAGCAGTTGCAGCCCGTCGACTTCCCGCGCGGACACACGGTGTTCGCCGAGGGTGAGCCCGGCGACCGCCTGTACATCATCATCTCCGGGAAGGTGAAGATCGGTCGCCGTTCCCCGGACGGTCGCGAGAACCTGCTGACGATCATGGGCCCGTCGGACATGTTCGGTGAGCTGTCGATCTTCGACCCGGGTCCGCGGACCTCGAGCGCCACCACCATCACCGAGGTGCGCGCGGTGTCGATGGACCGTGAAGCGCTGAGGGCGTGGATCGCCGACCGGCCCGAGATCGCCGAGCAGCTGCTGCGCGTGCTGGCCCGCCGTCTTCGCCGCACCAACAACAACCTCGCCGACCTGATCTTCACCGACGTCCCCGGCCGCGTCGCCAAGCAGCTGCTGCAGCTTGCGCAGCGCTTCGGCACGCAGGAGGGCGGCGCGCTGCGCGTCACGCACGATCTGACCCAGGAGGAGATCGCCCAGCTGGTCGGCGCGTCCCGCGAGACCGTCAACAAGGCGCTCGCAGACTTCGCCCACCGCGGCTGGATCCGCCTGGAGGGCAAGAGTGTGCTGATCAGCGACTCCGAGCGGCTGGCCCGCCGAGCGAGGTAGACCCTTTCCGCGGTTACTTCCGCAGGAAGTTCAGCTGCGCTTGCACCGACCATTCGGCGGCGTCCCACAGCTTCTCATCGACATCGGTGTACACGTGCTCGACGATTTGCCGGGCCGTGGCGTCCTCCCCCAATGCGCGTAGCGCGGCCCGGACCTGGTCGAGTCGCTCTTCGCGATGCGTCAGATACATCTGGCTGACGGCGACCATGTCGTCGAGTTCGGGTCCGTGCCCGGGCAGCACCCTACGGTGCCCGAGACCGCGCAGCCGGCGCAGCGACTCCAGGTAGTCCCCGAGGTCGCCGTCCTCGTCGTCGATGACGGTGGTGCCCCGCCCCAGGATCGTGTCCGCGGTCAGCACCAAATCGTCATCGACGAGGAAGGACACGGAATCGGCGGTGTGGCCGGGGGTCGCCATCACGGTGATCTTGAGACCGGCCGCGTCGATCACCTCACCGTCGGTCAGCGAGCCGCCGAGACCGCGCTGGAAACCGCTGCCCACCGACCGCACCACCGCTCCGGTCAGGTCGACCAGTCGGTCGATGCCGCCCGTGTGGTCGCCGTGGCGGTGACTGATCAGCACCAGCGGAATCGGGCCGAGCGCGGCAAGCCGCTCGATGTGCTCGTCCTTGTCGTCGGGGCCGGGATCGATTACGACCATCTCGTCGCTGCCCGGTCCGCGCAGCACCCAGGTGTTGGTCCCGTCGAGCGTCATCAGCCCCGGGTTCTCGCACAGCAGCACCGACGCGGTGTCGGTCACCGGTCGCAGCACGTTGTACGCGGGGTGCTCCACCTACGCGACCTCAGCCCGATCGTCGCTCACGCGACCTCCACGATCACTTCCACTTCCACCGGCGCGTTTCGCGGCAGCTCGGACACCCCGACCGCGGAGCGGGCATGGGCGCCGGCCTCGCCGAATATCTCGCCGAACAACTCGGAGGCCCCGTTGATGACACCGGGCTGCCCGCCGAAGCCGGGCGCGGAGGCGACGAAGCCCACGACCTTGACCACCTTGACCACAGCGTCGATGCCGACCAGCGCGTCGACGGCGGCCAGCGCGTTGAGCGCGCACCGGCGGGCCAGCGCGTGCGCATCCTCGGCCGACACCTCGGCGCCCACCTTGCCGGTCACGGTCAGCTCACCGCCGGCGATCGGCAGCTGTCCGGCGGTGTAGACGAGGTTGCCGGTGCGCACCGCCGGGACGTAGGCCGCCAGCGGCGCGACCACCTCGGGCAGCGCGATGCCCAGCTCGTCCAGTCGGGCCGACCAGGCGCTCACTTGGGTCGCTTGAGGTAGGCCACGTGCTGCTCGCCGGTGGGTCCGGGCAGCACCGAGACCAGTTCCCAGCCGTCTTCACCCCACTGGTCGAGGATCTGTTTGGTGGCGTGCGTCAACAGCGGGACGGTCGCGTACTCCCATTTGGTCGCTTCGCTCACGCCGCCCACCTCTTCTGTTCGCTCATGCGGCTGAGCTTATCCGGGATCGGACAGGCCTTGGCTAGCATGCTTGGGTGGCTACCACCCCTTCCGGGTCTTCCGGTTCTTCCGGATCGTCCCGCACCAAGCAGCCCGGCTGGCCTTCGCGCCTGACCAAGGCGCGGCTGCACTTCGTCTCCGGCAAAGGCGGCACGGGCAAGTCGACCATCGCCGCGGCGCTGGCGCTGGCGCTGGCCGCGGGTGGCCGCAAGGTGCTCCTCGTCGAAGTCGAAGGGCGCCAAGGGATCGCGCAGCTCTTCGACGTCCCGCCACTGCCCTATGAAGAGGTCAAGATCGCGACCGCCGAAGGCGGGGGCCAGGTCAACGCGCTGGCCATCGACACCGAGGCGGCGTTCCTCGAATACCTGGACATGTTCTACAACCTCGGCCTGGCCGGACGGGCGATGCGCCGGATCGGCGCCGTCGAGTTCGCGACGACGATCGCTCCCGGCCTGCGGGACGTGTTGTTGACCGGCAAGATCAAAGAGATCGTCACGCGTAACGAGAAGGATCAGCCGCGGGGCAAGGGCGCCGTGTACGACGCGGTCGTCGTCGACTCGCCGCCCACCGGACGTATCGCACGCTTCCTCGACGTCACCAAGGCCGTGTCGGACCTGGCCAAGGGCGGGCCCGTGCATTCGCAGGCCGAAGGTGTGGTCAAGCTGCTGCACTCGGATCTGACGGCGATCCACCTCGTCACGCTGCTTGAAGCGCTGCCGATCCAGGAGACGCTGGAGGCGATCGAGGAGCTGCGGGAGATGGGTCTGCCCATCGGCAGCGTCATCGTCAACCGCAACATCCCCGCCTACCTCGCTCCCGACGACCTGGCCAAGGCCGCCGAGGGCGTCATCGACGCCGATGCGGTGCGGGCCGGTCTGGCGAACGCGGGCATCACGCTCTCCGACGACGATTTCGCCGGCCTGCTCACCGAAACCATCCAGCACGCCACCCGCATCGCGGCGCGCAACGAGAGTGCCGAGCAGCTCGCCGAACTCGATGTGGCCCGGCTGGACCTGCCCTCGCTGCCCGACGGGGTCGACCTCGGCAGCCTCTACGAACTAGCCGAAGAGCTCGCCCACCAGGGCGTGCGGTGAGCGGGAGAGACACGATGAGCCACACCCCACCGGCCCTCGACATGGCGTCGATTCTGCGCGACACCTCCAACCGGGTCGTGGTCTGCTGCGGGGCGGGCGGCGTCGGCAAGACCACCACCGCGGCCGCGATGGCTCTACGGGCCGCCGAATACGGCCGCACCGTGGTCGTGCTGACCATCGACCCGGCCAAGCGGCTGGCCCAGGCGCTCGGGATCCGGGATCTGGGCAACACCCCGCAGCGGGTGCCGCTCGCGCCGGAGGTGCCCGGCGAACTGCACGCGATGATGCTCGACATGCGTCGCACGTTCGACGAGATGGTGATTCAGTACTCCGGACCCGGCACGGCGGACGCCATACTGGACAACCAGTTCTACCAAACTGTGGCCACCTCGCTTGCCGGCACACAGGAGTACATGGCCATGGAGAAGTTGGGACAGCTTCTGGCAGAAGACAAGTGGGATCTGATCGTCGTCGACACCCCGCCGTCGCGCAATGCGCTGGACTTCCTCGACGCCCCCAAACGCCTGGGCAGCTTCATGGACAGCAGGTTGTGGCGGATGCTACTGGCACCGGGCCGCGGCATCGGCCGGTTGGTCACCGGCGCGGTCGGCCTGGCGATGAAGGGCATGTCGACGATTCTCGGTTCCCAAATGCTTTCGGACGCAGCCTCTTTCGTGCAGTCCCTGGACGCGACGTTCGGCGGATTCCGGGAGAAGGCCGACCGTACCTACGATCTGCTCAAACGGCGGGGCACACAGTTCGTGGTGGTGTCGGCCGCCGAGCCCGACGCGCTACGTGAGGCGTCGTTCTTCGTCGACAGGCTCTCCTCCGAGCACATGCCGCTGGCCGGGCTGATCCTCAACCGGACCCATCCGACGTTGTGTCAACTGCACGCCGAGAAAGCGGCCGAGGCCGCCGACGATCTGGCCGAGACCGACCCGGACTCGGTGGCGGTGGCGGCCTTGCGTATTCATGCCGACCGGGCCTCGACGGCCAAGCGGGAGGTGAGGCTGCTGTCGCGTTTCACCGGCGCGAACCCGCACGTGGCGCTCGTGGGTGTGCCGTCACTGCCGTTCGACGTATCCGACCTCGAGGCGCTGCGAGCGATCGCCGATCAGATCACCGGCGGGCCAGCCGCGGCGTAGACCGCGAATTTCGCCCCAATGCAGTAGCCGCGCCCCGGAGGGCGCGGCTTCCGCGTGTCCGATCGGCTGGGCCGACCCGCGAATCAGGCAATCGCGGCTCAGCTGTGCGAGGTGTTAGCCAGCAGTACGGTGTTTGCGCTGAGCGGCAAAGAAGTCGGCCCAGGAGACGACCTCGGGATGCTGCTTAAGCAGGGCGCGGCGCTGACGCTCGGTCATGCCTCCCCAGACGCCGAACTCCACCCGATTGTCCAGCGCGTCAGCGCCGCACTCGGCGATGACGGGGCAATGCCGGCAGATCACCGCGGCTTTGCGCTGGGCAGCGCCGCGGACGAACAGTTCATCCGGATCCGTCTGGCGACACCGGGCTTGTGAGACCCAGGCAATACGGGCCTCGGCCTCTGCGCTGTGCGGAATGGACTGGCCGGATGGGTCCACGGAGGTCTTACGAGCCGCAGGCTTGATTGTTGACACCGGCGATCCCCTTATCGTTCTGGCCGCGCCCCGACAACGCAGACGATTATTAACCCACGCGTCGATTGCTGATGCGATCTACGCCACACTGCGAGTACCAGGTGTGACCTGCATCGCACTGTCAGCTCAACTTAGGTGGTCAGGGACGGTTTGCGCAATACATCCGTGACCACTTTTTTGGGACGACCGTGCCGTCATGCGGGTATCGTGCCGGACCTCGGGGGGCTCGTCTGTGCATAACCGCTTCCGAATGGCGTTTGACATGGCCTGTCACGACCGTATCCGGGCTGCTCGTGACCGGGCGCCCGGAATTCGTCGCTAGTCTGTACGCATGCCGGAGCACCCCTCGGGCCGTCCGCCGCGCGCGGTGACGGTCATCAAGCTCGCCTGGTGTGTGTTGCTCGCCAGCGTGGTGGCCGCCGGATTGATGTTCCCGATCGTCGGGGGTTTCGGGTTGGTGTCCAACCGCGCGTCCGACGTCGTCGCCAACGGTTCGGCGCAACTGGTCGAGGGTGAGGTCCCTCAGGTGTCGACCATGACGGACTCCAAGGGCAACATCATCGCGTGGCTGTATAACCAGCGGCGCTTCGAGGTGCCCAGCGATCAGATCGCCAACCCGATGAAGCTGGCGATCGTTTCTATCGAAGACAAAAGGTTTGCCGACCACAACGGTGTCGACTGGCAGGGCACGCTCACGGGCCTGTCGGGTTACCTGTCGGGCAACCTCGACACCCGGGGTGGTTCGACGATCGAACAGCAGTACGTGAAGAACTACCAGTTGTTGGTGATCGCGCAGACCGACGCCGAGAAGCGGGCCGCGATCGAGACCACCCCGGCCCGCAAGCTGCGCGAGATCCGCATGGCGCTGACGTTGAACGAGACGCTCACCAAGCCGGAGATCCTGACCCGCTACCTGAACCTGGTGTCGTTCGGCAACAACGCGTTCGGCGTGCAGGACGCCGCGCAGACCTATTTCGGTGTCAACGCCTCGGAGCTGAATTGGCAGCAGGCCGCACTGCTGGCCGGCATGGTGCAGTCCACGAGCACGCTCAATCCGTACACCAACCCCGACGGTGCGCTGGCGCGCCGCAACGTGGTGCTCGACACCATGATCGACAACCTGCCCGAGTACGCCGACGAGCTGCGCGCGGCCCGGGAGGAGCCCCTGGGGATACTGCCCCAGCCGAAGGAACTGCCGCGCGGCTGCATCGCCGCCGGCGACCGCGCGTTCTTCTGCGACTACGTGCTGGAGTACCTGGCCCGCGCCGGGATCAGCAAGGATCAGGTGGCCAAGGGCGGCTACATGATCAAGACGACGCTGGATCCGGACGTGCAGGCCACCGTCAAGAACGCGATCACCCAGTACGCCAGCCCGGATCTACCCGGCGTCGCGAGTGTGATGAGCGTGATCCGGCCGGGTAAGGAGTCGCACCCGGTGCTGGCGATGGCCAGTAACCGTACCTACGGCCTGAATCTGGACGCCGGGGAGACGATGCAGCCGCAGCCGTTCTCGCTGGTGGGCAATGGCGCCGGGTCGGTGTTCAAGGTCTTCACCACGGCCGCGGCGATGGAGATGGGCATGGGCATCAACGCCCAGCTCGATGCGCCCAGCCGCTTCGAGGCCAAGGGGTTGGGCAGCGGCGGTGCGCGGGGCTGCCCGCCCGCGACCTGGTGCGTACAGAACGCCGGCAACTACCGCGGCCAGATGAGCGTCACCGATGCACTGGCCACCTCCCCCAACACGGCGTTCGCGAAGCTGATCGCCCAGGTCGGGGTGCAGCGCACCGTGGACATGGCGGTGCGGCTGGGCCTGCGCTCCTACGCGCTGCCGGGCACCGCGCGCGACTACGACCCGGAAAGCAACGAGAGCCTCGCCGACTTCGTGAAGCGGCAGAACATCGGTTCGTTCACCCTCGGCCCGATGGAGGTCAACGCACTCGAGCTGTCCAACGTGGCCGCGACGCTGGCCTCCGGCGGCACGTGGTGCCCGCCCAACCCGATCGCCGAGGTGTACGACCGCTACGGCGAGCCGGTGTCGGTGACGACCGAGACGTGTGAGCAGGTCGTCCCGGAGGGGCTGGCCAACACACTGGCCGTCGCGATGAGCAAGGACGACACCGGTGCGGGAACCGCCGCCGGTGCGGCGGGCTCGGCGGGCTGGACCCTGCCGATGTCCGGCAAGACGGGCACCACCGAGGCCAACCGTTCGTCGGCGTTCCTGGGCTTCACCAACCAGTACGCCGCGGCCAGCTACATCTACGACGACTCGACGGCGCCCACCGAGCTGTGCTCGTTCCCGTTGCGGCAGTGCGGCTCCGGCAACCTGTTCGGCGGCAATGAGCCGGCCCGCACCTGGTTCACCGCGATGACACCCATCGCCACCGCGTTCGGTGACGTCACGCTCCCGCCCACGGATCCGCGCTACGTGGACGGGGCGCCGGGTTCGAAGGTGCCCAGCGTGGCGGGTCTGACCCAGGACGCCGCGCGGCAACGTCTGCGCGAGGCCGGATTCCAGGTCGCCGATCAGCCCTCGCCGGTCAACAGTTCGTCGTCGTACGGCACCGTGGTGGGCACGTCCCCGACCGGGCAGACGGTTCCGGGATCGATCATCACCATCCAGATCTCGAACGGCATCGCCCCCGCTCCGCCACCGCCGCCGGCCGGTGCGCCGCCGCCGGGCGGGCCGCCACCGCCGGTCGGCCAGCAGGTGATCCAGATTCCGGGCTTGCCGCCGATCACGGTGCCGGTCCTCGGCCCGCCGCCGCCACCGCCGCCGGGCTGACCCCCGGGAACCTGTGACGCACGGGGAGTAGCGATAGGCTGGGCGAATGCACGTCGCTTCACCGGGATCGATCCTGAAGACCACCGCCGCCGCGTCGGTCGGCACGCTCGTCGCCGGCATCGGGTACGCGTCGCTGATCGAGCGCAACGCCTTCGTGGTCCGCGAGGCGACGATGCCGGTGCTGACCCCCGGGTCGTCCCCGCTGAAGGTGCTGCATATCAGCGACATCCACATGCGGCCCACTCAGCGGCGCAAGCAGGCGTGGCTGCGCGAGCTCGCGGGCTGGGAACCCGATCTCGTCGTGAACACCGGCGACAACCTGGCGCACCCGAAAGCGGTGCCGGCCGTGGTGCAGGGCCTCGGCGACCTGCTGTCGGTACCCGGTGTTTTCGTGTTCGGCAGCAACGACTATTTCGCGCCGAAGCTGAAGAACCCCGCCAACTATCTGACCAAGCCCACCCACCGGATCCACGGTGAGCCGCTGCCCTGGCAGGACCTGCGGGCGGCGTTCACCGAGCGCGGCTGGCTGGACATGACCCATACCCGGCGCGAGTTCGAGGTGGCCGGCCTGCACGTCGCCGCGGCCGGCGTGGACGACCCGCACCTGACCCGGGACCGCTACGACACCATCGCCGGGCCGGCCAGCCCGTCGGCGAACCTGACGCTGGGGTTGACGCACTCCCCCGAGCCGCGGGTGCTGGACCGCTTCGCCGCCGACGGCTACCAACTGGTGATGGCCGGCCACACCCACGGCGGTCAGCTGTGCCTGCCGTTCTACGGTGCGATCGTCACCAACTGCGACCTCGACCGGTCGCGGGCCAAGGGCCCGTCGCGCTGGGGCGCCCGCACCCAGCTGCACGTGTCGGCCGGCATCGGCACCTCGCCGTTCGCGCCGCTGCGGTTCTGCTGCCGCCCCGAGGCGACATTGCTGACGCTGGTGGCGGCTCCGACCGGGGGTTCCGACGCGGGATCGAAGGCCGGACAGTCGAGCCCCTCCGTATCGGCGCGGTGAGCCCGCCGGGCCCGTGTCAGCGGCAATCGCGGGCATGGGTGGACAACGCGGTCCGGCTGATCGAGGCCGACGCGCACCGCAGCGCTGACACGCACCTGCTGCGCTACCCGTTGCCGTCGAGTTGGTCGGCGGGCGTCTCGCTGTATCTGAAGGACGAGACCACCCACATCACCGGAAGCCTCAAGCACCGGCTGGCGCGGTCGCTGTTCCTGTACGCGCTGTGCAACGGCTGGATCGGTGAGGATACGACGGTCATCGAGGCGTCGTCAGGCTCCACGGCGGTGTCGGAGGCGTACTTCGCGGCGATGCTGGGGTTGCCGTTCATCGCGGTGATGACGGCCTCGACGAGTGCCTCGAAGATCGCGCTGATCGAATCCCAGGGCGGGCGTTGCCATTTCGTCGAGGAGGCGGCGCAGGTGTACGAGGAGGCGCACCGGCTGGCCGACGAGACCGGCGGGCATTATCTCGACCAGTTCACCAACGCCGAGCGCGCGACGGACTGGCGGGGCAACAACAACATCGCCGAGTCGATCTTCTCGCAGATGGGCCAGGAGAACCACCCGGTGCCCGACTGGATCGTCGTCGGCGCCGGCACCGGCGGCACCAGCGCCACCATCGGGCGCTACATCCGCTACCGGCGTCACCCCACCCGGCTGTGCGTGGTGGACCCGGAGAACTCCGCGTTCTACCCGTCGTACATGAGTGGGGAGGATGTGGTCACCGGCGCGTCGTCACGCATCGAGGGGATCGGGCGTCCGCGGGTCGAGCCGTCGTTCGTGCCGGGAGTGGTGGACCGGATGATCTCGGTGCCCGACTGCGCGTCCGTGGCGGCGGCGCACCACGTGGGCCGGGTGCTCGGGCGGCGGGTGGGCCCCTCCACGGGGACCAACATCTGGGGGGCGTTCTGCCTGCTCGCCGAAATGGTGGCCGAGGGCTGCAGCGGGTCGGTGGTGACGTTGCTCGCCGACAGCGGCGACCGCTACTCCGACACCTACTTCTGCGACGAGTGGCTGACCAGCCACGGCATCGACCCGGCCGAATCGTCCGGGGTGCTGGCCGAGTTCGAGCGGTCCGGGCGCTGGCCCTGATCGTCGGCGCGCCGCGTTAGCGGGCCGTCGGAAGTCAGGAACAGCCACAGCGCGGCCAGCAAGAAGAAGCCCAGGTAGATCGATGCGCCCAACCCGGTCATGGCTCGCCTCGTTTCGTCGGTCTGTGTCTGTCAGTGTGCATAACGCCACCGACAGCTCCGTTCCTTCCCCGGGGTGTGTCGCGTCACGGATGGGCGTTTGGCGTCTTCGGCGCCCGGTGCGATACGCTGTCGTGGCTTCACTCGGGGTGTGGCGCAGCTTGGTAGCGTGCTTCGTTCGGGACGAAGAGGTCGTGGGTTCGAATCCCGCCACCCCGACTCGTGTGTTCGCAGGTGAGAGGCCCTGACCGGTGATCCGGTCGGGGCCTTCTTGCTGTCGCAGCAGGCCGTCCCCGGGCCCGGAAATTGGTGACCTGACCCCCTCTGAGCCGCAACTAATCTCCTAGCTGACCCTGCGTGTCGATCGGTCGGAGGGAGACTGCTGTGGAAGTTGACCCGGACGTGTTGCGTGCCTTCGCCCGGCAGGCGGACATCGCGTCGAGCCGGATTCGCGAAGCCGACGTCGGGGGCAAAGTCTCCTCGGCCGCCGACGGCCTGGACAGATCGACCACGCAGTGGGCGGCCGGACTCGTCGGCGCCCACGTCGACCAGCTCGCCGGCCAAATCGCGGCCAACGTCGCCGAGATGGGTACGGCGGTGCGCGGAGCAGGCAACACCTATGAGGTGACGGACCAGGGTCTGGCGGAACGCTTCGTCGGGATCTTCTGATCCGTGTTGCCCTCACGTTCCCGGCTGGAACGCTGGAACCCTGACACGCTGACGTTCGCCGGCCGGTCCATCACCGACACCGGCACGGCGATCGAAGACGCGGTGACGGCGGTCGGCACCAACATCGCCACGATGCCGGACACCAGGGCCTGGTCGGGCGACGCGCACACGGCAGCCGCGTCGATGTTCGAGCGGGCGGCGAAGCAGACGAGTGCGTTCTCGGCGTACACCACCGCCGTCGGTCAAGCCCTGACACACGGCGCCGGCACCATCGGCGCGGCCCGAACCTCGCTGTTGGACAAAGCCGATCACCTCGATATGAGCGGCGAGCTGCACGTCAGTGACCAGTGGGTGGTGCTGATCACCGGCGCTCAGCTTTCCGCCGAACAGACCGCGGCGCTGGAACGGCGGGCCCAGTCCGAGCAGGCCGCGGTCAACCGGCTGCTGCTGGCGGTCGGAGCCGCCGATGACGAGACCGCCGCCGCCGTCACCGACGCCGCACAGCCGTACGGATTCGAGGCGCCCAACCAGGCCGATCTCGGCGGCCTGCTGCTCCCGGGAACAGAGCGGCCCGGTGACGACGTGCCCGATCCGTCGACCGCCCTGGGTCTCCTTCAGCAGGCCACCATCCGGGACGCGGACATGGCGCAGACGATCCGGGATACCAAGGTGGACAAGCAGTTCCACTCTGAGGCCGGAGAAGAGATCGCCACCGTCACGACGATGTTCATGCAGGACGGTAGTAAACACGTCAGGACTGCCGATGCCGAACCGCAGTTCTCCGACCGTGGGCCGCTGACCACCGAAGTGCATTTCGACAAGGACGGCAACACGATCTCGGAGACGACCTCGGTCGTCTTCGAGGACTGGGCGCACCACAGCCTGGCCGGCTCGAAATCGACCACGACACAACTCGCCGACGGCACGGTCATCCTTTTCCTGGAGCGCCCCAACGGCCAGAAGGTCGGCACCATCACGACGCCGGACGGCCGCCAGGCCGATGTGCCGCTCGACCTCTACAACCATCCGATTCTGACCGCCGCCGGCGCTGCTCTGAGTGGACTGGAAAACCAAGCCGGACGAGGTATCCCGATGCTCACCGATGACGCTGCGGAGAAGGTGCGGTTCGGGGCGAAGTACGGCGGACCGGCACTGGGTATCGGCACTGCGTTGTGGGATATCGCAGTGGCGGACACAGGTTTCGAGAAGTGCGTCGCAGCGGCCGAAGGCGCCACCTCGGTGGCTGCGGGCACCCTCGGGGGCATCGCCACTGCTACGTTCAGCCCACCGATCACCGCTGTCGCAGTGTTCGGCGCGTCCGGTGCCGGTCAGGCGTTGGGCAACTGGATCGGCAACACGTTCTGTCCGCGATGAGATCCCCCGGCCGGCTGATCGTGGGCATCGTATGCGTGGCGGTCTTGTCCGTCTTCCTCGTGGGATGGTCTGTCACTTGGCTTCTACGCGGCAGTTACCTCACCGCGGTCATCATGCTCGGTGCCGGCATCATGTGCTCCACTGCGACTTTCCAGGCGGGGTACGCGCTGTCGGGAGCGGCCCGACCACGGACGGAATATGGTTCCGCCGGCACGGTGATCCGGCCGGCGAAGTGGCTCGACCCGGTGAGCATCGTCGGATTCACGTGCGGTGTCCTCGCGGCGGGCTTGTACCTGGTGTTCGCCCCTCAGGGCATGGTCGATTACGTTCCGAGAGGCACTCTCCGAGTGGGGATTTTCTCGCTGTGCATCTTCGTCCTGACGTTCGGGGTCGCGGTCCTCTACCGGATGTTCCAGCACGGCGACAGCCACCTGCGCCTCCACCCCGGCGGCTTTGAGATCTGGAACGGCCACTGGAACGTCTTCAAGCGCGGAGAATGGGACGAGATCGAACAGATCCTGGACCGTCAGCCCCGTGGCCGAAGCATCGGGCGCGAGATGATCGTTGTGAAGCTGCCCCGCCGCAGCGCAATGCTGGTGACCGACACCATGACAAACAACAGTGACGCGCTCCGCGAGTGGGTCCGCTTCTACTGGCAGCACCCCGAATACCGAGACGAGCTTGTCGACCGCCGCGCCCTGCAACGTCTGCACGACGAAAGGTTCATCCCCGAATGATCAGCTGATCCACGCAGGCATTGAGCAACTCGGCGTCCAGCGGTTCGGCGCAGCCGGTGTCGTCCGGTTCGTACAGGTAGTCGCCGTCGTCACGGACCTGCACCCACTGCAGGAGCGGACTGTCGGGATCGACGCCCCACTGCCGCGCCACGTCATGCCGCACCTGCACGGTCCCGGTCGCCACGACATCACGACCTTCGACGACGCACACCTCGGGTTCTTCGGCGGCGGGGGTCATCGTGAGGCCGAGGTCGTCGTACCGGTCCAACGTTTCCGGCGGCTCCGGCAACCGATCCTCCATGCCGGCCACCGCGATCCGTGGATGGGTCCCGGGACCGACCAGCCCGGCCGCGCCGGTGACCACCACAGCCAGGCTCTCCGGGGACACCGCGTAGATGTCGACGACGTCCACTCCGTCGCGATCTCGACGCTGCATCGCGACGAACCCGTCCCCGCCGGCCCGCAACCCGTGCAGCCGGAGGTCGGGGGTGTCCTCGTCGACGTGATGAACCCGGCATTCGACGCACACCTCCGCCCGCACAAGGGTTTCCACCCAGGGCCGGATACCGCGCAGATCCCCGTCGCTCAGCCGCTCCTCCGCCCGTCCCACCTCGCGGCAGGCCAGCCACACCGACCCCACCGGCCGGGTCCGTCCCAACGGGTACGGCGGCAGGTCACGGCCGTACAGTTCGCAGGCCGACTCCAGATCGACCACCGCGACCGTGCCCACCAGTTCCGACCACACCTTCTCCGAGAGACCGCCCGCCATGGCTCCATTCTGCTGCCCGCGCGTCATCACGAGTCACACGAACCCACTCTTTGCAGAGGTCTTCTCGCACTTTCACTGAGAAAAGCGGATACGTGAGGCCACCGGGACGAATGGGACCCGGGACAGAAAACCGTACTCCGCGTTGACGTCCGACGGGTGCACGGCCAGCGGCGTGACGTGGATCTTCATGTACGGAAACAGCGGCAGGCCCGAAAGAATGTGGTGCAGTTCGTCATTGGAGTCGACGTCGAAGATCGAGTAGTTGGCGTACTCGCCGACGATCCGCCAGATGTGCGGCCACTTGCCGTCCCGCTGCAACTGCTGCGAGTACAGCTTTTCGTGGTGCACCAAATCGGCCCGCTGCTGCGGGTCCATGTCCGGCGGGATCGCGTCGTCCATGCGGACGTGGAACATCATCGGCGGATCAGCTCGGGCTTCACCGCGCCGGCGATGTCGTCCTTATTGAGCGGGTCACCGAGGAAGTACAGCTGGGCGGTCAGCAGCTCGTGGCCGGGTGCGGACACCTTGACGTGCATGTGGGCCGGACGCCAGGCGTGCCAGCCCGCCGCGGCGATCAGCTTGCCGCAGGAGCCGTGGGTGGGGACCTGGTACGGCGGGGGAGGATCGTGCTGGTCTCGAACGCGCCGTCGGGACCGGTGCTGAAACTGCCGCGCAGGTTCCACTCGGGCAGGTTGGGCGCGAACTGCGAGTAGAAGCCGTCGGCATCGGCGTGCCACAGCTCGACCTTACCCTCCGGCGGGGTGCCGTCGGTGGAGGTGATGGCGCCCGCCCACACCAGTGGGCTGCCATGCTCTCCGTTGCGCATCGGATCGTGCCTCGTGCACCGCATTCCGGCGAGTCGGGCACGTGATAAGGGCCGGGAGCGGGGCGAGATGCTGGGCGGTCCAGCTGGCCGGCTCAGGACGCGCCGGCGACCTGGGTCATCGGCTGCCCACAGCAGACCTCCCGGTGTTCCATCTCGGGTGGACACGGGCACGGTTTCTCGTAGACGAGGGCCGCCCCGCACTCCGTGCACTCATACCGATCGCCGATGCTGCGTGCCATCGCTGTCCTCCTGCCGTGCCGATGTGGGCATGGTATTTCCGGCGGCGGGCCGCCGGGTACGGCCGAAAGTCCTCTCGTGGTCGGCACCGACCCATCCCTGAGCCCGTCCGCCGAGGTCGGCGGGTCAGCGGGGTTCTGTCGGTGCCCTGCGGCACGATATCGGCATGCTCATCGGTGACAGAGGAGACCACGCCTCGCTGCGCAAGGCGCGTGGGGCGTTCTTCACCCCTGTACCGGTGGCGCGTTTCCTGGTGGAGTGGGCGGTCCGCGATCCCGCGCACGCTGTACTCGAACCCTCCTGCGGCGAGGCCGTTTTCCTGCACGAGATCGGGCGGCGCGGTGGCCACACCGGCCCGCTGGTGGGCGTCGAGATTCACGCCGATTCGGCCGCCGAATCGCAGCGCGGGCTGCGCGCGCACGGCATCGACGCAGTCATTCACACGCAGGACTTCTTCTCCCACAACCAGTTCGGCCACTACGACGTGGTGGTCGGCAACCCGCCGTATGTCCGCTACCAGGACTTCGCCGGGGAGCCCCGGGCCCGAGCACGTCAGGCCGCGCTGCGCGCGGGCGTCACACTGTCCAACCTTGCGTCATCCTGGGCGGCCTTCACGGTGCACTCGGCGCTGCACCTGCGACCCGGCGGCCGGCTGGCGCTCGTGCTGCCCGCCGAGCTGCTGAGCGTGAACTACGCCGCGGGCGTGCGTCAGTACCTGATGGACCACTTCACCTCGGTCGGCCTGGTGCTGTTCGACGAACGCGTGTTCCCCGGCGTGCTCGAAGAGGTCGTGCTACTGCTGGCCGACGGCTACCACCCCGACGGCGGCACGGGCGCCGACCACATGCAGCTGTTCCAGGTCCGCGACGCCGACGGTCTGGCCCGGGTGCCGGTGCCCCGGCGGTGGAGTCCGCCAGGCAACGGCGCCAAGTGGTCGGCCGGGCTGATGTCGGCGGCGGGCCTTTCGGCGTTCGACACGGCGGTGCGCAGCGACGCCTTCACATTCCTGGAGACCTGGGGTGACACCACCCTGGGCATGGTGACCGGCAGCAACCGGTTCTTCACGCTGTCACCGGCCAAGGCCGACGCGCTCGGCTTGACCCCATCAGACCTGCTTGCGCTATCCCCGCCGGGATCGCGCCACCTGCGCGGTTTGGCGCTCACCCCGGGCGCGCTGCGCACCCTCGGCGCGGAAGGTCGCTCGACCTACCTGTTCCGACCCGCCGGACAACCCTCCCCCGCGGCCCGGCACTACATCGCCTCCGGCGAGGACCTCGACGTGCACCGGGCCTACAAGTGCCGGGTGCGCACGCCGTGGTGGCGGGTGCCCTACCTGCGCCCGGCGGACCTGTTCCTGACCTACATGAACGCCGACACCCCGCGCCTGTGCGGCAACCGGGCCCGCGCGCACCACCTCAACTCGGTGCACGGGGTGTATCTGCGCGACGAGCTGCGCCGGCTGGGCACGAGCCTGCTGCCGCTGGCGTCGCTGAACTCGGTGACCCTGCTCGGCGCCGAGACGGTGGGCCGCGCTTACGGTGGGGGGATGCTGAAGATCGAACCGCGGGAGGCCGACGTGCTGCCGGTGCCGTCACCGGAGCTGGTGCGCCGCAACGCCGACGACCTTCGCCGTATCCGTCCGGCGGTGGCCGCCTGCCTGCGCGACGGACGGTTGCTCGACGCGGTGGCCCTGGTCGACGACGTGCTGCTGCTCGGTTCCTCGACACTGTCCGAGCGCGGCCTGCGCGCAGTCCGCCGTGACCACGCGGCCCTCACCGCGCGTCGGGTCGCCCGCGGAAAAGGCAACGGTGGCAAGTAAACCCAGCGCCAAATCGCTGGCGTGGCCGTTGTTCGACGCCCTGGTCGAGAATTCCGAGTTCAAGACCGTCAACCCGTGGAAGGCCGACGGCACCTTCGCCCCCGACTACGGCACGCTGCGCAAGTTGCTCGCGGTGCCGATCATGCTGGGCGCCGAGAGCCGATCCGGGGTGCCCGCGCTGGCCCTCGATGTGTGGGTGGCCTACGAGCTGCGCCGCGCCGGCCTGGACCCGGACGCAGTGTGGCCGCGGGCCGAGGCCCCGCGGGTGGTGGACCGGGACGTGCTGAGCTTTCTGAAGTCGATCCCGAAGGCGGCGGGCCGCGACGAGTTGCTGGCGCGGCTGCGCACCGGCGCCGCCACCGGCGGTGCGGCCTCGGCCAACATCGCCGGCAAGAACTACTTCAAACAGGTCGACGTGATCATGTCGTCCTGGCAGACGGGGCCGGAGCTGCTGATCTCGACCAAGCGGATGGATTCGTCGTTCGGCAAGAATGCCGCCAACCGCGTCGAGGAGTCCTACGGCGACGCCAAGAACCTGGCGCTGCGTCATCCGCTGGCGGCGCTGGGGTTCATGTACTCGCTGCGGTCGACCGCCCACACCGAGGAGCGCAGGCAGTTCGACTGGATCGTCGATCTGCTGATCAAACTCGGCAGGGAGGCCGACGCCTACGACGCGTGTGCTCTCGTGGTGCCCGAGTGGGAAGGGGCCGGGCCGGTCGACGAGCCGCCCGGCGCCGACGACGCCGTGATCGAGCCGTACCTCTTCGAGCTCGACGACGACGCCGCGGAGCCGGCGCCGATCGACGTGGCCGCGCAGATCGCCGTGCTGCCCGAGGTGACCCTGCGCACCGACCTGGTGCCCGACGAGCTCAGCCCGGCCCGGTTCTTCGCGGTGATGCTGACGATCGTGCTGGAGAACTCGAACATCACCCAGCACGAGGAGGCGCGGCTGCGGCGCAGTCGAGCACGCGGCTGACCGGCATGAGAGGATCGTGGCCCCGTGCAGACCGATCTTCTCGCCCAGGACGAAACGCGTCGCCGACTCACGCGTGCGCACCGTCGGTGGACCGTGATCCTGCTGTGCGCCTTGCTGTTCCTCGCAGCCGTCTATTGGCTGGCGGTGCGCACCACCACCGGCCAGGAGGTCGAGAACGCCGCACTGTACGGCGCCGACCAGGTCGATCCGCGGGCGTTCCTGGCGGCCAGCAGACTGCTCGACACCATCACGGTGACGTCGCTGGCGTCGGCGACACTGCTGGTCGGCGCCATCGGGCTGCTGCGGCGTCAGGTCAACCTCGCCGTCGCCGCGATGGCGGTGATCCTGGGCAGCCAGGCCGTCACACAGGTCCTGAAGTTCTTTGTGCTGCAACGGCCCAACCTGACCGGCAACGAGGACTACCTGTCCAACACGCTGCCCAGCGGCCACACCACCGCGGCGATGTCGGTGTTGTTCGCCACCCTGATCGTGATGCCGTACCGGTTCCGCGGGGTGGCCATGTTCTTCGCGCTGACCTGGGCCGTGGGCATCGGCGCCTACACGGTGATCGCGCAGTGGCACCGGCTTTCGGACACGCTGGCCGCCGACGCGGTGACGCTCGCGGTGGCCTGCGCGGCTTCGCATTTCCTGGCCAGCACCGGACGGATCCGCGCCGTCGTCACCCCGGGGGCGGCGCGGTACACGCTGAGGACGGTGTTCGTCGCGATCGTCACCGTGGTCGGCGCGGTGAGCGCGGCGCTGGGCGCGGTGGCGCTGCTGGCCGCACTGCATCAGGACATTGACACCGCCGCCGAGTGGCGGCTCTTCCTCAGCGCCCAATGGCTTGCGGCGGCCGGGTCGATCGCCGCCGCGCTGCTGTTCTGGTGGTCGTGGCACCGATTGGAGACCAAGCGCCGCGGGGACACCAGCGCGGTGCGCTGAATGAAACCGGGCCGCGGTGCGCTGAATGAATCCGGGCCGCGGTGCGCTAAGCCGTCGGCTCCTCGGTGTCCTTGTCCACGTCCGGGGTGTCCCGGTCCGGGTCCTTCTCGGAGTCGACGGATTTCGACGCCGCCGAGTCGTCTTCGTCGTCGTAGATCCCTTTACCGCGGGTCATCGAGAGCCTCTCAGTGGGATGCGGAACGGAGCTTGTCCAGCAGCGGCGCCGCTGCCTCCTTCAAGAACGCTTCCTGACTGTCGCCGCCGATCTGGATCAGCGCGATGTCGGTGAAGCCCGCTTCCCAGTATTCACGCACCGATTCGACGATGGCGTCGAGGTCGGGCCCGCAGGGAATGGACCCGGCGACGTCTTCCTTGCGCACGAACTGTGTGGCGCCTTCGAAGCCGGCGGTCGTCGGCAGATCGGAGTTCACCGCCCACCCGCCGGCGAACCAGCGGAACTGGTCATGGGCGCGGTCGATCGCCGCGTCGCGGTCGGGGTCCCAGCAGATCGGGATCTGGCCGATCACCCGCACGTCGCCGGGCAGCCCGGTAGCCCGTCGTGCCTCATGCCACGAGTCGACGAGATGCTTGTCGGGCTGGACCGCGACGAGGTGGTCGGCCAGCGGCGCGAACTGCCGCACCGACCGGTCTCCGGAAACCGCCGTCGCGATCGGCACCGGCACCTCGGGCACGTCCCAGAGTCGCGCCGAGTCGACCTCGAAGTACTCCCCCTTCCAGTCGACCATGTCGCCGGTGAACAGCTCACGGATGATCTGGATGGCTTCGGAGAGCATGTCCTGGCGGCGCGCCACCGTGGGCCAGCCCTTGCCTACGACGTGCTCGTTGAGGTTCTCCCCGCTACCCAGGCCCAGTGTGAACCGGCCGTCGGCGAGCAACTGCAGGGTCGCGGCTTTCTGCGCGACGATCGCGGGGTGGTAGCGCAGGGTCGGGCAGGTCACGTACGTCATCAGCTCGACGCGTTCGGTGGCGTGGGCGACGGCGCCCAGCACCGACCAGGCGTATGGCGCGTGGCCCTGGGAGGACAGCCAGGGAAAGTAGTGGTCGCTGGACACCTCGAAGTCGAAACCGACCTGCTCTGCCGACACCGCATAGCTCACAAGGTCTTTGGGTCCACTCTGCTCGGTCATCAGGGTGTAGCCGAAACGAGTCATGCGCCCCGGAGTACCCCGACGTGCGTATGCAAAACGGTACGGAAGGCGACGGCGTGCCCGGACCGCCCACATTGTCAATTTCGCCGGTGATCGACAGGATGGTGGGCATGACCTACAACGCCGGCGGATACGGTCCCCCCGGACCACCGGCCCCCGGCGCGGCAGGCCCCGGTTATCCCCCACCTGGATACCAGGGGTATCCGCCGCCACCCCACTGGCAATCCCCTGGCTACCCGTCCGGCTACGCACCGGGTTACCCCGGCCCGCACTACGGCGCCCCCGGGTATCCCCCGCCGTACGGGCCGCCGGTTCTCAAACCCGGCGTGGTACCGCTGCGCCCGTTGACGCTGTCGGACATCTTCAACGGCGCGGTGGCCTATATCCGGGCCAACCCCAAAGCCACGTTGGGTCTGACGACGATCGTGGTGGTCGCCTCCCAGGTGATCGCGCTGCTGCTGTCGCTGTGGCCGTTCGCGCTGACCGGGCAGTTCGCTGAGTCCCTCGACGGTGACGAGGCCTCCACCGAGGTGCTGGTCAGCTGGATGGCCTCCAGCCTGGCCGCCGCGATCACCACCGCCCTGTCGACGACGCTGCTCAGCGGGCTGCTCACGGTGGTGATCGGCCGTTCGGTGTTCGGCTCCGGTATCACGATCGGCGAGGCGTGGCGTCGACTGCGGCCCAGGCTGTGGACGCTGATCGGGTTCACCGTGCTCAAGACCCTCGCGCTGATCGTGTGGTTCGGTGTGGTGTTGCTGGTGGTCGTGCTGGCGGTGGCCGTGGTGGACGGACCGGCCGCGTTTCTGATCGCCGCTCCGCTGGTGCTCGCAGCCGTTCTCGCCGCGGTCTGGGCGTCGGTGATGCTCACGTTCGCGCCGGCGGCCATCGTGCTGGAACGCCGCGACATACTGACCGCCGTCAAACGGTCCTTCGCGTTGATCAAGGGTGACTTCTGGCGCGTGTTCGGCATCTGGCTGCTCGCCGCGATCGTGGCCCAGTTCATCGCCGCAGCGGTGTCGATCCCGTTCAGCATCGGCGGACAGGTGGTGTTGACCGCGTCCGCCACCACCACCGCGGCGATGATCGCGATGGTGCTGTTCTCGGTCGGCGGCGCCGTCGGGCAGATCATCACCGGGCCGTTCAGCGCCGGTGTGACGGTGCTGCAGTACACCGACCGCAGAATCCGCGCCGAGGCGTTCGACCTGGTGCTGCAGACCGGCGCCGCGGCCGGGCCGCAGGCCGCGGCCGACTCCACCGACCATCTCTGGCTGACCGGCGGCCCGCGCTGACGTGTCGACCATAGACATCGACCGCGACACGGCGCGGGAGGCGGCACAGAACGAGCTCGCCAAAAACATCTATCCCAAACCCTCGGCGACGGACATGCTGCTCGACTGGA
This sequence comes from Mycobacterium sp. 4D054, assembly GCF_052245755.1. Lineage (NCBI taxonomy): Bacteria > Bacillati > Actinomycetota > Actinomycetes > Mycobacteriales > Mycobacteriaceae > Mycobacterium > Mycobacterium sp. 4D054. Next base: position 103,439 of record NZ_JBQQCF010000006.1, read on the forward strand.
TCGAGGAGTTGTTGTACCGGTTGACCGCGTCGGCGTCGCAGTTCCCCGGCGGCTGGTACACCGTGACCGTGCTGGCGGCGCTGCTCATCGTCGCGGTGGTCGTCGCGGTTCGCATCGCTCGCCGGGCCATGCGCAGCGACCGCAGCGCCGCGCCGCCGCTGTTCGGGGATCGGGTGCTCAGCGCTGCCGAGCACCGCGCCACCGCCGAACGGTATGCGGCCGAGGGTGATTGGGGGCCCGCCATCAGGCATCGGGTCCGCGCGCTGGCCCGCCGGCTGGAGGAGGACGGCGTCCTGGATCCGGTGCCGGGCCGCACCGCCACCGAACTCGCCGGCGCCGCCGGCCGCGCGCTGCCCGCGTTGGCCGGTGAACTCTTCACCGCCGCAGAGATTTTCAACGACGTCACCTACGGTGAGCGACCCAGCAGCGAGCCGCAATACCGGACCATCGCGGCGCTCGACGACCGGCTGGGCAGCCGGATGCCGAGTGCGGTTGCCGCCCAGAGCGAATTGACCCACCAGCCGTGGGCCGAGGTGCGATGAGCACCGCAGTCGGGTCCACCTTCACCCAGCGGTGGTCGGTGCTGCGCTGGGTGCTGCTGGGGCTGGCCGCGATCGTCGGCGTCGCCGCGCTGACGACCTGGCTGACCGCGCCGCGCCCCGGTGGGCACCTCGACCCGGCGTCCACCTCCGCCGACGGTGTGCACGCGCTGATCACCCTGCTGCGTGAGCGCGGCATCACCGTCGTGGAGGCCGCCTCGGTCGCCGACGTCGAACGCGAGGCACGCGCCGACACCCTGGTGGTCGCCGCGCAGACCTACCACCTGTTCGACGACGAACAGCTGCGCCGTCTCTCCGAGGTGCCGGGCGACCGGCTGCTCATCGCGCCTCTCGGCAAGACCCGCGAGGCACTGGCTCCCGAGTTGGGCAAGGCCGAAAGCACGGAGTTCGGCGGTCGCTCTCCGGATTGCGACCTGCGCGAGGCCACCCGCGCCGGCGCCGTGCAATTCGGCATCGCCGAGACGTTCGAGGCCGAGGGCTCGCTGCCGGTGACCCGCTGCTACGACGGCGTGTTGGCCCGCTACAGCAAGGAGGGCCGCACCGTCACGGCGGTCGGCAGCGACCAGTTCGTGATGAACGGCGGACTGGCCGAAGAGGGCAACGCGGCGCTGGCCATGAACTTGACCGGATCCCACCCGCGGATGATCTGGTACGCGCCGCAAAGCAGTGAGGGCGACGACTCCGACGGCGCTGCCTCGCTCACCGATCTCATTCCGCCACAGGTCGATTGGCTGGTGCTTCAGCTGATCGTGGCGGTCGCGCTGCTGGCCTGGTGGAAGGGGCGCCGTGTCGGACCGCTGGTCGCCGAGCAGTTGCCGGTGGTGGTGCGGGCCTCCGAGACCGTCGAGGGCCGCGGCCGGCTGTACCGGTCCCGCCGCACCCGCGACGTCGCCGCCGAGTCGCTGCGCACGGCGGCGCGCCAGCGCATGCTGCCCCGACTCGGCCTCACCGCGGCGGCGGCACCGCACGACCTCAGCCTGGCCGTCGCCGCCCGGTGCGGGCTGGATTCGGCATCGGTCGCCCATATTCTGTACGGGCCGGCGCCGGCCACCGACGCCGAACTGGTCAACCTCGTTCGCGCACTCGACGACATCGAAAGGCAGGTCGCACAGTCGTGACACAGCCCACCCAGCACGAGGGTGCCCGCAATGCGCTGATGGCTCTGCGCAGCGAGATCGGCAAGGTGGTGGTCGGGCAGGACGCCGTCGTCAGTGGCCTGGTGATCGCGCTGCTGTGCCGGGGGCACGTGCTGCTCGAGGGTGTTCCCGGTGTCGCCAAGACACTGCTGGTGCGCACGCTGGCCGCGGCGCTGCAGCTGGACTTCAAGCGGGTGCAGTTCACCCCCGACCTGATGCCGGGCGACGTGACGGGATCGCTGGTGTACGACGCACGCACCGCCGAGTTCGAGTTCCGGGCCGGGCCCGTGTTCACGAATCTGATGCTGGCCGACGAGATCAACCGCACCCCGCCCAAGACGCAGGCCGCGCTGCTGGAGGCGATGGAGGAACGTCAGGTCAGCGTGGACGGGAAGCCACGGGCCCTGCCCGACCCGTTCATCGTCGCCGCCACCCAGAACCCGATCGAGTACGAGGGCACCTACCAGCTGCCGGAGGCGCAGCTGGACCGTTTCCTGCTGAAGCTGAATGTGCCACTGCCGCCGCGGGATCAGGAGATCGCGATCCTGAACCGGCACGCCCACGGATTCGACCCCCGCGATCTGTCGTTCGTGAGGCCGGTCGCCGGACCCGCCGAACTGGCCGCGGGCCGCGACGCGGTCCGTCAGGTGCTCGTCGCCGACGAGGTGCTCGGATACATCGTCGACATCGTCGGCGCCACAAGGAATTCCCCGTCGCTGCAGTTGGGCGTGTCTCCGCGTGGCGCGACGGCGCTGCTGTCCACCGCGAGGTCGTGGGCGTGGCTGTCGGGCCGCGGCTATGTCACCCCCGACGATGTCAAGGCGATGGCCCGGCCCACCCTGCGGCACCGGGTGGCGCTGCGGCCCGAAGCCGAGCTCGAAGGCGCCACCGCCGACGGGGTGATCGAGGGCATCCTGTCCGCGGTGCCTGTGCCGAGATAGCCGGCGTTTCGTGGTTCTCACCGGTCGCGTCGGGCTGATCGCGCTGTTGTGCGCGCTCCCGGTTGTGCTGTCGCCCTACCCCGCAGCGACTTTCGCGGTTCTGGCGGCGCTGCTCGCGGCCGCGGTGGTGCTCGACGCGGTGCTCGCGGGCAGTCCCCGCGCACTCGAACTGAGCCGCGGGGGTCCGACGTCGGCGCGGCTCGGTCAGCCGGTGACCGCGGAGTTGACGGTGCGCAACACCGGCCGCGCGCGGTTCCGCGGCGTGATCCGCGACGCGTGGGCTCCCAGCGCGCGGGCCGAACCGCGAGTGCAGCCGGTGAACATCGCTGCCGGGCAACGGGTCACGCTGCGATCGGAGTTACGGCCGGTCCGTCGCGGGGACCAGGTGTCGGCGCTGGTGACCGCCCGGTCGATCGGCCCGCTCGGGCTGGCCGGCCGCCAAGGTTCGCATCGGGTGCCGTGGCGGATCCGCATCCTGCCTCCGTTCCTGTCCCGCAAGCATCTGCCGTCGCGGCTGGCCCGGCTGCGGGAGCTGGAGGGCATGACGCCGGCGCTGATCCGCGGCCAGGGCACCGAATTCGACTCGCTGCGGGAGTACGTGGTCGGCGACGACGTGCGTTCGATCGACTGGCGGGCCACCGCCCGGCGCGCCGACGTCGTGGTGCGCACCTGGCGACCCGAACGCGACCGGCGGGTGCTGATCGTGCTCGACACCGGACGCACGTCGGCGGGCCGGGTCGGGGTGGACCCCACCGGATCAGACCCCGCCACGGGCTGGCCCCGCCTGGATTGGTCCATGGACGCCGCGCTGTTGCTGGCCGCGCTGGCCGCGCGTGCGGGCGATCACGTCGACTTCCTGGCGCATGACCGCGAGACCCGCGCGGCCGTGGTCAATGCGTCCCGCACCGACCTGCTGGCCCAGCTGGTCGCCGCGATGGCGCCGCTGGAACCCGCGCTCGTGGAATCCGACGCGCGCGCGATGGTCTCTGCGGTGCAGCGCCGGGTGCGGCGCCAGGCGCTGGTGGTGCTGCTGACCGACCTCAACGCGTCAGCGATCGACGAGGGCCTGCTGAGCGTGCTCCCGCAACTGACCGCCAGGCACCGCGTGATCGTCGCCGCGGTGGCCGACCCGCGGGTGGACAGGCTCGCCGCGGGGCGGGCCGACGCGGTCGAGGTGTACGACGCCGCCGCTGCCGAACGGTCCCGCAACGACCGCCGCGCGGTGGCCTCCCGGCTGCGCGGGATGGGCGTGGAGGTGGTCGACGCGCCGCCGGAGGACCTCGCGCCGGAGCTGGCCGACCACTACCTGGCGATGAAGGCCGCCGGCCGCCTGTAGCCCCCTGCCCGGTTCTCACCGCGAGCAGACACAAACTCGCACGGATTCGACCCTTTCAGTGCGAGTTTGTGTCTGCTCGACGGAATATCCCCGTCCACAATCCGAGTTTCATCCACAGCGACGCAGGTGAGTCGCCTGCCCGGTGGCTGCACGGTATGAGGATTCGGGGGTGCAGGATGCCGTTCGACAACTCTTCCTGACCGGTGGCGGGTATGCGACGACGGCGGCGCTGCTGCAGGTGCTCACCCGGCAGCAGCTCGACGTACAGGTGCGGCGCGGCACCTTGATCCGCGTATGGCACGGGGTCTACGCACCTGCCGAGCCTGATCGCTTCGGCAGGCTGGTGTCCCTGGACAAATACCTCGGCCTGCCCGCGGTCGCCTGTATGGGCACTGCAGCCGCACTGTACGGATTCGACACCGAGGGCACTGCCGCGGTGCACATCCTCGACCCCGGCCGCCGGATTCGTCCCGCCCCGGGTCTAGTGGTGCACCAGCGCCTCGGTGCGCCACTGCAGCGTGTGAATGGCCGGTTGGCGACATCACCCGCATGGACCGCAGTCGAGATCGCGCGCACCTTGCGGCGGCCTCGCGCGCTCGCGACGCTCGACGCGGCCCTGCACGCCGGGTCGTGCACGCCGACCGATCTCGGTGAGGCGATCGCGGAGCAGCGCGGTCGGCGGGGCATCGTGGCCGTACGTGAACTTCTCCCCCTCGCCGACGACCGCGCCGAATCTCCGATGGAGAGCGAGGCAAGACTGGCAATGCACGAGCACGACGTGCCCCGCCCCGAACTTCAGTATCTGATTCACGGCCGGTGGGAAAGCTGGCGCGTGGACTTCGCCTGGCCCGATTACCAGGTTGCGGCCGAGTACGAGAGCGTCGACTGGCACGCCGGCCGTGACGCGATGCTGAGGGACAAGGCGCGATTCGCGGGCATCCAGCACGCGCGTTGGACGGTCATTCCCATCACCGTCACCGACGTTCGCTTCCATCCGGAGCGGATGGCTGAACGGATTCGGGAGCACCTATGGCGAGCTGCCGCGGCCAGCTGAGACCGCGACTGTGGACCGCGAGCAGGCGCAAACTCGCACGGTTGACCCCAGATTCGTGCGAGTTTCTGTCTGCTCGCCGAAACCCGGAACGCTCAGCTGGTCGGCACCACGTCCGGCACATCCTCGATATCGCCGGTCTCGCCGGCCAGCGCGGCCTTGCGGCCGAAGTGGAACACATAGCCGAAGAAGCCCACCACCGCGGCCACCCCGATCGCGACCCGCTCGAACGTCGGCAGCGACGACGGCGTCACGAATCCCTCGATCGCGCCGGCGAGCATCAGCACCACCGCCAGGCCGATCGCGACGGCGACCACGGCGCGGCCTTGTTCGGCCAGCACCTGCCCGCGGGGACGGTCCCCCGGCGAGATCACCGACCAGCCCAGCCGCATACCGACCCCGGCCGCGACGAACACCGCGGTCAGCTCGATGAGTCCGTGCGGGGTGATCAGGCCGAGGAAGACGTCACCCTTGCCTGCCTGAAACATCAGTCCGGCGTTGACCCCGAGGTTCGCCGAGTTCTGGAACAGGATGTACGGAATCGGGATTCCCAGCAGCACCGACATGCCGATGCACTGGGCGGTCACCCACGCGTTGTTCACCCACACCTGCAGCGCGAACGACCCGGCCGGGTGCTCGCTGTAATAGTTCGCGAACTCGTGGTTGACCAGCTGCTCGATCTCGCCGGGCGTGCCGATCGAGGCCTGCACCTCCGGCGAGTGCGCCACCCACACCGCGATCACGGCCGCGACCGCGTAGAACACCACCCCCGAGGCCACCCACCACCGCCACGACCGGTAGACGACGACGGGGAAGGACACCGTCCAGAACCGGACGAACTCGCGCCACAGCGGCGCGTGAGCGCCGGTGACCACCGCCCGCGCCCGGGCGACTAGGCCGGAGAGTTTGCCGATCAGCACCGCATCCGAGGACGCCGAGCGCACGATCGACAGGTGGGTCGACACCCGCTGGTACAGGTCGACCAGCTCGTCGACCTCTGCACCGGTGAGTGTGCGGCGCTTTTTCACCAGATGTTCGAGGCGCTCCCACGTCGGCCGGTTCGCCAGGACAAACGCATCGACATCCACTCCAGGGATTTTAGTAGCGTGGCTGATTATGGTTGGCCAGCAACAGCCCGTGGTGACCGGTGACGCCGTCGTCCTCGACGTGCAGATCGCCCAGCTGCCGGTCCGCGCGCTGTCGGCGCTGATCGACGTCGTCGTCGTCTTCGTCGTGTACGTGCTCGGTGTGATCCTGTGGGCGGTGACGCTGTCGCAGTTCGATTCGGCGTTCTCGGGTGCGGTGCTGATCATCTTCACCGTGCTGGCGCTGGTCGGTTATCCGACGATCTTCGAGACCGCCACCCGCGGCAAGACGCTGGGCAAGATGGCGCTGGGGCTGCGCGTGGTGTCCGAGGACGGCAGTCCGGAGCGCTTCCGTCAGGCGCTGTTCCGTGCGCTGGCCGGGTCGATCGAACTGTGGATGCTCACCGGCGGCCCCGCCGTGCTGTGCAGCATGCTGTCGCCCAAAGGCAAGCGCATCGGCGACATCTTCGCCGGCACCGTGGTCATCAGCGAGCGTGCGCCCCGCCAGGCCCCGCCACCGGCGATGCCGCCGCAGCTGGCCTGGTGGGCCACCACGCTGCAGCTGTCGGGCCTGAACCCGGCACAGACCGAGATGGCACGCCAGTTCCTTTCTCGCGCAGCACAGTTGGATCCACAGGTGCGCGACCAGATGGCCTACCGGATCGCCACTGATGTCGCCGCACAGATCTCGCCGCCGCCACCACCGGGCACCCCGCCGGCGATGGTACTGGCCGCCGTCCTTGCCGAGCGGCACCGCCGCGAACTGGGTCGCATGCAGCAGGCGCCGGCACCGACGCCCCCCTGGACCGCCCCGCCCCCGCCGAGTGCACCGGCACCGCAGCCCCCTGCGGGCAACGGGTTCGCACCGCCGTCGTAGACGGCAATCGAGCAGAAGCCGTCGTGAGGGCTACCCGGCGATCCAGTTCCCGTGGAAGCCATACGGAACTCGCTGCGGGAGTTTGATCCTCGCCACCGGTGCGCCGGAGAAGTCCGAGGCGTCGATGATCACCAGATCGCTGCCGTCGCGTGCAGGGTCGTACACGTAACCCAGATACCAGCCGCTGCTCTCGTCTGCAGGCCCGGACGTCGACGGCACGAAGACCGCTTCTCCCGGTCCACCCGGCGAAGTCTCGGTGCCGAACCGGTGCTCGACGGCCGAGCCGGTGACCAGATCGTGGCGGATCAGGCTGGCCTCGCCGACCGAGACCGCATACCGGGCCGGCAGCGTGGCCAGCCGGTCGTCGATCCGCGGGAACTCGACCACCCGGTCGTCGAGCTGGCTTTCGTGCACCGCCCCGGTCGTCAGGTCGATCGTCCAGGTCCACATCACCCCGTCGGCGTCGAATCCACCGTTGCCACGCCATAATTCGGGATAGCGAACGCCCTGCACCACAAGCGTCCGGCCGTCATCGTGTGCGTTGGCGACGTGGAAGACGTAGCAGGGGTCGATGTCGAACCAGCGCACCTCGCCGAACGGGTCGTCGCGGCGCAGCACCCCGAACCGGGCGCCGTAGGTGTCGTCCCAGCGGTAGGGCATGTCCCGGCCGCCACCGACCGCGATGTCGATGTTGAACACGATCGGCAGGTCCATGAACACCACGTAGTTCGCCGTCAGCGCGAAGTCGTGCATCATCGTCAACGCGGGCACGTCGAGCGGACGGTCGATCACCAACTCGCCGTTGGCATCTGCGCGGTGGTAGGTGACGTGGGGGGTGAAGATGTTGCCGTAGCCGAAGAAGTGAAGTTCACCGGTGGTCGGGCAGATCTTCGGATGCGCGGTCATCGAGTCCGCCAGCCTGCCGCCGAAGTCAAAGGCCCCTACAGTCTCCAGGTCGTCGGTGATCTCATACGGCAGAGATGATTCGACCAGTGCCAGGGTCCTGCCGGCGTGATTGACCACGTGGGTGTTGGCGACGCTGGCGCGCAGGTTGCGGGTGCCGTCGGAGTTGTACAGCGGGAACGGGTCGATGAAGCTGTCCGTGCGCACCCAGCGGTTGCGGTACCAGGCGGCGCGGCCGTTCTCGATGCGGACGCCGTGGATCATGCCGTCGCCGGTGAACCAGTGCCCGGTCGCCTGCCGTGGGTTGGGGCCGTTGCGCAGGTACCAGCCTTCCAGCTCGGCGGGAATCGCGCCCTCCACCGGCAGGTCGAACGCGGTCAGCTCGTCGGGAATCGGCGCGTAGTTGCCGACCTTGAAGATCTCGTCGGCGTCGACCGGAGTGGGCTTCGAGGTGGTCTCGGTCATGGGGCGCAACCTCCTGTCACGGTCACTCCACACTGACACCCCACTAATGACCTGTCAATAGTGGAATGTGTTTGTGTCGCGAACCCGCCGTATGCGGAGGAGGATCACAGGATGCCCGATCGCCGACACTCCGCGGCGCTGTTCAAGGCGGTCGTGGGCCGCGCCGGCACGCCGGCGCCGAACATCGTCGACGAACTGCGCCGGGTGATCCTCGACGGCGCGGTGCCGCCCGGCACCCCGATCCCGGTGGGCGAGGTCGCCGACCTGTTCGGAGTCAGCCACATCCCGGTCCGGGAAAGCCTCAAAACCCTGACCGGGGAAGGACTGGTGCAGCACCGGCCGAACGCCGGCTACGCCGTCGCGCAGCTGACGGTCAGCGAACTCGCCGAGATGTACCTCGTGCGCGAGACCCTCGAGTCGGCCGCGATGGCCGCCGCCGTGCACAGGGCCACCGCCGCCGACCGCGCCCACCTGACCGAGACACACGAAAACATGGCACAGGCACTGAAGTTCGACGACGCCCAGGCCTACCACCGCTACAGCAGGCAGTTCCACATGGCGCTCAGTCGTCCGTCCTGCATGCTGCGGCTGGTGCGCATGCTCGAAAACGCCTGGAACATCACCGAACCCGTGCAGCTGATGGTGCACGTCGGCCGCGACCAGCGCACGATGCTGCACGAGGACCACCGCGTGATGCTCGACGCGTTCCTGGACCGGGATCCCGACGCGCTGCTGGCCGCCGCGGCGACGCACAACAAGCGCCTCAACGGGGTGGTGGCCTCGCTGCCCGCCGACACCGGACTGGTGATCGACGGCGCCTGAGCGGCGAGCCGGCGAAATATATTCTCGGCGCAACGGTGGAGAAACACACCGAAACTAGCTTCCGTGCATCGACGTTCTTCGCCTTCGAGCAGGGAGCTGATCCCATGACAGACATCCGAGACCTGCCTCCGGGCGCCCGAGTCGACGCCGACGACATGGTCGAAGCCTCCGGGCATCCCGTCGGCGCAGGCCTCATCAAGGCCGGCTACGACCCGCGGCTGACCAACGAGGATCTGGCGCCGCTGGCCAAGCAGCGCTGGACGTCCTACAACATCTTCGCGTTCTGGATGTCGGACGTGCACAGCGTCGGCGGGTACGTCACCGCGGGCAGCCTGTTCGCGCTCGGCCTGGCCAGCTGGCAGGTGCTGATCGCGCTGCTCGTGGGCATCGTGATCGTCAACATTTTCTGCAATCTGGTGGCCAAACCCAGCCAGCGGGCCGGCGTGCCCTACCCGGTGGTGTGCCGCAGCTCGTTCGGCGTGCTGGGCGCCAACATCCCGGCGATCATCCGCGGCCTGATCGCGGTGGCCTGGTATGGCATTCAGACCTACCTGGCCTCAGCGGCGCTGGATGTGGTGCTGCTCAAGCTGTTTCCCGGACTGATGCCCTACGCCGAGGTTGAGAACTACGGCTTTGCCGGGCTTTCCCTGCTCGGCTGGGGCAGCTTCCTGCTGCTGTGGGTCCTGCAGGCATGCGTGTTCTGGCGCGGCATGGAGTCGATCCGCAAGTTCATCGACTTCTGCGGACCGGCCGTCTACGTCGTGATGTTCATCCTCTGCGGTTACCTGCTGTACCGCTCCGGCTGGCATGTCAGCCTCACCCTCGGCGGCGAGAAGAACGGCAGCACGCTGGCGGTCATGCTGGGTGCGATCGCATTGGTCGTCTCGTACTTCTCGGGCCCGATGCTGAACTTCGGCGACTTCTCCCGGTACGGCAAGTCGTTCGAGGCGGTCAAGAAGGGGAACTTCCTCGGCCTGCCGGTCAACTTCCTGGTCTTCTCGCTGCTGGTGGTGATGACCGCCGCCGCGACGGTCCCGGTGTTCGGCGAGCTGCTTACCGATCCCGTCGAAACGGTGGCCCGCATCGACAACACGATGGCGATCATCCTGGGCGCGTTGACATTCAGCATCGCCACCATCGGCATCAACATCGTCGCGAACTTCATCTCGCCGGCGTTCGACTTCTCCAACGTCAGCCCGCAGCGGATCAGCTGGCGGATGGGCGGCATGATCGCCGCGGTCGGCTCGGTGCTGATCACGCCGTGGAACCTGTACAGCAACCCGGAGGTCATCCACTACACGCTGGAGACCCTCGGCGCGTTCATCGGGCCGCTGTTCGGTGTGCTGATCGCCGACTACTACCTGGTGCGCAAGCAGAAGATCGTGGTCGATGACATGTTCACGATGAGCCCGAAGGCCAACTACTGGTACGCCAAGGGCTACAACCCGGTCGCGGTCGCGGCGACGCTCGTCGGTGCGACGCTCGCGGTGATTCCGGTGCTGCTCGGGGGATCGGTCACCGGCATGTCCGCGGCGGCGCAGTACAGCTGGTTCATCGGGTGTGGCGTCGGGTTCGCCCTGTACTACCTGCTGGCCACCCGTGGGCCGTGGCGGATGTCGCCGCTGCGGGATGCTGTCGCCGACACCGCGGCCGAAGCCGTGGCCTGACTGCCCGCCCGGCACGGCCCCGATAGTCCACTTCTGGAATATCGGGGCCGTACTATGCCGCCATGAGCCTTCGGATAGCCGCCCTCGGCCTGTTGGCCGAGGGCCCGGCCAGCGGTTACGACCTGCTCAAGCAGTTCGAGAACTCGATGGCCAACGTGTGGCCCGCCACCCAGAGCCAGCTGTACTCCGAGCTCAACAAGCTTGCGGCCGCAGGGTTGATCGAGGTGTGCGCCGTGGGCCCGCGCGGCCGCAAGGAGTACCAGATCACCGATGCCGGACGCGCCGAGCTGCAGCGCTGGGTCACCAGCCCCCAGGACGATCCGCCGTTCCGCAGCGCGGCTCTGTTGCGGGTCTTCCTGCTCGGCCTGATTCCGCCGGAGCAGGCGCGCGCCCATCTGCACGCCATGGCCGAGCACGCCGAGGCCGAGATCCGGCGGCTGACGGCGCTGCGCGACTCGCTGACGGCAGGACAGACCGACGGGGCGTTCTTCGGGTTGGCGGCGCTGGACTACGGCCTGCGGCTGCATGCGATGCAGGCCGCATGGGCCAAGTCGGTGGAGGACCGGCTGCCAGACTGATCACATCGTCGTTGCATCGCGATAGTTTCCGATATATCGTCAACGTATCGGAAGCGCAATCAGTGCTTCGTTCGACAGAAATGAGCACCCCATGAACACCCCTTTCACCCCGCCTGGCAGCCCGTTCGAGGGCCGCGGTTTCGGATTCGGCCCGGTCGATCCCCGCGTCCTGCACGGACGTCGTCGCGCGTCCCGGCGCGAATTCCGCGAGCACGTCCGTGAGCATCGCGGCGACGCGGGCTTCGGCCCCGGCGGTTTCGGCCCCGGCGGTTTCGGTCCCGGTTTCGGCCCCGGCTTCGGTTTCGGGCCGGGCGGCCCCGGTGCACGGCGCGGCGGACCCCGCGGCGGCCGAGGGCGGCGCGGTGACGTGCGCGCGGCGATCCTCAAACTATTGATCGACCGCCCGATGCACGGCTACGAGATGATCCAGGAGATCCACGAGCGCAGCCAGCAACTGTGGAAGCCCAGTCCCGGCTCGATCTACCCGACCCTGCAGCTGCTCGTCGACGAAGGTCTGCTCACTGCCACCGAGACCGAGGGCAGCAAGAAGCTCTTCGAGCTGACCGACGACGGTCGCGCCGCGGCCGAGAAGATCGAGACCGCGCCGTGGGACGAGATCGCAGGTGAGGCCGACCCCGGAGCGGTGAGCCTCCGCAACGCCGTTGGGCAGCTGATGGGCGCGGTCGCCCAGTCCGCGCACGCGGCCACCCCCGAGCAGCAGCAGCGCATCGTCGACATCGTGAACAACGCGCGCCGCGAGATCTACCACATTCTCGGCGAGGACTGATCCGGGCGGATCGGGCGCGATTACGGTTTCTCGGCCGCGGTCCATAAAATCGGCGGCATAATGACGAACTCCACCGAGGCGGCGACGGCGGCCGGCCCTCGATCCGACCGCGTCTCAACCGAGGCCCGACGCCGCCGAACCTTCGCAGTCATCAGCCACCCGGACGCCGGCAAGTCCACGTTGACCGAAGCCCTGGTGCTGCACGCCAAGGCCATCACCGAGGCCGGCGCCATTCACGGCAAGGCCGGCCGCCGCGCCACCGTGTCCGACTGGATGGAGATGGAGAAGGCGCGCGGCATCTCGATCACTTCGACGGCGCTGCAGTTCCCCTACATCACGCACGCCGGCGACACCTGCGTCATCAACCTGCTCGACACCCCCGGCCACGCGGATTTCTCCGAGGACACCTACCGGGTGCTGACCGCTGTCGACTCGGCGGTAATGCTGATCGACGCGGCCAAGGGCCTGGAACCGCAGACGCTCAAGCTCTTCCAGGTGTGCCGGCACCGCCGGATCCCGATCATCACCGTGGTCAACAAGTGGGACCGTCCGGGCCGCCATGCGCTGGAGCTGATGGACGAGATCCAGTCGGAGATCGGGTTGCGGCCGACACCACTGACGTGGCCGGTCGGCATCGCCGGCGATTTCAAGGGCGTACTCGACCGCCGCACCGGGAAGTTCATCCGCTTCACCCGCACCGCCGGTGGCGCGACCGCCGCCCCCGAGGAGCACATCGACCCGTCGAAGGCGCATGACGCGGCCGGGGTGGACTGGGACACCGCGGTCGAGGAGTCGGAGCTGTTGAGCGCCGACGGCGCCGACTTCGATCCAGAGACGTTCCTCGACTGCACCTCGACACCGGTGCTGTTCACTTCCGCGGCACTGAATTTCGGAGTGAACCAGCTTCTCGACGTGCTCGCCCAGCTGGCGCCGCCGCCGAGCGGGCAGCTCGACGTCGACGGCAACCGGCGCGACGCGGCGGCGCCGTTCAGCGCGTTCGTGTTCAAGGTGCAGGCGGGCATGGATTCCGCGCACCGCGACCGCATCGCCTATGCCCGGGTGTGCTCGGGCACGTTCGAACGCGGCGACGTCCTGACCCACGCGTCCACCGGCAAGCCGTTCGTGACCAAGTACGCCCAGTCGGTCTTCGGCCGGGAGCGGTCGACTCTCGACACCGCGTGGCCGGGTGACGTGATCGGGCTGGCCAACGCCGCCGCGCTGCGGCCGGGTGACACGCTCTACCAGGACGTCGCGGTGCAATACCCTCCGATCCCGAGCTTTTCGCCTGAACACTTCTCCGTCGCGCGGGGCACCGACCCGAGCAAGCACAAGCAGTTCCGCAAAGGCATCGAGCAGCTCGACCAGGAAGGCGTCGTCCAGGTGCTGCGCTCGGACCGGCGCGGCGACCAGGCACCCGTTCTGGCGGCCGTCGGGCCGATGCAGTTCGAGGTGGCCGCCCACCGGATGGCGTCGGAGTTCAGCGCCCCGATCGCACTCGAAGCCCTGCCCTATACGGTGGCCCGCATCTGCGAACCCGAGGACGCCGAAGCGCTGGGCAAGATGGCCGCGGTGGAGGTCTTCACCCGCACCGACGGCGTCATGCTCGTGGTGTTCTCCACGAGGTGGCGGTTGGAGACGGTGCAGCGGGAGAACCCCACCATGCAGTTGCGGGAACTGGTCGCGGCGGGCCAGTAGGAACAAGCTCGCCAAGGTTGGCACGGTCGCAGCCAAAGCCGCCACGTATGTGGGCCTTATGCACGCCAGATCGCTGAAATTCGTACATAACACCCACATTCGCGGCCACGCCGACGTTGACCGACGTCACCGGTGATCAGTCGACGTCGACCCAGTCCAGGGTGCGCTGCACGGCTTTGCGCCAACCCGTGTAGCCGTCTTCGCGCTGTTCGTCCGACCAGTCGGGTGACCAGCGTTTGCCCTCCTGCCAGTTGGCGCGCAGATCGTCCGGGCCGTCCCAGAATCCGGTGGCCAGTCCCGCAGCGTACGCGGCGCCGAGCGCAGTGGTCTCGGCGACGACGGGCTTGACGACGTCGACGCCGAGCACGTCGGCCTGGATCTGCATACACAGGTCGTTGGCGGTGATGCCGCCGTCGACCTTCAGCACCTCAAGGCGCACACCGGAATCGGCGGCCATCGCATCGACGACGTCGCGGCTCTGGTAACAGATCGCCTCCAACGTCGCCCGCGCCACGTGGGCGTTGGTGTTGAACCGGGACAGTCCGACGATCGCCCCGCGCGCATCCGAGCGCCAGTACGGGGCGAACAGGCCGGAGAACGCCGGCACGAAGTACACCCCGCCGTTGTCCTCGACCTGACGGGCCAGCGCCTCGCTCTGTGACGCGCCGCTGATGATGCCCAGCTGGTCGCGCAGCCACTGCACCGCCGAGCCCGTCACCGCAATCGAACCCTCAAGGGCGTAAACGGGTTTCGCGTCACCGAACTGGTAACACACCGTGGTCAGCAGTCCGTTCTTCGACCGCACGATGTCCTCGCCGGTGTTGAGCAGCAGGAAATTGCCTGTGCCGTAAGTGTTTTTCGCCTCTCCGACGGACAGGCAGACCTGCCCCACCATGGCGGCCTGCTGATCGCCGAGGATCCCGGTGACCGGGATTTCGCCGTCGGCGGGCCCTGTCTCGACGGTGACCCCGTATGGCTGCGGAGACGACGACGGCCGGATCTCGGGCAGCATCTGGCGCGGGATCCCGAAGAACCCGAGCAGTTCGTCGTCCCAGTCCAGGGTCTCCAGATTCATCAGCATGGTGCGGCTGGCGTTCGTGACGTCGGTGACGTGCACCCCGCCGCGATGCCCGCCGGTCAGATTCCACAGCACCCAGGTGTCGGTGGTGCCGAAGAGCGCGTCACCCTTCTCGGCGTCGGCGCGCAGACCGTCGACGTTCTCCAGCAGCCACTGCAGCTTGCCGCCGGAGAAATAGGTGGCCGGTGGCAACCCGGCCTTCTGCCGGATCACGTCACCGCGACCGTCACGGTCGAGTGCGGACGCGATCCGGTCGGTGCGGGTGTCCTGCCAGACGATCGCGTTGTAGTACGGCCGGCCGGTGTGCCGGTTCCACACCAGCGACGTCTCGCGCTGGTTGGTGATGCCCAGCGCCACCAGGTCGGTGGTGGCGAGCTTGGTCTTGTTCAGCGCCGTCGCCAGCACGGAGCCGGTGCGCTCCCAGATCTCGACGGGATTGTGCTCGACCCAGCCCGCCCTGGGCAGGATCTGTTCGTGTTCGAGCTGGTGACGGCCCACCTCGGCGCCGTCATGGTCGAAGATCATGCAGCGGGTGCTGGTGGTGCCCTGGTCGATTGCAGCGACGAAGTCGGCCATTCGTCCATGATGGACTACGTGAACACACGGGCCGTGCAATCGGCGGCAGACATCGGCTCCATGCCGCGCGGTGGGCCGGATGCGTCCTGCCTGGACCGCCTGCTGGAAACCGACCGTCGCGAATACCTGGACCGGGACTCAGCCGGAGATGCTGGGCTCGAGCGGACCAAGCGCAGCGTGATCCGGGCCCTGGACTGGACCGGGGAGCTGTTCGGCAACCACGACAAGTTCGCGAAGCTGGCGCTCGACGAGGTCGCCGACGTGGCCGACCCCGCAATTCTGGAGCTCGGCGCAGGGCACGGCGGGCTGTCCCGCAAGCTGCTGGAGTGGCACCCCACGGCCCGGCTCACCGTGACCGACGTCGAGCCGGCGTCCGTCGCGGCGATCGCGGCCGGGGACCTCGGGGCCCATCCGCGGGCGACGGTCCGGCAGATGGACGCGACGGCGCTGGACGCGGCCGACGGCAAGTTCGACCTGGCGGTGTTCGCGTTGTCGTTCCACCATCTGCCGCCGAAGGCCGCGGCCCGGGTGATCGCCGAGGGCACCCGCGCGGCGCACAAGCTGCTCATCATCGATCTGCCTCGCCCGCCGGCGCCGCTGCATCTGCTGCGGTTGGCGACGATGCTGCCGTGGGCGCCGCTGGTGCCGTTCGTGCACGACGGGGTGATCAGCTCGTTGCGCGCCTACAGTCCGTCGGCGCTGCGCGCGCTGGCCGCCTGCGCCGACCCGCCGGTGCACCTGGAGTTGCGTGGCGGGTTGCTCAGTCCTCAGGTCGCGGTGGCGTGGCGCCGATAGTCTTGGGTCCGTGGGCGAGGAACTGAAGCAGACGGAGTTCAGTCGCGCGCACCGCCGCGAGTACCGCCGCAAGGTGCAGCTGTGCCTCGACGTTTTCGAGACGATGCTGGCTCAGTCCAGCTTCGACTTCGAGAAGCCGCTGACGGGTATGGAGATCGAATGCAACCTGGTCGACTCCGCATATCAACCCGCGATGAACAACTCCGAAGTGCTCGAGGCGATCGCCGATCCCGCGTATCAGACTGAACTGGGCGCCTACAACATCGAGTTCAACGTGCCCCCGCGCCGGCTTCCGGGCCGCGCGGCCCTCGACCTCGAAGCCGACGTGCGCGCCAGCCTGAACGCCGCGGAATCCAAGGCCAACACCGACGGTTCGCACATCGTGATGATCGGCATCCTGCCGACGCTGATGCCGGAGCATCTGTCGGGAAGCTGGATGAGCGAGTCCACCCGCTACCAGGCGCTCAACGACTCGATCTTCACCGCGCGCGGCGAAGACATCATGATCGACATCGCCGGCCCGGAGCGGCTGAGCCTGCAGACCGCCACCATCGCCCCGGAATCCGCCTGCACCAGCATGCAATTGCACCTGCAGGTGTCGCCCGCCGACTTCGCCGCCAACTGGAACGCCGCGCAGGTGCTGGCCGGCCCCCAGCTCGCGCTGGGCGCGAACTCGCCGTTCTTCTTCGGCCACCACCTGTGGGCAGAGACCCGCATCGAGCTGTTCACCCAGGCCACCGACACCCGCCCCGACGAACTCAAGACCCAGGGGGTGCGACCTCGCGTCTGGTTCGGGGAACGCTGGATCACGTCGATCTTCGACCTGTTCGAGGAGAACGTGCGCTACTTCCCGTCGCTGCTGCCCGAACTCTCCGACGAGGACCCGGTCGCCGAACTGGCCGCCGGCCGCACGCCGAAGCTGTCGGAGCTGCGCCTGCACAACGGCACGATCTACCGGTGGAACCGGCCCGTCTACGACATCGTGAACGGGCGCCCGCACCTGCGGGTGGAGAACAGGGTGCTGCCCGCGGGACCGACGGTGCTCGACATGATGGCCAACGCGGCCTTCTACTACGGGGCGCTGCGGACGTTGTCCGAGGAGGACCGTCCGCTGTGGACGAAGGTGAGTTTCGCTGCCGCAGAGGCGAATTTCGTCGCCGCCGCCCACCAGGGGATGGACGCTCGGCTGTACTGGCCCGGGGTCGGAGAGGTGACCCCGGACGAGTTGATCCTGCGGCAGCTGCTGCCGATGGCCGACGAAGGACTGCGCCGGTGGGAGGTCGCCGCCGACGTGCGCGACCGCTACCTCGGTGTGATCGAGGGCCGCGCCAAGACCGGACGCAACGGGGCGGCATGGCAATCCAGTACCGTCACCGCGCTGCAGGACCGGGGCATGAGCCGCCCGGACGCGCTGGCCGAGATGCTGCGGTTGTACTGCGAGCGCATGCACACCAACGAACCGGTGCACACCTGGGATCTGCCGGCCTGACGCGGCGAGGGTAGGTTGGCGGACATGGCCGACGTCATGGACTGGGACGGCGTATACCGGGGCGAAGCCGACTTCGACGGTGAGCCGCCGTGGAACATCGGCGAACCGCAGCCCGAGCTGGCCGCGCTGTGGCGCGACGGCAAGTTTCGCCGCGAGGTGCTCGACGCCGGTTGCGGCCACGCGGAACTGTCCCTGGCACTGGCCGCCGACGGCTACACGGTGACCGGGATCGACATCAGCCCGACGGCGGTCGCCGCGGCCACCGCGGCGGCCGCCGAGCGTGGGTTGTCGAAACGGGCGTCGTTCGTCGCCGCCGACATCACCGCGCTGAGCGGATTCGACGGCCGGTTCGCCACGGTGGTGGACAGCACACTGTTTCACTCTCTGCCGGTCGAGTCCCGCGACGCCTACCTGCAGTCGGTGCACCGGGCCGCCGCACCCGGGGCGGGCTTCTTCGTGCTGGTCTTCGCCAAGGGCGCGTTCCCGGCGGAGATGGAAGGTGGCCCCAACGAGGTCACCGAACTCGAACTGCGCGAGGCGGTTTCCCGGTACTGGGTCATCGACGACATCCGGCCATCGCTGATCCACACGAACGTGCCGAAACTTCCCGGCATGCCGCCCCCGCCGCTGGATATGCTCGACGAGCACGGTCGGCTGCGGATGCAGGCGTTCGTGCTGTCGGCCCACAAAGACGGCTAGACGCCCAGGTCCCGGCGGAAGCCGTCCGGGATCACAAGATCGGCCGGGGTCAGCTCATGGATCGAGGACAGCCCGAGACCCAGCAGCGCCGAATCGATTCCGCCACGCAGGATGTCGAGGACATTCTCGACGCCGGCCTGCCCTCCCGATGCCAGGCCCCACAGGTATGCGCGGCCGATCATCACGGCGCGGGCGCCGAGCGCGACGGCCTTGACGACGTCACTGCCGCGCCGGATCCCGCCGTCGAGCACGATCTCGATCTGGTCACCCACAGCGGTGGCGATGGCCGGTAGGGCACGGACCGGCGCCGGGGTGCCGTCGAGGTTGTTGCCGCCGTGATTGGACACCGAGATCGCGGAGACGCCGGCGTCCACGGCGCGCCGGGCGTCGTCGACGCGCATGATCCCCTTCAGCATGAACGGGCCGCCCCACTGCTCCCGCAGCCAGGCGATGTCCTCCCAGGTGGGCAGCGGCGTCTGCATCCATTCGCCGTAAGCGCCGAAGAACGTCGGGGCGGTGCCGCCGTCGGCAAGGTTCGGGGCGGTGAGGTCCGGTACGCGTCCGGACCTGGAGAAGTCGAGGAGCCACCGCGGCCGACGCACCGCCTCGGGTGCGAAGCGCAGCATGGCCTTGAGGTCCATCTTCTCCGGTATGGCCGGACTGCCCCAGTCCCGGCCGTTGGAGAAGGACCAGTCGGTGGTGATGATCAGGCCGACCGCGCCGGCTCGGCGCGCCCGCTCCATCCGGCCGACCAGCTTGTCCCGGCTACCGGTCCAGTACATCTGGAAGAACGTTTGCGGATTGGCCGCAGCGACCTCTTCGATCGGCTTGCTGGCGAACGAGGACAGACCGATCGCGGTGCCGCGGGCCGCGGCGGCGCGCGCCACCGCGACCTCACCGTCGGGATGGACGGCCTGCACCCCGGTCGGTGAGATGAGCACCGGGAGCGAAATGTCCTGTCCCATCACGGTGGTGGCTTGATCACGCTTGCCCGACAGCCCTGCGACATGCGGAGCGAAGCCGAGCTCGCTGAACGCCGACAGATTATCTGCGACGGTGACGCCCTTTTCCGAGCCGGCGACCAGCGCACTGTAAACACTGGCCGGCAACCGCTTCTGCGCGCGTCGCTGCGCCTCGGCGACGGTCTCGAACCAACCGGTGGCGGCCATGGGCGGTCTCCTCTGCTCTTCCTTCGTCGACGCTAAGGCATCTCGCTGCACACGGGAACTCGCCGGATGGGTAGGCACCTACCCATCCGGGCGGGTGCCGCATTGCGCCCTTTCGGGGCGCGCGCCGGCGCCCTGTCGGTCAATAGCGTTGGCGGACATGGACTCCACCACGATGAACCCACTTGCCCCGTCACCACGCGGGATGTGGAGCGGCCACGGCGTCCGTGTCCGTCGGCGGCGTGGGCCGCATCGTCGGCACCTCGACCCCGGCACAGTCTGCACGCCGCGGTTCTGCGCCGCGCGCCACGGCAGGCTCCTCACGGTCGACCATGACCTCTGCCCCGCCGAACTGTCCGACGAGCTCGCCGTGCTGCTGGCCGATCAACTCGTCGACAGCGGTGCGCTGCGGGGACAGTCGGAGTTCGAGTTGGTGTTCACCGGGGTGGTGCGCTCCACTGTCGACGGCGGCTTGCCGGCGTGGCTGCGCTTCTACCGCAACTCGCTGGCCAAACTGGAGACCGGTTCGACGGCGTTCGCGCCGATCCACTCCCACGCCGCGGACCTCGTCCGGGGCGGTTGCCTCATCGACCTCGGGGCGTGCTTCGGATTCTTCCCGCTGCGGATGGCGCAGCACGGAATGGACGTGCTGGCAACCGATCTCAATGACAATGCGATGCGCCTGCTGAAGCAGGTCAGCTCGCGGTTGCACCGCCCGCTCACGACGATGGTCTGCGATGCCGCCGACGTAGGGCTGCCCGACGGCAGCGCCGACACCGTGACAGCGCTGCATCTGATCGAACACCTGCCGGACCACATGGTGGCCTCCATCGTCGACGAAGCGGTGCGACTGGCGCGGCGCCGGGTGATCATCGCGGTGCCCTTCGAGGACCGGCCACGCGAATGCTATGGACACGTGCAGCGCTTCGACATCGAGCGCCTGTGGCGGATGGCCGTCGAGCTGGCGCGCCGACACCCCGGGCTGCGCGCCGAGGCCCACGAATTCCACGGCGGCTGGCTGGTTCTCGACCTGTGATCGCCCGCGGGGCGCTAGATCAGCCCCCGCTTGCTGGCGGCGTAGACGGCCTCGGCCCGCCGGCTCACCTCCAGCTTGCGCATGATGTTGCTGACGTGAAACTTGGCCGTGGTCGCCGAGATGTACAGCTTCTCGCCGATCTTGTTGTTCGACAAGCCCGCTGCAAGCAGCCGCAGCACCTCGACCTCGCGATCGGTGAGCTGTGCGCGCGGCTCCGCGCGGCCTGACAACGACCGCACCACCGCAGCCGCGCTGCGTGAGTCGAACGCGCTGTCGCCGGCCGAGATCGCCCTGATCGCCCGGACCAGCTCGGTGGTGTCGACGTCCTTGACCACGTAGCCGCGGGCTCCGGCATGCACCGCGCGCACCACCAGGTCCTCGTCCAGGAACGTCGTCAGGACCAGCAGCCCCAGCGTCGGGTAGGCCGCGGAGAGCTTGGCGCACAATGTGAGTCCCTCGAACTCCGAGCCGGCCGAGAGCTTCAGATCCAGCAGCACCACATCCGGCGCGGTGGCACCGACGACGGCCTCGGCCTCGCTCTCCGAGGCCGCCTCGCCGACCACGATGAGGTCGTCGGCGCGCTCGAGAACCGAGCGCAGGCCCTGCCGCAGGATCGCGTGGTCGTCGACGAGAACGAGCCGGATGGGTTTCATGAGGTCACGCTTTCTGACACACGCGGGATACGGGCCACCACCCGGACCCCGCCGATGCGGGAGCGGTACACGTCGAAGGTGCCGCCGTGTTCGCGGGCCCGGGCCCGCATGTTGGCCAGTCCGCGGTGCCGGCCGTCGACGTCGGTGGCTTCGGCCATCCGCAGCATCAACCGCAGTTTCGCCGGGTCCCCGGTCCCGTCGTCGGCGATGGACAGGCTGACCGCGTCGTCACGATAGGACAATCGCACGATCGCGCGGGTCGCACTGCCGTGCATGGCGGTGTTGAACAGTGCCTCACCGGCGATGCGCAGCAGCGCGTGTTCGATGTCGCCCGGCAGTTCGGCCACGCCCCCCTCCACCCGCAAGGTCACCCGCAGATCCTCGGGCATGTGCACGGTCGCCAGCTGTCCGAGCATCTCGGTGAGGCTGGACCGGTAGGCGTCCCCGGGCTGGTTGAGCGCGTAGATCGCCGACCGCAGCTGCTCGGTGGCCGAGCGGGTCAGATCCTTGGCCAGATCGAGCCGGTCGACCAGCTCACGGCCCCGGCCCGAGGCGTCGATCTCGCTGCGGCACACCTCGATCTGCATTCCGGCCGACAGCACCGTCTGCGCGACGCTGTCGTGCAGTTCGCGGGCGATCCGGTGCCGCTCGGAGTTGAGAACCTGATGCCGTTGGGCCGCACCGAGTTCGCGTTGAGTGGCCAGCAGCTCGGCGTTGCGGGCCTCCGACTGCGCCAGCAGCGTCACCGACTTGGAGAACAGCGCCGAATTCTGCAACGCCACCGCGGTCTGCCCGGCCAGGATGCGCATCACCATGCCGTCGGTGGCGTCGAGGGTGCGGCGCGGCGGCGTCCACGCGGCGAACGCACCGATCACCTCGCCGTCGAGTTCGATCGGGACGTGGGCGTGCCGGCTCTCGATCACCGGCAGCCGGAACTGCGCGAGCTGTCCCCGCAGAATGTCGTTGAGCCGGTTGAGCACCGCGTCGGGCAGCGACGGGCCGGGATCCCTGGCTCCGGACAGTCCCTCGAACGCGTAGGCCGCTGCGCCGGAATCCAGGATCAGGTGGCGCACACTGGCTTCGGGCAGGGCGCCGTCAGCCAACGCCAGCAGCACCCAGTCCGCGTCCAAATGAGCCCGCGCGGCCTCGGCCACCGCGCGCACCAGGTTCTCCGGCCCTTCGATGGTCTGCACCAGCGCACGCGAGATCGTGTCGAGCGCGGCCAGCACACGGTCCAATCGCTGTGCGGTGACCCGGAATTCGGGATAGAAGCGCCCCTTTCCCGAACGCAGGCCGGTGAGCCGGGCCAGGTCCGGTGGTCTGGGGTCGGCGGCGGTCACGATGTCCGCTTCACAGTGCCGCCCGGAACAGGGCGTGCATCTGCGTCTCGTCGGCGGGGCGCGGATTCGTGCTCATGCACGCGTCCTGCAGCGCGGTCTTGGCCAGCCGAGGCAGATCCTGCTCGCCCACCCCGAGTTCGGCCAGGCCGCGCGGCACCCCGACGTCGCGGGCCAGCCGGTCGATCCGGTCGGCCAGCTCCAGAGCCGCCTCAGCGGCCGGGGCGCCAGGATCGGACACTCCCAGGCAGGTGGCGATCACCTTGTAAGGCTCGGGGTCGGCTTCGGCGTTGAAGCGGATGACGTGCGGCAGCAGCACACCGTTGATGACGCCGTGCGGCAGGTCGAGCAGCCCGCCGACCTGGTGGCTCATCGCGTGCGCGGCGCCGAGGATCGCGTTGGTGAACGCCAGCCCGGCCTCCAGCGCGGCCTGGGCCATCAGCACGCGCGCCGGCATCTCCTTGGGCCGTTCGATGGTGTGCACCAGGTTGTCGGTCACCATCTGGACCGCCCGCAGCGCATGGTGGTCGGTGAGCTGGTTGTGCCCCAGCGACACGAACGCCTCGATGCCGTGGGTCAGCGCGTCCAGACCGGTCGCGGCGTTGAGCCATTCGGGCATCGTGGTCAGCAGCCGCGGGTCGATGACGGTGATGTCGGGTACCAGCGCGCGGCCCAGAATCGTGATCTTGGTGTTGCGGGTGGTGTCGGTGACGATGCAGAACTGGGACACGTCGGCGCCGGTACCCGACGTCGACGGCACCACCACCATCGGCGGGATCGGCATCTGCGCCTTGTCGACGCCCTCGTAGTCGAGGATGTCGCCGCCGTTGGCGGCCAGGATCGCCACCCCTTTGGCCGCGTCGATCACCGATCCCCCGCCCACCGCCACGATGACGTCGCAGCCGTGCTCGGCGTACTTCTGGTAGCCCGCAGCGACCTCGTGGTCCTTCGGGTTGGGCGTCAGGTCGCTCCAGAGCGCACCGTGGACGCCCATGTCGGCGAGGTGGGTGACCATCTCGCCGGACCAGCCGGCCTCGATGAGGCCGGGGTCGGTGACGAGCATGGGCCGCTGAGCGCCGAGGCGCACCGCGGCGTGCGCCGCCTCGACCATCGAGCCGACCCCGAACACGATCTCGGGGGCGTGGAACTTCAGCAGCCGGGGCGTCGTCGCCGCACAGCGGCGGTCGAGTTCCGGGGTCAGGGTGGGATACCGCGCTCCCATGCGGTCCAGCGTACGACCCCGGCGGTTCACGGCGTTACCGCCCGACCGCTTCGGCGGCGAAGTCGTGCGCCGCGCTTTCCAGCCCCGTCAGGTCGCGCACGACCCGGACACGGTCGCAGAACTCCGCGTACGCGGGAAGATCGCAGCTGCCCAACCCCCACGAGTACCGCGGCTCGGGGGTCAGCCACACGGTCTCGCGGGCGCGGCGGGTGATCTCCTCGAACGCGGCCAGGTTGGGGTCCTTGGCGTTGGTGCGGCCGTCGCCGAGCACCAGTACCGTGGTGCGCCGGGTGACCGCCGACGAGTGTTCGGCGAGGAATTCTCCGAACACGGCGCCGTAGTCGGAGTTTGCTGCCAGGTCGATGACGTCCCCGCCGAAGATCAGACCCAACGCCTTCTCACCGGGGTGGTCGCGGAACAGCTCGGTGGTCTCGGCGACGTCGGCGACGAACACGAACGAGCGCACCTGGGTGAACAGGTCCTGCAGCCCATGCACCAGGTTCAGCGTGAACCGCGAGGTGGCCCGCACCGACAGGCTCACATCGGCGAGCACCACCAGCCGCGGCCGGTCCTCGGCCCGCCGCACGGTGACCGGCACGAACGGGACGCCGTCGAAGCGCATGTTGCGCCGCATCGTCTGCCCGGGATCGACGCGGCCCGCGGCGGACGCGCGGCGCCGGTGGGTCAGCGCCCCGTGCAGCGTGCGGGCGAGCCGGCGCAGCGAGTCTTCGAGCTCGGCCCGCTCCCGCTCCCCGATCCGGTCGACGTGTGTCTCCCGTCGTTCCCGGCTTTCGACGATCTTGGTCTCCAGCGCCAGCAGCGCCTCCAGATGCCGTTTGAGGGCCTGCGGCAGGTTTTCCAGCACCCCCGCCAGCCGCCTGCGCAGCTCGGCCGCGGCCGCCAAATCGTCGTCACCGCCGTAACCGCTTTCGTCGTCCAGCCAGCCCAGCAGCGCCTCCTGTTCGGCGATGGTCAGCTCGGCGGCGCCGGGTGTGCCCGCGGCGGTCGCCAGATCCCCGGCCGCACCCGCCCCACCGAGGCGGTCGGTGGCGAGCTGGATCCGGTAGGAGTCGTCGGTGCCGTTGCGGCTGTCCTTGGAGAACGCGATCTCGTCGGTCAGCGCGGCCAGATCGATCTTGTTGGCTTCCTGGTGCAGGTTGTAGCGCTGCGCCAGGTCCTCCTGTTTGAAGTAGTCGCGGATGCTGGCCGGCTTGCCGTGCTCGTGGCCGGGTTCGGGTGTCTGGCTGGGCTCCTCGGACAGCGTGAAGGACTCCAGCTCACCGGTGTCGACGAGGTCGTCGTGGGCGTGGGAGTGCCCGTGGCCGTTCTGCTCGCCGCCGACGCGGACCAGGGAGAAGAACGCGTCGAAGATCTCGTCGAAGATCGGTTCGTCGCGCTGGTCCTTGACCAGGGCGACGCGCAGTGCGGTGCGCAACACGGCCCGGGACGACAACACCCCGGGCTGCCCCGCGCACCGCATCGCGTCCAGCGCCTCGGGTATCGAGACGCGCACCCCGCCCAGGCGCAGCAGCCTGACGAACCGGTGCAGGGTCGCCTCCATCGGCTACAGCGCCCGCCGCCGGCCCAGCGCCGCCGTCGTCGACTCCTTCTTCGGCGTGCCGTAATACCCGTCGGTGAACCGGCCGGGCTTGTCCTTCGCGGCGCGCACCGCACGTCCATCATCGCCATGGTGATGCTCGTGAGCATGGTCGTGATCGTGGCTGTGGCCATGAGGGTGGCCGCCATCGTGTGAATGCCCCAGAGAAGCAGGCACTTTGGCGTTCGGATCCACCAGCCGGGGCAGCGCGTCCAGCGCCTTGCGGACGTCCTTGTCGTACTTGACCACCACCGACACCGTGTCCGACAGTACCCGGGCGTCGAGTTCGTCGACGCCGAGCACGGCCAGCGTACGGGCCCAGTCGATGGTCTCGGAGATACTGGGCGCCTTCCGCAGTTCCAGCTCGCGGAGCCCGCGGACGATGTCGACGAGCTGCGCGGCCAGCGCATCGGTGAGCCCGGTGTTCTTGGACCGCACGATCTCCAGCTCGCGTTCGGCGGCCGGGTAGTCCAGGAACAGGTGCAGGCACCGGCGCTTCAACGCCGCCGCCAGATCACGGGTGTTGTTCGACGTCAGGATCACGTACGGGGCGTGCACGGCACGGAAGGTGCCGATCTCCGGTACCGAAACCTGGTATTCACCAAGCAGTTCCAGCAGTACCGCTTCCAGCGCCTCGTCCGCTCGGTCGATCTCATCGACCAACAGCACCACCGGCTCGGGTGAGCGCACCGCCTCCAGCAGCGGACGCGGCGCCAGGAACCGGTCGGAGAAGAACACGCTCTCCTGAGCGCCGATCCGGTCGACGGCCTCACCCAGATCGGCTGCATCCGAGACGATCTGGCCGATTTTCTCGCGCAGAATCTGGGTGTAGAGCAACTGTTTGCCGTAGTCCCACTCATAGAGCGCCTTGGTCTCGTCCTGGCCCTCGTAGCACTGCAACCGCAGCAGCCGGCGCCCGGTCGCCGCCGCCAGCACCTTGGCCAGCTCGGTCTTGCCGACCCCGGCCGGGCCCTCGATCAGCAGGGGCTTGTCGAGCCGGGTCTGCAGAAACACCGTGGTGGCCAGGCGCTCGTCGGCGATGTAGCCTTCGCCGGCGAGCGCCTCGCGCACGCGCTCCACCGAGTGAAACATGTCAGGGCAGCAGTTCGTCGAGATCGCCGTTCATGCAGTGCTCGACCACCGGGCGCACGGTGTCGAACGTGCACTCCTTGGCGTTCCCCGGGGTGCATGCGTCGCCGAGGACGTGGTTGGTGATGCGGTCCACGTCGGCCTTGTCGCCTTTGATCACCGGGGAGTTCTCGTAGTACTTGGTCGGGCCCAGGCCCAGCCGGTTCTTCGAGTAGCTGTCCTGCTTGACG
This sequence comes from Mycobacterium sp. 4D054, assembly GCF_052245755.1. Taxonomy (NCBI): domain Bacteria; kingdom Bacillati; phylum Actinomycetota; class Actinomycetes; order Mycobacteriales; family Mycobacteriaceae; genus Mycobacterium; species Mycobacterium sp. 4D054. The sequence continues at coordinate 130,309 of NZ_JBQQCF010000006.1, forward strand.
TCGGTGAACTTCTCGATGATGTTCACGTCGCGCAGCAACCGGATCGCCGCGGCCAGCGCCGCGTCGGCGGCCTGCACATCGGTCATGCCGTAGGTGTCCACACCCATCGCCGCCGCGATGTCGGCGAACCGCTTGTAGGCCACCGGCATGTTGAACGCCCACACCCGGGGCAGGGCGATCGCATTGTTGAGCCCGTGGTGGGTGTCGTAGAACGCGCTGACCGCGTGCGAGATCGAGTGGATGATCCCCAGCCCGCCGGAGTTGAACGCCTGCGCGGCGATGTACTGCGCGTACATCATTCCTTCGCGGCCCTTGAGATCGGTTCCGTTCCAGGTGGCTTCGCGCAGGTTCTCGGCGGTCAGCTTGATCGCGCGGATCGCGTTGCCCAGCGACGGTTCGAAGTTCAGCCGTGAGACGTAGGGCTCCGAGGCGTGCGCGAGCACATCGAATCCGCACTGAGCGGTGTAGTCCATCGGGCACTCGTAGTACAGCACCGGGTCGTCGATGGCCAGGGTGGCCACCGACGCGTCGTCGAACGCGACGTACTTGTGCGGATTGTCCGGGTCGGTGGTGGTGTCGGTGATGACGTAGGCCCAGGACGTCTCCGATCCGGTGCCCGCGGTGGTCGAGATCGCGATGTGCGGGGGGTTCTTCGGGTTCTCGCTCTTGTTGAAGCCCTCGAAGTCGTTGACGTTGCGGCCGTCGTGCGCGATCGAGATCCGGGCGCCCTTACACGCGTCGTGGGTGGACCCGCCGCCGATGGAGACGAAGCTGTCGCATTCGTTGTCCTGGTAGAGCTTCACCGCGTCCATGACGTTGTAGTCCTTGGGATTGGACTCGACCTGGTCGTAGACGACGACCTCGAGGCCGTGCCACTTCAGCGACTCCGCCATGTTGTGCACGATGTCGGTGCCGCGCAGACCCGACGACATCAGCAGGACGCGCTTGAAGCCCATCTTGAGCGCTTCCGGTCCGACCATCTCGTGGGCTCCAGGGCCCATCATGGCGCGGGGGAACGGGTGAAACTCCTTGATGGGGAAGGGCTTGAGGAGGTCTTCGACCTTCATGGCTGGTCCTCTCTGGCGATGCAGCACGTGTCGGCCACCAAAGTAGGCACGCAACTGTGAGCCACGGAACAGCTCGAGAGCAAGACCGAATCCTCGGACAGCCCAAGTGCGAACGACCGGGCAGTGCCCGGCCTACCCGGTCGGAGAGGTTCCGGCGCGCTTCGGTTTCCGGACGGTGTCGCGTGCGTCGCCCGGGTCCTCGTCGGACTCGTCGTCGTCGAGCATCGTCGCCTCGTCGAACGGACGGTCACCGTCGAGCACCTGGTTGAGTCGCTCGCTGTCCACCGTTGCGGTCCACGATCCGACGAGCAGGGTGGCCACGGCGTTGCCGGAGAAGTTGGTGAGCGCGCGCGCCTCGGACATGAAGCGGTCGATGCCGACGATGATGCCGACGCCGTCGAGCAGTTCGGGCCGGTGGCTCTGCAGCCCGGCGGCCAGGGTGGCCAGGCCGGCGCCGCTGACGCCCGCCGCGCCCTTGGACGCGATGATCATGAACGCCAGCAGGCCCACCTGTTCGGGAATCGACAGCGGGTCGCCGAGCGCGTCGGCGATGAACAGCGAGGCCATCGTCAAGTAGATCGCGGTGCCGTCGAGGTTGAACGAGTACCCCGTCGGCACCACGATGCCGACGGTAGCGGGCTTCACCCCGGCGTGCTCCATCTTGGCGATCAGCCGCGGCAGCGCCGATTCCGACGACGACGTCGCGACGATCAGCAGGTATTCCCGGGCCAGGTAGCGGACCAGCTTGAAGATCGAGACCCGGGCCACCGTCCACAGCAGCGCGCCGAGCACCCCGAAGATGAAGATCACACAGGTGAGGTAGAACGCCGCCATGAGCACGCCGAGTTGGATCACGGCGTCGAAGCCGGTGTCGCCCACGACTTCGGCGATAGCGCCGAACGCGCCGATCGGCGCCAGCCACAGCACCCCGATCAGAATCCGGAACACCAGCTTCTGCAGTGCCTCGACCCCGCGCAGCAGGCCCTCCCCGGCCGCGCCCATGCCCTGGATGGCGAACCCGACGAGCAGCGCGACGAACAGCGCCTGCAGCACGTTGCCCTCGGTGACGGCGGAGAACAGCGTGGACGGGATGATGTCGGAAATGAAGTCCATTGTGCCGCCGGATGATTCGGCCTCACCGGCGAGTTCTGCGCCCTTACCGGGATCGTGGGGTACGTTGAGTCCGGTGCCGGGGCTGATCAGGTTGCCGACCACCAACCCGATGGCCAGCGCGACCGTCGACATGATCAGGAAGTAGGTGATCGCCAGGCCGCCGACCTTGCCCACCGAGGCGGCGGCCCGGACCTTGCCGATACCGATCACGACAGTGCAGAAGATGACCGGGACGATCATCATCTTGATCAGCTTGACGAACAGTTCGCCGAGCACGCCCAGCGAGGCCGCCGTCTCGGGGGCGAGCAGCCCGACGACGATGCCGGCGACGACCGCGACGATCACCAGGATGTAGAGCCAGTGGGTGCGGTCGCGCTTGGCCTTCTTCGGCGTTTTCCCGGATCCCGGTTCGTCGGCCCTGGTGGCAGTCATGGTCGTGATCCCCTCCGCGCGTGGTGAGGCTGGGATAACCAGATGCGCGGCGGATCACACACGCCCTTGACCACCGGGTGCGCCGGTGCTTGAATCCGAACAACGTTCGAAACAGAACAGTGTTCGAAAGGCGCATGGTGGCACGGACCCGCAGAACTGGCGCGTCGCTGCCCTACGGCGCGCTCGACCGCGACCACCTGGTCAAGCACCTGCTCGAGCTGGCGCGCCGGGTCGGGGTCGAGAACGTCACGATGCGCGCGCTGGCCGCCGAGGCGGGCACCTCTGCGTCGTCGGTGTACTACCACGTCAAGGACAAGGCCGCGCTGCTCGATCTGCTCGCCGAATCGGTGATCGAGAGCATCGCCGTTCCTGTCGACGGCGACTGGGAGCAGCGCACCCGGATGCTCTACACCAACGCGTGGAAGGTCATGATCGACATCCCGGGGGTGGCCGCCATGCTGCAGCAGCGTCCGCTGACCGGGGCCGCCGACGCGATGGACCGCACCGTGCGCCAGATCATGGCCGAATCCGGTTGGCCCGCAGACGAGGTCGCAGCCGCCCACGTGGTGCTCTACATCCACCTGCTCGGATCGGTGCAGCTGGAGCATCACCTGCGCCACCGCGGGTTGGGGGTCACCCCCGCCGACGGTGCGGAGTCGGTGTTCCAGCACGGGCTGCAGGTCATCCTCGCCGGGCTGCGCAGCCGTCACACCGAGACATCCCGCGCCGCACCATGACCGAGGAGAGCTGATGCCGCAGACGTCCCACCCGCTGCATTCACCGGCGTTCTACGCGGGTGACCCGTTCCCCGCCTACCGCGAGCTGCGCGCCACCGACCCGGTGTGCTGGAACGACGAACACCAATTCTGGGCCCTGCTCAAATACGAGGACATCCGTTACGTCTCGACGAATCCGGCGCTGTTCTCGTCGGCCCGAGGCATCACCGTCCCTGACCCGGCGATCGAGAATCCGGTGCTGGACGGCAGCCTGATCTTCACCGATCCGCCGCGGCACCGCCAGCTGCGCAAGCTGATCAACTCGGGCTTCACCCGCCGCCAGGTGGCGATCCTGGAACCCAAGCTGCGCAGGTTCGCCCGGCACGCGCTCGACGCGATCGACCCGTCGGGCACCGAGTTCGCCGAACAGGTGGCCGCACCGCTGCCGACCCGGATGATCGCCGAACTGCTCGGCGCTCCCGACGAGGACTGGGAGCAGTTCCGCACCTGGTCGGACGCGACGGTCGGCATGGACGACCCGGACGTCGAGCTGGACACCTTCGCCGCGCTGGGCGAGCTGTACCAGTATTTCGAAGTGCAGATCGCGCGCCGCCGCGACGGCTCCCTGCGCGACTCCGACGACCTGCTGTCGGTGCTGGTGGCCGCCGAGGTCGACGGGGTGCGGCTCACCGATCAGGACCTCCTGCAGTTCTGCCTGCTGCTTTTGGTGGCGGGCAACGAGACCACCCGCAACCTGATCGCGCTCGGCACGCTGGCGCTCATCGAGCACCCCGACCAGTTCCAGCTGCTGCGGGATCGGCGCGAGCTGGTGCCGACGGCGGTCGAAGAGCTGCTGCGTTACACCTCGCCGGTGGCGAACATGACGCGGTGCGCCACCCGTGACGTCGAGATCCGGGGGCGCCTGATCCGCGAGGGTCAGTACGTGACCATGCTGTACGGGTCGGCGAATCGTGACGAAGACGTGTTCGGGCCCACCGCAGAGCAGCTCGACATCACCCGAAACCCGAACCCGCACCTGGCTTTCGGCTGCGGCGAACACTCCTGCCTGGGCGCGCAGCTGGCGCGCCTGGAAGCCCGCGTGCTGTTCGACGAACTGCTGGACCGGTTCGACCACATCGAACTGGACGGCGCGGTACTGCGGATGCAGGCCACCATGGTGCCGGGAGTGCGACAGATGCCGGTGCGGTTGCGTACTTCCGCGGCCGAGCCGGACACCGTCAGCGTGTGACCGCGGTGAGCGCCTTGGCCACGGCGTCCAGGTCGGCGTCGGTGACGTCGACGTGCGGCGAGATCCGCAGCGCCGGGTGGCGCATCTCGCGAGGCGCACGTTCGGTGCCCAGATAAGTCGTCACGATCTGGTGCTCGGCGATCAGCTGGGCACGCACCGTCATCGGGTCGGCGCCGTCGGTCGCCTCCAAGGTGGTGATCGCACTGGGCTCATCGACATGCTCGACGACCCGCCAGCCCGGCACGTCGGCCAATGCCGCGCGGGTGAGCGCGCCGACCTCCCGCAGCCGGGCCTGCACCGCAGCGGGACCGGCCGCGACGTGCTCGCCCACCGCAACCGAAAAGCTCACGTGCAGGCCGACGTTCGTCTCGGCACGCTCCAGCCTGGTCACCGTGTCCTCCGACAGCAGGCCCGGACGGGTGGCCAGCACGCCGACCCCGCGGGGACCGGCCGTCCACTTCCGCGACGACGAATACACCGCGTCGGCACCGATCCCGGTGAGGTCGAGGTGCGCGAAACCCTGAGCCGCATCGACAATCAGCGGGATGCCGTGCCCCCGGCATGCCAGCGCCATGTCGTGCACCGGTTGCACGATGCCGCGGTGACTGCCCAGCACGGTGAAGTGCACCAGTGCCGGCAGGTGCGACGACAACGCGGCTCCGACCGCGTTGACATCGAGCCGGCCGAACTCGTCGACCGGAAGCACCTCGACACGGAACCCGTTGCGCGCCATGATCGCCAGGTTCGGACCGAACTCACCGCGCAGGCAGGCCAGCGTGCGTTCCCCCGGCCAGTCCCTGAGCAGGACATCGAGCGCGTGGTGGGACCCGGTGGTGAAATGGACTGCGGCGTCGGCCATCCCGGTCAGTGCCCGCACCGCCGTGCGGCCGGCGTCCAGTACCGGCGCGGCCGCCTCGGCGGCGACGTACCCGCCGACCTCGGCCTCGTGGCGGGTATGCTGGGCCGCAGCGTCGATGGCGGCCGTGCTCTGGCGGGAACAGGCCGCGCTGTCGACGTGGACACCCGCCATCGGCGGCCGTGCCGCGCGCCAGGTGTCGGCGAGACTCACTTGACCGCCAGCGACAGGCCGAAGTCCCCGGCCTCGTCGGTCCACCACCGGGTCCGGCGCAGGCCGGCGGCGGCGAGTTCCCGCTCGACGCCGGACGGCCGGAACTTGCACGACACCTCGGTCAGCATCTGCTCACCGGCCGCGAACTCGACGTCCAGATCCAGCATCGGAATGCGCACGCTCTGTGGGCGCGTCGACCGCAGCCACATCTCGATGCGTTCCTCCTGTCCATTCCAGAGCGCGACGTGTTCGAACGCGTCGAGGTCGAAGTCGGCGCCCAGCTCGCGGTTCACCACAGCGAGCACATTGCGGTTGAAACGTGCTGTCACGCCGGCACTGTCGTCGTAGGCACGCACCAACCGGCCGGTGTCCTTGACCAGGTCGGTGCCCAGCAGCAGCGTGTCGCCGGGCCGCATGAACGCGGCCACCGCGGTGAGGAACGCCGCGCGCGGTTCCGGGGTGAGGTTGCCGATCGTCGAACCCAGGAACGCCACCAGGCGCCGGCCCACCGCCGGGATCTCACCCAGGTGCTCCTCGAAGTCGCCGCACACGGCGTCGACCTCGACGCCGGGATATTCGCGCTGGATCGCCGCGCCCGCCTCCTGAAGCACGGAGGCGTCCACGTCGAACGGGATGAAGCGGTGCAGCGCCCCGCGGTCGCGCAGCGCGTCGAGCAGGGTGCGCGTCTTCTCCGACGTTCCGCTGCCGAGCTCCACCAGGGTGTCCGCCCCGGAGACCTCGGCGATCTCGGCGGCGCGGGCCCGCAGGATCTGTGCCTCCGCGCGGGTCGGGTAGTACTCCGGCAGCCGGGTGATCTGATCAAACAGATCGCTGCCCACGGCGTCGTAAAACCATTTCGGCGGAAGCGTTTTCGGGTACCGGGTCAGGCCGTGCCGCACGTCGCGGCGCAACGCCTCCTCGGCGGCGTCGGCGGCGAGATGGTTGGTCAGGGACAAAGACGGAGGCGACATCACGATCCTTTCAGCGGGGTCAGGTGCACGTGTGTGCCTTCGACTTCGACGAGGTGACGATCCGGAACCTCCTGCCAGGCCGGGTTGTCGTCGTAGGGTTCACTGGCGAGCACCACGCCGTCGTCGCGGCGCAGGACCGACAACGTGTCACCCCAGGTGGTGGCCAGCAGCCGGGAACCATTGCCGGCCAGGATGTTCAGGCGTGCGTTCGGGTCGTGGGCGGCCACCTCTGCCACGGTGTCGCCGAGTGCGTCCATGCCGCGGTCGAAGATCAGTGCCGCGAGCAGCGCGCTGTCGTTGACCGACTCGGCGTGCGGCGAGGCCGGCAGCACCGACCGGTCGACGAGCCCGTTGTGGGACAGCAGCCAGGCGCCGTCGGTGAACGGTGCCGACGCCGAGGCCTCGATGGGCATGCCCACGCTGGCGGACCGCACGGCGGCGACTACGCAGCCGCTGCGCAGCGCCGGGGCCACGGACGCGAACGACGTGTCACCCCACAGCGGTGCGGCGCTGCGCCAGCGTCGTGCCACCGGGCCGTCGAAAAAGCCCACACCCCAGCCGTCGGCGTTCATCAACCCGTGCTTCTGTCGGCGCGGCGAATACGATTGCACCAGTAGTCCCGAGGGTGGCTCGAGCACCAGCGACGCGATCGAGACGGGATCACCGAGCCAGCCCAGGTGCCTACACATCCCACACCAGCCGCACGCCGGAGAAGATCTGCCTGCGGATCGGGTGATCCCAGTTACGGAAACTGGGGCGCAGGATGTTCGGCGCCACCGCCCACGACCCACCGCGCAGCACCCGGTACTCGCCGGACGCGGTGCCGTCGAAGAACGGCTGCGAATACTGCTCGTAGATCATCGGCGTGAAGCCGGGCCACGGCCGCAGCGACGACGTCGTCCACTCCCACACGTCGCCGAGCATCTGCTCGGCTCCGTAGGCCGACGCGCCGTGCGGGTAGGCGCCGACGGGCGCCGGGCGCAGCGCTGCACCGCCGAGGTTGGCGATGTCGGTGGTGGGTTCGGTTGTCCCCCAGGGATATCGCCGCCTGGTCCCGCTCACCGGGTCCCAGGCGCAGGCCTTCTCCCACTCGATCTCGGTGGGCAGTCGGGCGCCGGCCCACGCCGCGTACGCCTCGGCCTCGTAGTAGGTGACGTGCTGGACGGGCTCATCCCCCGGGATGTCCTCGACGTGCCCGAAGCGGGTGCGGGTACCCGCCAGGGTTCCGGCGTTCCAGAACAGCGGGGCGGTCAGGCCGGCCTGCCGGCAGTGCGCCCAGCCCGCGTCCGACCACCACCGCGGCTGCTGATAGCCGCCGTCGTCGACGAACTGCTGCCACTCGGCGTTGGTGACCGGCACGCGGCCGATGCGGAAGGCGGGCACGTCGACGATGTGTGCGGGCCGCTCGTTGTCCAGCGAGAACGGTTCGGTCAGTGCGTCGACGCCCAGCACGAACTCACCGGCCGGAACCAGGACCGAGCTGCCGGCCACCCCGGCCCGGCCGGCCGGCAGCTCGGTTCCCCGATCGAGGATCGGCGCACCGGACCGCAGGCTCAGGGCCTGCAGCATGGTCTCGTCGTGCTGATTCTCGTGGCTGACCACCAACCCGAACGTGAAGGCGTCGGGGTGGTCCTCGGGCAGCGCGTCCAGCGCGTCGAGCACCTTGCCGCGCACCGTCGCGCAGTAGCTGCGTGCGTCGGTCGGCGGCAGCAGCGGCAGGTCGACGCGGCTGGCGCGGGAGTGCACGAAGGCGTCGTAGAGATCGTTGACCTGCGGGGAAAGCAGCCCGGGTCGGTTCGGGTCACCGCCGCGCAGCAGCCACAGCTCCTCTTGCTGGCCGATGTGGGCGAGGTCCCAGACCAGCGGGCTCATCAGCGGGTCGTACTGGCGCCGCAATTCGGCATCGTCGAAGTCGACCAGCCGCAGCGTGCGGTCCCTGGCCCTGGTCAGTTCGCCGGCGAGTACCTCGCGTGTCGTCACAACTCCCCTTGTGCCAGTGCGGTGACCGCGGGCGCGATCCCGTACGCCACCACACGGTCGGCGAAATCGTCGGCCGGGCAGCGACCCTGTTCCACCGAACGTACGAGCATCGCCATCGATTCCTCGAGTCGGGTGGGTGCGCGTTCGGCCGCGGCCTGCACGCACCGCACGGCGGCGCGTCGCAGCCGGCGGTCCTGCAGTCCGAGTTGGGCGGCACGGTCCCATGCGGTGGCCACCGGCTCGGTGGCCTCGGCGGCGATGTCGGCCGCCGCCGGATCGTCCAGCAGCGTGTTCAGCGTGAACACCACGGCGGGCCACACTGGATCCGGGACGCTGTCGAGGTAGCGCACCTCCAGAAAGCCACGGGGCCGCACCGGCGGAAACAGCGTGGTGAGGTGATAGTCGAGGTCGGCGGCGGTCGGCCTGCGGTTCCCGAGCAGCACCCGCCCGTCGGCCCAGTCGGCGAACGGCACCCAGTCGGTGACCGGCACCGGATCCGGGTTGTGCACCAGCATCACCGGCGCGCGCAGCGCGTAGCGCGCCCAGTCGCTGGCAGGGTCGGCACCGCTGGCCCCGAGGATCGGCCCGCACCGGGCGGAATCCAGGCGGCTCCAGACCAGTTGCCGAGTGGACTGCCAACCGGTGAAGTCGTGGCCGAGGATCGGCGAGTTCGCGGTGACCGCGATCATCGTGGGCCCGAGCGCGTGCGCCAGCCGCACCCGGTCGGCCCAGCCCGGCTGCGGGCCCGCCTCGACGTTCACCTGCACCGAGGCGGTCGAGGTCATCATCGCCGCTCCGGCGGCCGGGGTGCCGCTGGCCCGGAAGAACGTCTCCATCGCCGCGTACCGGGCGCCGGGGTTGACCCGCTCGGCAGGCCGCAGCGGGTCCGCGCCCAGCAGCGCCAGCCCGAGCCCGTTCCGGCCGAACGCGTCCCGAAGCACCGCCCGGTCCGCGGCCATCGCCGCCACCGCGGCGGCCACGCCGCCGGCGGGGGGACCCGACAACTCCACCGCCCCGCCGGGTTCGACAGTGACCAGGCTGCCGCCCGGCAGTGGGGGCAGCGCGGCGATGATCGCCGTGAGTTCGTCCCAGCCGGGCCTGCGTCGGAGATCGGCCAGGTCGTAGCAGTGGGCCTCGATCTCCAGGCCCACCGGCCCCACCGGACTGTCCGTCAGGCACCGGTCGACGATGCGGTGTGCCGCCATTTCCGCGCTGGTCAGTGAATCCACGCGTGGTCCGGCGACCTCGCCGGACGCCATGGTGCTTGCCATCAGCCACCCCCTCCGGGTGTGGAACGGTCGCTGCCCTCTCCTATCTTCCAGAGCGGACCGACAAAGTCCCGCGATTTAACCGGTGACGCCTGGATGACATCTGCGCGACTTATTGCCCCAGCGTGTTCTGCATCGCGCCGGCCAGCACGTTGACCGCCGGGCCGCCGTTGCCCGATTGGCACACCTTTGCTTGCAGCAGCACGTTCTCCCGCAGCCGGGTGGTGACGAAGCACCGGCGGTCGGTGCCGGCCTCCTGCTTGACCCAGTTCGCGTCGGTGGCGGTGGTCGGGCCGCCGGTGAACGTCCACACCTGGGTGGTGACGTTGTCCAGGTGCATCGCCGTGGTCTGGCCGTCGCAGCCGACCGTGCGGTCCACGAGCCGGTAGAACGCGCGGTCGGCGGCCTCGGCGGTCGCGAAGACCCCGACCGCCTGCTTGACGAAATGTGCCATGTCGGTGGGCGACTCGTGGGTGGTGGCGCCGTTGAACGCCGCGAGGTCGGGGTCGTTGTACACCTCGGGCAGTCCGATGTCAGCCCAGTTGTTACAGACCGGGTTGTCCACCCAGAACGCCTGGAAGGGGCGGGTGAACACGGACTCGAACCGCAGGCGGGCGCCGACGATGTTGCCGACCGCGCCCTTGCTCATCACCGCGTAGTTCACGACGCCGGGATCCGACGGACGCGCCTGTGCGGGGGCTGCCGACGCCACCGACATCGCCATGACGGCCGCGGCGACCGCCGCGGCCGACACGTCAGTCCTTCCGATGCTCATTCACCCGATCATGCCAGCCGGCCCTCGCCGGCATGCCCGTCGAGAAATATGCCGAACGGATCCTCGTAGCGGCGCCAGTCCTGTGGCTGCTGCATCTCGTCGTCCGTGAGCAGCGCTGCGCCGAGCGCGTCGCGGATCTCGGCGGGCTGCGCTCCGCACACCAGCACGGTCATCGAGGTATGCCGATCCCCGTGCCGGTAGTCCCAGATCAGGTCCGCCATCGCGCGTCGCTCCGGGGCTACATAGGCGACCTCACGAGAAGTCATGGCCGCCAGCCACTTTCCCGCCGGTGTGACACGCAGTCCGCCGCCGGCCGACTCCAGCCACACCACCTGCTCGGGTCGCGTGGCCAGCCACAGCCGCCCCTTGGTGCGGACCACCCCTTCAAGGAGGAGATCGACCGCCGTATGGAGCCGGGCAGGATGGAAGGGACGCCGGGACCCGAACTCCATGAGGCCGATCCCGCCTGTCGGAGCGAGCGGGGGCTGACCCGACAGCAGCGACCCGTGAGGATCGTCGATACGGCCGCGTCGTGCCTGCGGCTCCAGGTGCGCCAGCGCCTGGTTCAGCCGCTCGGTGCCGACAGCGACGCGGGCTGCTGGGGTCAGCCGCCGGACGACGGCGAGGGTCTCCGGTTCGGGCCGGTTCAGGACGACCACGTCGGAGAACTCGACCTGTCCGACGACCACCTGGGCCACGGTGCGGCCGTCGTCGAGTTCGGCGTCGCCGAGGGCTTGCGGGAGCCAGGTCACGGTGTCCACCGTGGTCACGACGGCCGCCACCGTCACGTCCCGCGCCGCCCGGGAGTGGCCGAGGACGAAGCACACCGGCTCCGGCTCCATCCACGGCGCCAGACGCACGGCGATTCGGTCCACGCCAGGTGTGCGGTGCAACCGGGTGAGGTGCGCGATCAGGTCTTCACGCACGGTGCAGTGCACGCAGCACCTGGTGAGCTCGAGCACCGCGTCCTCGACGACAGGCACCCCGTCGGAGACGACGGTGGTACTGCGGTGCACCACGTGCCCGTCGAACCGGTGCTCCACCCACGCCGTTCCGGCGTCACCCAGGAGCACATCGGCGACCCCGTCGGTGTCGCTCTGTCCCGTCACGACGACGACCGGCGTGCGCATCCGCATCTGACCTCCTCTAATGGGAATGATTTTCAATAAGCTCCCGATCACGGTACAGTCTGGGCACGAGCTTGTCGAAAATGATTTCCATTAAGAAGGGAGTGTCGTGTCCGCCCATTGCCAGGTCACCGGCCGAGCGCCGGGGTTCGGCAACGCGGTGTCGCATTCGCACCGCCGCACCCGCCGTCGCTGGAACCCCAACATCCAAACCAAGACCTACTTCCTGCCGTCCGAGGGGCGTCGGGTCACACTGCGCGTCAGCGCCAAGGGCATCAAGGTGATCGACCGCGACGGCATCGAATCGGTGGTGGCGCGCCTACGCCGCGAAGGGCAGAAAATCTGATGGCACGCAACGATATTCGCCCTCTGGTCAAAATGCGCTCCACAGCGGGCACCGGGTACACCTACATCACCCGCAAGAACCGCCGCAACGACCCCGACCGGATCACCTTGCGCAAGTACGACCCCGTGGCGCGTCGGCACGTCGACTTCCGCGAGGAGCGCTGATGGCCAAGAAATCCAAGATCGTTGCGAACGAGCGGCGCCGCGAGCTGGTGGCACGCCACGCCGGGCGTCGAGCCGAGCTGAAGGCGATCATCAAATGCCCCAGCACGTCACCGGAGGCCCGGCGCGCCGCCCAGTCCGAATTGAACCGTCAACCCCGCGACGCCAGCCCGGTACGAGTCCGTAACCGCGACTCGATCGACGGCCGGCCCCGCGGGCATCTGCGCAAGTTCGGGCTGTCGCGCGTGCGGGTGAGAGAGCTCGCGCACGACGGCCAACTACCCGGTGTCCGGAAGTCGAGCTGGTGACGGCGAAGCGGCGACCGGCCGCGCCCGTGAAGAAGCGGCGAAACCTGTTGGCGAGCCTGGGAATCGAACACGTCGATTACAAGGACACAGCGACACTGCGGCAGTTCGTCTCCGAGCGCGGCAAGATACGGTCACGGGCGGTGACCGACCTGACAGTGCAGCAGCAGCGCCAGGTCACCACCGCGGTCAAGAACGCCCGCGAGATGGCGCTCCTGCCGTACCCGGGTCAGAATCCCGCAGGTCGCTAGCACGCGGCAGTGATCAGCCGCCGCGCACACCCTCCTCGACCTTCTTGCCCAGATCGGGGTCGACGTTGCGCCAATATTCGAACACGCGTGACAGTACCGGCTCTTTCACGCCGTCGGACACGTGGCCGATAATGTTGTGCGCCAGGCGTTCCCGAGCCGCATCGTCGAGGACGTCGCGAACCAGGGTGCCGGCCTGACCCCAGTCGGAGTCCTCGGCGCGCAGGGCATACGCCGAGCGCACCATGTCCCCGTCGGAGGCCCAGTGCACTTCCGAGGCCCTCCGCGGGTCGGCCTCGGGACCGCCCATCGAGTTCGGCGCGTACACCGGGTCGGTCGCGTTGCGGATCCGCATCGCACCGTCCTTGCTGTAGGCGCGGACCTCGGTGTGCGGTTCGTTGACCGGGATCTGCTTGTAGTTCACACCCAGCCGGGCACGATGGGCATCCGAGTAGGAGAAGCCGCGCGCCAGCAGCATCTTGTCGGGACTCAGTCCGGTGCCCGGCACGATGTTGTTCGGCTCGAACGCCGCCTGCTCCATCTGGGTGTGGTAGTCCACGACATTGCGGTTCAACGTCATCTTTCCGACCTCGTGCAGCGGGTAGTCACCGTGCGGCCACACCTTGGTCAGATCGAAGGGGTTGAAGCGATAGGTCTTGGCATCCTCGAACGGCATGATCTGCACGTGCAGCGTCCAGCTCGGGAAGTTGCCGTCCTCGATCGCGGTGTACAGGTCGCGCTGGTGGTAGTCCGCATCCTCTCCGGCCAGCCGGTCCGCGTCTTCTTGGGTGAGGAAGTCGATGCCCTGGTCGGTCTTGAAGTGGTACTTCACCCAGAACAGCTCCCCGGAGTCGTTGAGCCAGCTGTAGGTGTGGCTGGAGTAGCCGTTCATGTGCCGCCACGTCTTCGGGATGCCGCGGTCGCCCATCAGCCAGGTCACCTGGTGCGCGGACTCCGGCGAGAGCGTCCAGAAGTCCCACTGCATGTGGTGGTCGCGCAGGTTGTTGGCGGCCAGCCGCTTCTGGCTGCGGATGAAGTTCTGAAACTTCATCGGGTCACGCACGAAGAACACCGGGGTGTTGTTGCCGACCATGTCGAAGTTGCCGTCAGAGGTGTAGAACTTCAGCGCGAACCCGCGCGGGTCACGCCAGGTGTCCGGGCTGCCGCGCTCCCCCGCCACGGTCGAGAAGCGGGCGAGCATCTCTGTTTTCGTACCGGGCTGCAGAAACGCCGCCTTGGTGTACGCGGACACGTCGTGGGTGACCTCGAACTGTCCGAACGCGCCGCCACCCTTGGCATGCGGCTGCCGTTCCGGGATGCGTTCCCGGTTGAAATTGGCCATCTGCTCGATCAGGTAGTGGTCCTGAAGCACGATGGGGCCGTCCGGACCGACAGTCAGCGAATGTTCGAGGCTGGGAATCGGGGCACCGGAGTCGGTGGTGGCGAACTTGTCAGTCATGTCGTCTCCTCGGGAGGTGCGGCATCGGGCTGAGCCGTCCTCGGTGGCCGAGGGTACCCGAATGCCGCTCAAAACATCCCGAGAGAAACGATCAGGGTCGCGGTGGCGCGGCCGTCGTCGGAGCCGCCGGCCCGCCGGGCTGACGGGGCACGTCGATCACCGGGCCGCCCGATCCGAACGGTCCGCCGTTCCCGGGCCCCCGGTCGAACCCGCCGTGCGGGCCCATCGGGAACATCGCCGGGCCGGGGCGGCCCACCATGTCGGATCCGCGGTGGTGATAGCGCGGCCCGCCGTCGAGGTTCTTGCCGACGAATACTCCGGAAAAGAAGATGACGGCCACGATGAACACCGCGCCGGCAGCGATGCCGACCCACAGCGCCGCCTTGTTGAGCCGGCCCGGCGGCGGCTGGACATAGGCCGGCTGGGCTGGCACAGGTGGAACGGGCGGCTGAGCCCGAGGTGGAGTCGAGACCGGCCCGGTCACGGGTTCGGACTCGCCCCGAGGTGGTGTCACTTCGTTCATGACGGTGATCATGCGCCGCCACCGTCAGCGCCGGTTAGGTTCCGGCTGTGAATCCGCTATGAGGACGGGGTGACCGACCAGTCGGTGTCCACGTGCCTGCGCGGTCCGCGGCAAACCCGGCGCACCGTCAGTCGGGCTTCATCGGGTTCACCGCGTACTGAATGACGCGGTAGGGCGAGCCTCCGCGGGGTGTGGTGTTCCACTGGCTGACGAACACCCGAACCGCGTCCGGGGTGGATCTCGGCGAGATGTAGCCGCCGTAGGGCTG
Source organism: Mycobacterium sp. 4D054 (assembly GCF_052245755.1). Classification (NCBI taxonomy): domain Bacteria; kingdom Bacillati; phylum Actinomycetota; class Actinomycetes; order Mycobacteriales; family Mycobacteriaceae; genus Mycobacterium; species Mycobacterium sp. 4D054. Next base: position 145,386 of record NZ_JBQQCF010000006.1, read on the forward strand.
GGCGAGCCGATTGTCCTGCGGCGGCGGCAGATCCTCGACGGGTTCCGGCCATGGTGCGGCCACCACGACCGTCGTCACCGGCGCGTCGCCCAGCTGCGTCACAGCGTTGGCCACCCGCATCTCCATGTTGCCGGTGGTGGCGTTGAAGTACGACAGCACCGTCTTGCCGTCGATCAGGCGCACGCTCATCTCGCCGACCCGGTCCCCCCACAGCGGCGCCGGCTCACCGCCCCACGCGGTGCCGGTCCATCCCTGCCAGGAGGCGCGATCGGTGAACGACTGCGGCGCGGCCCGGTACAGCACCACCGGTCCGGTGCGGTCGAAGTTGTTGGCCACGATGTACACCCAGCCGCGCGGCGACTCCTCGGTCGGGATCGGGTCGTAGTAGCCGCTGATCTGTGACTGCAGTCCGCCCGCGTACGCCGCGTCGCGTTCAGACCCGGGAATCGTCTTCCAGTTCCCCTGTCCGGCAATGGCTTTGACCAGACGCGAGGTCCGCGGGCGCAGCCCCTCGGTGGTGGTCACCATCATCCAGTTCTCGCGGTTGATCTCGATGACACCGGCGGGCAGCTGCGAGGCCCCAGGCGGCGTCGGGTCGGCCAGCAAGGGCACCGACACGCCGGTCACCCCGTCGTAGCGCACCCCGGCCGGATCGTCGAGCGACTCGCCGACCACATGCAGCGCGATCGGCGAGTACCAGCCCCCGAAGCCCACTCCCTGCCCGGCGAAGCTGTCGCCGCACACCTGCAGGATCCCGCTCGGGAACTCCATGAACTCACACAGGTCTGTCGCACCGATCCCGTAATCGGCTGTCGGAGTTCCCGTTCCCGCGGCCGGGCCGACACGCAGCACCTGGCCGGGCAGCAGCGGCGGAAGCTCAGCCGGCATGGCGTACGCCCCCGGCACCGCCGAAATCGCATTCCACGCGCAGATTGCGGCAAGAACGCCGCGTGGAATGCGATTTCGGCGCAATTCAGGATCGAGCCAGCAACTCAGCGATCTGAATGGTGTTAAGTGCAGCACCTTTTCGTAGGTTGTCCCCCGAGACGAACAGGGCCAGCCCGCGACCGTCCGGCACGCCTGGGTCCTGGCGGATCCGGCCGACCAGCGAGTCGTCGGCGCCGGCTGCGGCCAGCGGTGTCGGGACATCCACCAGCGTCACACCAGCAGCGGCGGCGAGAAGTTCCTCGGCACGCGCCACCGAAATCGGCTGGCTGAACTCGGCGTTGATCGACAGCGAGTGCCCGGTGAACACCGGAACCCGCACGCAGGTGCCGCTGACGGCCAGCTCCGGGATACCGAGGATCTTGCGGCTCTCGTTGCGCAGCTTCTGATCCTCGTCGGTCTCACCGGAGCCGTCGTCGACCAGCGAGCCGGCCAGCGGGACGACGTTGAACGCGATCGGCGCCACATACTTGTTCGGCGGCGGGAACTGCAGCGCCGACCCGTCGTGCACCAGCTGCTCGACACCGTCGATCACCGCGCGCGCCTGTCCGGCGAGTTCCTCGACACCGGCCAGCCCGCTACCGGACACCGCCTGGTAGCTCGACACGATCAAGCGGGTCAGACCTGCCTCGTCGTGCAGCGGCTTGAGCACCGGCATCGCGGCCATGGTGGTGCAGTTCGGGTTCGCGATGATGCCTTTGGGACGGTTCTTCGCGTCACGCTCGAAGTTCACCTCGGAGACGACGAGCGGGACGTCGGGGTCCTTGCGCCATGCCGACGAGTTGTCGATCACCACCGCGCCGGCGGCCGCGAACCGCGGCGCCTGCACCCGCGACATCGTGGCGCCGGCGGAGAACAGCGCGATGTCCAGACCCGACGGATCGGCCGTCTCGGAGTCCTCGACCTCGATTTCGCGGCCGCGGAACTCCAGCTTCTTGCCCGCCGACCGCGACGAGGCGAAGAAACGGACCTCGTCCGCCGGGAAGTCCCGCTCGGCCAGCAGGTTTCGCATCACCTGGCCTACCTGGCCGGTCGCGCCGACGACACCGATGTTGACCATTCTCAGCGCCCCGTCCCCGCGTACACGACCGCTTCCTCGTCACCGCCGAGACCGAACGCCTCGTGCAGCGCGGCGACGGCCCGGTCGAGCTCGGTGTCCTTGATCAGCACCGAGATCCGGATCTCGGAGGTGGAGATCAGGTCGATGTTGATGCCCGCGTTGGCCAGCGCCTCACAGAATGTCGCCGTCACACCGGGGTGCGACCGCATCCCGGCACCGATCAGCGACACCTTGCCGATGAGGTCGTCGTAGAGCACGCGGGTGAAGCCGATCTCGTCCTGCAGCGCGGTGAGCTTCTCCACCGCACCCGGCCCGCTCTCGCGCGAGCAGGTGAACGTGATGTCGGTCTTGCCGTCTTCGACCTTCGAGATGTTCTGCAGCACCATGTCGATGTTGACGTCGACTTCGGCCAGTGCGCGGAACACCCGGGCGGCGTAGCCCGGCACGTCGGGCAGCCCGACGACCGTCACCTTCGCCTCGCCGCGGTCATGTGCAACTCCGGTGAGGATGGCGTCTTCCATCGGGATGTCCTCCATCGATCCTTTGACGAGCGTGCCCGGCCTGTCGGTGTACGACGACCGGACGTGAATGGGCAGGTTGTACCGGCGCGCGTACTCGACGCAGCGCAGCATCAGCACCTTGGCTCCGGCGGCGGCCATCTCCAGCATTTCCTCGAACGACACGGTGTCGAGGCGCTTGGCGTTCGACACGATGCGCGGATCGGCGGTGAAGATGCCGTCGACGTCGGTGTAGATCTCGCACACGTCGGCGTTCAGCGCCGCGGCTACCGCCACCGCCGTGGTGTCCGACCCGCCGCGGCCCAGCGTGGTGACATCCTTGGTGTCCTGGCTGACGCCCTGGAAACCTGCGACCAGCACGATCTTGCCTTCGTCCAGCGCGGCGCGGAGCCGGCCCGGGTTGACGTCGATGATCTTGGCGTTGCCGTGGATGCCGGTGGTGATGACGCCCGCCTGCGATCCGGTGAACGAGCGCGCCTCCGCACCGAGCGACTCGATCGCCATCGCGACCAGCGCATTCGAGATGCGCTCACCCGCGGTGAGCAGCATGTCCAGCTCGCGCGCGGGCGGGGCCGGGGACACCTGCTTGGCCAGGTCGAGCAGCTCGTCGGTGGTGTCGCCCATCGCCGAGACGACCACCACGACGTCGTTGCCGGCCTTCTTGGTCTCGACGATGCGCTCGGCCACACGGCGGATCCGCTCGGCGTCGGACACCGAGGATCCGCCGTATTTCTGTACGACGAGCGCCACTGCTTGCACCTTCCGAAAGCTGGGGAGATCTCATAAAGGATAAGGGCTGCGCGCACCTGGTTTTCCCCGCCGGTAGCGTGCAGGGCGTGCCCGCCGCACCCAGCGACCGGTCGGCCGTCACCTCGGTGCCGATCCATCCCCCTATCGCCGAGCGCTGGAGCCCCCGCGCTTTCGACCCCACCGACCAGCTCACCCGTGACGAGCTGGCGGCATTGCTGGAGGCCGCGCGATGGGCTCCGACGTGGGGACGACGGCAACCGGTGCGGTTCGTGGTCGGGCTGCGTGCGGATACGACGTTCACCGCGATCGCCGCGCTGCTGAGGCGCGGAAACAGCTACGCCCGGGCCGCGAGCGCGCTGATCCTGCTCTGCGCCGACGACGGCGAGGACGACAAGACGCAGCGCTACGCCGCGGTGGACGCGGGCGCCGCTATGGCCAACATCACCATCGAGGCCGTCTCCCGGAGGCTGATCGCGCACCCGATGGCCGGGTTCGACGCGGCGGGAGCAGCCGAAGCCTTCGCGCTGCCGGACGGTCTGCGCCCGCTGGTGGTGATCGCAGTGGGCAGGCTCGGTGACTACGCCGACGCTGCGCCGGAGATCACGGAGCGGGACCGGCTGCCCCGGCACCGGCTCCCGCTGAGCGAAATCGTCCTCAACTGGACTCCTTAAGGCCGCAGGTTTACCGCGTTGCAACACGGCATGACCGTCCACGTAACAGAAACGTCGGTAACTGACGTTGAACGGCTCCGCTCGGAGCCGCGGTTGCGAGGAGATCGGCCTTATGGATACAGGGACGACCGCGTTCATGCTCTGTTGCATCATCGGCCTCACGCTGATGATCCCCGGGCTCGCGTTGTTCTACGGCGGCATGGTGTCCGTCAAGAGCTCGACCAACATGATGATGATGACGTTCGGCGCCGCGGCGCTCGTCGGGGTGCTGTGGGTGCTGTTTGGATTCTCGATGACGTTCGGCACCAGCTACGGCGGGTTCGTCGGGAGCTTCACCGAGTTCGCCGGCATGAAGAACCTGATGGAGCCGATGACGACCGTCGACGGCCTGCCGGTGAGCTTGTTCTCGTTGTTCCAGGCGCTGTTCGCCGCGATCACCGTCGCGCTGATCTCCGGCGCGGTCGCCGACCGGATGAAGTTCGGCGCGTGGATGGGCTTCGCGACGTTGTGGGCCGTGCTGGTGTACTTTCCGGTCGCGCACTGGGTCTTCGCGTTCGACGGGGTGGTCACCGAGAACTCGGTCGGCGGCTGGATCGCCAACAAGCTCGGCGCCATCGACTTCGCCGGCGGCACCGCGGTGCACATCAACGCCGGCGCCGCGGCGCTGGCCGTGGCGATCGTGCTCGGCAAATCCAGGAACTGGGGGCAGCTGCGTAAACCACACAACGTTCCGCTGACCCTGCTCGGCGCCGGCCTGCTGTGGGCCGGCTGGTATGCGTTCAACGGCGGGTCGGCCCTGGCCGCGGGTAATTCGGCCGCGATCGTGATGGTGACGACGTTCGTCGCGACGTGCGCGGCGACGCTGGCGTGGATCGCCGTCGAGAAGTTCAGGGACGGACACGTCACCGGTGTCGGCGCGGCGTCCGGCGCGATCACCGGACTGGTCGCGATCACGCCCGCCTGCGGCGCGGTCACCCCGGTCGGCGCGATCGTCCTGGGCGCCATCGCCGGCGCGGTCTGCGTGTACGCGGTCGGCCTCAAAGAACGCTTCGGATACGACGATTCGCTCGACGTGGTCGGCGTGCACCTGGTCGGCGGGGTCATCGGCACGCTGCTCATCGGCCTGCTCGCCAGCGACAGCATGCCCAACGGCACCAACGGGCTGCTCTACGGCGGAGGCATCGATCAGCTGTGGAAGCAGGCGATCGCCGCAGGCGCGGTGATGGCGTATTCGTTCGCCGTCGCTTTCGCTATCGCGTTCGTCCTTAAAAAGACTGTCGGCATTCGGATTTCGCCCGAAGACGAAGAGACGGGCATCGACGCGGCGTTCCACCGGGAAGCGTCCTACGAGATCCAGCCGGCCTGAGCCGAGCAACCGGCCGGTGCGGGCCCCCGCGGTCCGCGCCGGCCGTTTCGCCGTGCGGGAGGTTTCCCACGGTGATACTTTGATTCATAACACGAGACAAGGAACGCACATGGCAGAAGATCTCGCCACCCTGGCCGAGCAACATGGAACGAAGTTCATCCTCGCGCTGTTCGTGGACCTGCGCGGAAAGCCCTGCGCCAAGCTGGTGCCCGTAGAGGCGGTCGACCTTCTCGCGACCGAAGGGGTGGGCTTCGCCGGCTACGCCGTCGGCGCGATGGGCCAGGAACCCAAGGATCCGGACCTGATGGCCCTCCCGGATCCGGCGTCGTTCACTCCGATCCCGTTCATCAAGGAGGGGCTGGCGATCGTGCACTGCGACCCCCACGTGAACGGCGAGCCATGGCCCTACGCGCCCCGCGTCATCCTGAAATCCGTCATCGAGCGCTGCTCGGACGCCGGTTTCGAGCCGTGGGTGGGCGCGGAGGTCGAGTACTTCCTGTTGTCCCGCAACGACGATGGCAGCATCTCGGTGGCCGACACCGCCGACACCGCCGCGCAGCCGTGCTACGACGCCCGCGGCGTCACCCGGATGTATGACCACCTGACCGCGGTGTCGACCGCGATGAACCAGCTGGGGTGGTCCAACTACGCCAACGACCACGAGGACGGCAACGGGCAGTTCGAGCAGAACTTCAAGTTCGCCGACGCGCTGACCACCGCCGACCGGGTGATCACGCTGCGCTACCTGTTGTCCATGATCGCCGCGGAGCGCGGCATGATCGCCACCTTCATGCCCAAGCCGTTCGGTGACAAGACCGGCAACGGGCTGCATTTGCACCTGTCGCTGACCAGCGGCGGCACCCCGGTCTTCCCGGCCGACCACGACCAGCGCGGCCTCGGCCTATCCGACACCGCCTACGGATTCATCGGCGGCATCCTCGAGCACGCCTGCGCGCTGCAGGCCGTGGTCGCACCGACGGTCAACTCCTACAAGCGAACCGGTGCCGTCGCGACGGCCTCGGGGGCGTCCTGGGCGCCGCGACTGCCCACCTACGGCGGCAACGACCGCACCCACTACATCCGGGTGCCCGACGCCGACCGGATCGAGATGCGCGGTGGGGACGGTTCGGCCAACCCGTACCTGGCCATCGCCGCCGCGCTCGGCGCCGGCCTCGACGGCATCAAACGCAGCACCGATCCCGGCGCCGTCGGTCAGGGCGTCAACACCCGGACCCTGCCACTCACTCTGCTGCACGCGGTGGAGGACTTCGAGTCCGACCCGGTCGTGACCGGGGTACTCGACGCGGCCGGCGAAGGCGTCGCGGCCTATTTCGCCAACGTCAAGCGTGAGGAGTTCTTCTCCTACCACAGCACGGTCGGTGCGTGGGAGCTGGACCACTATCTGACGGCCTTCTGAGCCGTATCCGTCTCGACACGAAAGGGATTGCGCTATGTGCGGGATCGTCGGGTTGCATCTGCGAACACCCGAGCTCTACCCCCGGCTCGGTGAGTTGCTCACCGGCATGCTCTGTGAGATGGGAGACCGCGGCAGCGATTCGGCCGGGGTCGCCGTCTACGGCGACCCGGCGTGGTCCCCGCCCGGTCGCGGGTGCGTCTCGGTGGCCGACCTGGGGACCGGCGGTGCGGAAGACGCCGACCAGGTCGCTGCCGCAGTGGCCGTGGCCCTCGGTGCCGAGGTGTCAGGGGTCGCCGTCGACGTCAGCTATGTGTTGTCGGCTGACGTCGACTCCGAGGTCCTGCTGACCGCGGTGCGGTCGGCCTACCCCGAGGCCCTCGTCGCCGGATTCGGTCCGGACGTCGCGGTGCTCAAGGGTGTCGGACATCCGCGCGCCCTGACCGACGGATGGGATCTCGCGACGGCGCAGGGCTGGCAGGGTGTCGGGCACACCCGGATGGCCACCGAATCGGCGGTGACGCCCGCGGGGTGCCACCCGTATGCGGTCGGCCCGGCGCAGTGCTTGGTGCACAACGGCTCGTTCGCCAACCACGCGACGATCCGCCGGGAGTTGCGTGCCTCCGGTGTCTGCTTCGACAGCGAGAACGACACCGAGGTCGGTGCCCGCTTCATCGCCAAACTGCTCGCACAAGGACGCGACGTCGAAGGCGCGCTGAAGGAACTCTGTGCGACGTTCGACGGCTTCTACACGCTGCTGGTGTCCAACCGGGACTCGTTCGCGGTGGTGCGCGACGCGATCGCGTGCAAGCCGGCGGTGATCGCCGAGACCGACGAGTGGGTGGCGATGGCAAGTGAATACCGGGCGCTGGCAGCGCTTCCCGGTGTCGACAAGGCTCGCATCTGGGAGCCCGAGCCCGAGGTGGTGTACGCGTGGAGCAGATAGGTACGACGCGCTTCGATCTGCGCACCACCACGCTGCGCGAGGTCAACACCGCGCTGCACGCACCGGATCTGGCCGGTGACTTCGTCATCGAGAACCCGGCCGGCGCCCACAATGTCGCGGTCGGGCTCGACGCACCCGTGACCGTCACGATCGACGGACACGTCGGCTACTACGCCGCGGGCATGAACCAGCACGCCGACGTGATCATCAACGGCAACGCCGGAACCGGTGTCGCCGAGAACATGATGAGCGGATCGGTGTGGGTCAAGGGCGACGCGTCGCAATCGGCCGGCGCCACGGCGCACGGCGGCCTGCTGGTCGTCGAGGGCAATGCGGCCGCGCGGTGCGGCATCTCGATGAAGGGCATCGACATCGTCGTCGGCGGCAGCGTCGGGCACATGAGCGCGTTCATGGCCCAGGCCGGGCGGCTGGTGGTCCGCGGCGACGCGGGCGAGGCGCTGGGCGATTCGATCTACGAGGCCCGCATCTATGTGCGCGGCGACGTCGCGTCACTCGGCGCCGACTGCGTGTCCAAGCCGATGCGTGAGGAGCATCATCAGGAGCTCGAAATATTGCTCAAAGCAGCAGGATTCGAGGGTGACGACACCCACACCTACACCCGGTACGGGTCCGCCCGATCCCTGTACCACTTCCATATCGACAATGCGAGTGCCTACTGATGAGCCACAGTCCTGACGACCGCGCGCGGCTCGGCCTGCGTGAATCGGCCACCTTCGACCGAGCCACCATCGCGGCCATCCAACGAGCCGCCGACACCGGCATCTACGACATCCGCGGCTGGGGCGCCAAGCGCCCGCTTCCTCACTTCGACGACCTGCTGTTCCTCGGCGCGTCGATGTCGCGGTACCCGCTGGAGGGTTACCGGGAACGCTGCTCCACCGATGTGGTGCTGGGCGACCGGTTCGCCAAACACCCTCTGCACCTGGATATCCCGGTCACCATCGCGGGCATGAGCTTCGGCGCGCTGTCGGGTCCGGCCAAGGAGGCCCTCGGTCGCGGCGCCAGCGAGGCCGGTACGTCCACCACCACCGGTGACGGCGGGATGACCCCGGAGGAACGTGGCCAGAGCAAGTACCTCGTGTACCAGTACCTGCCGTCGCGGTACGGGATGAACCCCGACGACCTGCGGAAGGCCGACGCCATCGAGATCGTGCTGGGCCAGGGTGCCAAACCGGGCGGCGGCGGGATGCTCCTCGGGCAGAAGATCTCCGAGCGCGTCGCCGGTATGCGCACGCTGCCTCAGAGCATCGACCAGCGTTCGGCGTGCCGTCATCCGGACTGGACCGGTCCCGACGACCTGACCATCAAGGTCAACGAGCTACGGGAGATCACCGACTGGGAGAAGCCGATCTATGTCAAGGTCGGCGCCACCCGCACGTACTACGACGTCAAGCTCGCGGTACACGCCGGTGCCGACGTGGTGGTGGTCGACGGTATGCAGGGTGGCACCGCCGCCACCCAGGAGGTGTTCATCGAGCACGTCGGGATCCCGACGCTGGCGGCGATCCCGCAGGCCGTGCAGGCGCTGCAGGAACTCGGGGTGCACCGCCGACCCGACGGTGTGCAGCTGATCGTCTCCGGCGGCATCCGCAACGGCGCGGACGTCGCCAAGGCGCTGGCGCTGGGCGCCGACGCCGTGGCGATCGGCACCGCGGCGCTGATCGCGCTGGGCGACAACCATCCGCGCTACGCCGCCGAGTACGAGAAGCTCGGCAGCGCAGCGGGTTTCTTCGACGACTTCCAGGACGGCAGGGACCCGGCGGGCATCAGCACCCAGGACCCCGAGCTCGCGGCCCGCTTCGATCCGATCGAGGGCGGGCGCCGGCTGGCCAACTATCTGCGGGTACTGACCATGGAGGCCCAGACCATCGCCCGGGCCTGCGGCAAGTCCCACGTGTGCCACCTTGAGCCCGACGATCTGGTCGCGGTCAGCATCGAGGCTGCGGCGATGGCCCGGATCCCGCTGGCCGGCACCGATTGGATTCCCGGTCGCAACGGAGGAGCCTGGTGAGCGAGACAGCCGACGTCGTCATCGTCGGTGGCGGCCTGGAGGGCACCGCGGCCGCGTGGGCGCTGAGCCGCCGCGGTGTCACCGATGTCGTTGTCGCCGAACGCAACACCGTCGCGTCCGGGATGACGGGCAAGTCCAGCGGCATCATCCGGTGCCACTACGGCGTGAGCTCGCTGGCCGCGATGGCCGCCGACGGGCTCGAGGTGTTCGAGAAAGCCGAGGAGATGTTCGGCAGCGACATCGGCTTCCGCCAGACCGGCTACGTGGTCGGGGTCGCGGACCAGAACGTGGAGTCGATGCGCAAAAGCCTTGCCGCGCAACGCGCCGTTGGGGTCGAGACCGAGGAGATCGACAAGGACGAGGTGGCGAAACTGTGGCCGTTCGCGGACCTGACGCCGTTTGCCGCGTTTGGCTGGGAGGCCCGCGGCGGCTACGGCGACGCCTATCAGACCGCGCAGGCGTTTTCGACGTCGGCGCGCGCGGCCGGGGTGCGGGTGCGACAGCACACCCCGGTGACCGAACTGCTCACCCAGGGTGAGCGGGTCACCGGTGTCCGGACCGCCGACGGCAGGCAGATCTCGGCGGGCGCCGTCGTCGTCGCCACCGGTGCGTGGACCCGGCCGTTCCTGGCGCCCTACGGCATCGACGTCCCGATCCGCGTGATCCGGGAGCAGATCGTGATGATCGACCCCGGCATCGAGGAAACGGCGGTCAGGCGGCTGCCCGTCTTCTCCGATCTGGTGTCACTGCAGTACGTGCGCCCGGAGGTCGGCGGGGAGATCCTGTTCGGCAACAGCGACCTGCCCGGCTATGACGCGATCGAGCCGGCAGACCCCGACGACCACCTCAACCGGGCTACCGACGACTTCGTCGACATCACCGTCGACAAGGTCGGCACGCGCTTTCCCGGCTTCCCCGACGCCGCGATCTCGGGTAGCTATGCCGGCTGCTACGACGTCACCCCGGACTGGAACCCGATCATCTCCACCGGGCCGCTCGATGGGCTCGTCATCGCGGCCGGGTTCAGCGGGCACGGCTTCAAGATCGCGCCTGCGGTCGGCCGGCTGGTCGCCGATCTCGTCGTCGACGGCCACAGCAGCGACTCCCGCATCCCCGCGTCGGACTTCCGGCTGTCCCGGTTCGCCGAGGGCGATCTGCTCAAGACCCCCTACCCGTACGTCGGCGCCGGGCAGATGCGCTAGACAGAGATCGTGGCCCTCCCCGAAGATCCGGCCGATCCCGGCCCGCTGCTGCGCAACACCTCCGGCACGGCCCGGGACCGCGATCCCGCCGCGCCGGTGGAGGAGCTGGAGATCGAGGCCGCGATCGGGCGCAACGTGCGCCTGCTGCGGCTGCAGCAGGGGCTGACCGTCGCCGAGACCGCGGCCCGGGTGGGCATCTCCAAGGCCATGATGAGCAAGATCGAGAACGCCCAGACCTCCTGCAGCCTGTCCACCCTCGCACTGCTCGCCAAAGGCTTCGACGTGCCGGTGACCAGCCTGTTCCGGGGCGCCGACGTGGAGCGGCCGGCCGCGTTCGTCAAGGCAGGCACCGGGGCGCGCATCGTGCGCGAGGGCACCCGCGAGGGCCACGAGTACCAGCTGCTCGGGTCGCTGCGCGGCGAGCACAAACGGCTGGAGTGCCTCGAGGTCACGCTGTCGGAGAAGAGCCAGACCTACCCGCTGTTCCAGCATCCCGGCACCGAGTTCATCTACATGCTCGAAGGTGTCATGGACTACAGCCACAGCCGCTCGGTGTACCGCCTGCACCCCGGGGACTCGCTGCAGATCGACGGCGAGGGTGCGCACGGCCCCGTCGACCTCGTCGAGGTGCCGATCCGCTTCCTGTCGGTGATCGCGTTCCCTGACGCGCAGGTGTGAGCCGCGCGGGTTTTGGCCCGCGGAGGTCGCGGAGTACAGTGGCTCGCGTGCAGCGGGTGCTCCTTCTCGGACGCCGCGACGGGGTCTGATCCAGACTGGCCTCCCGTCGCGGGTGTTTCGCGATGCGCCGGTCTGATGTCCCCCCTCAACCCGGAGCACCGAAAATGACTGAGAACTACAATCCGAGCGCCGACGCCTTCAGCTCGGTACGCACCATCAGCACCCCGTCGGGTGCGCCTCACCCCGGCCAGCCCGCCTGGAACACCCAGCGCGGCTCGCAGATGCCCGTCAGCCGCTACCGCAGCTTCGCCGACGAGGTCGAACCCATCCGGCTGCCCGACCGCACCTGGCCCGACAAGGTCATCGACACCGCACCGATGTGGGCGGCGGTGGACCTGCGCGACGGCAACCAGGCCCTGATCGACCCGATGAGCCCGCAGCGCAAGCGCCGCATGTTCGACCTGCTGGTGCGGATGGGTTACAAGGAGATCGAGGTCGGCTTCCCGTCGGCGAGCCAGACCGACTACGACTTCGTCCGCGAGATCATCGAGCAGGGCGCCATCCCCGATGACGTGACCATCCAGGTGCTGACGCAGTGCCGGCCCGAACTGATCGAACGCACCTTCCAGGCCTGCCAGGGCGCGCCCCGCGCGATCGTGCACTTCTACAACTCGACGTCGATCCTGCAGCGCCGCGTGGTGTTCCGCGCCGACCGCGACGCGGTGCGCAAGATCGCTACCGACGGCGCCCGGATGTGCGTCGAGGAGGCCAAGAAGTACCCCGACACGCTCTGGCGCTTCGAGTACTCCCCCGAGTCCTACACGGGCACCGAGCTGGAGTACGCGGTCGAGGTGTGCAACGCCGTCGCCGAGGTGATCGCACCCACTCCGGAGTCGCCGCTGATCGTGAACCTGCCCGCCACCGTCGAGATGGCCACGCCGAACGTGTACGCCGACTCGATCGAGTGGATGCACCGGCATCTGACGCCGCGTGACTCGATCATCCTGAGCCTGCATCCGCACAATGACCGCGGAACCGCGGTCGCTGCAGCCGAATTGGGCTATGCGGCCGGCGCCGACCGCATCGAGGGCTGCCTGTTCGGCAACGGTGAGCGCACCGGCAACGTGTGCCTGGTGACGCTGGGTATGAACCTGTTCTCCCGCGGCGTGGATCCGCAGATCGACTTCTCCAACATCGACGAGATCCGCCGCACCGTCGAGTACTGCAACCAGTTGCCCGTCCACGAGCGGCACCCCTACGGCGGCGACCTGGTCTACACCGCGTTCTCCGGCAGCCACCAGGACGCCATCAACAAGGGTCTGGACGCGATGAAAGTCGCGGCCGACGAACAGGACTCCGACGTCGATGACCTGCTGTGGCAGGTGCCGTACCTGCCGATCGACCCGAAGGACGTCGGCCGCACGTACGAGGCCGTCATCCGGGTGAACTCGCAGTCCGGCAAGGGCGGTGTCGCCTACATCATGAAGGCCGACCACGGCCTGGTCCTGCCGCGCCGCCTGCAGATCGAGTTCTCCAGGGTGATCCAATTGATCGCAGAGGGCTCGGGCGGCGAGGGCGGAGAGGTCTCGCCCAAGGAGATGTGGGACGCGTTCTACGAGGAGTACCTGGCGCCGATCCGCCCGTTGGAGCGGATGCGGCAGAAGGTCGACGCGGCCGAGATCGACGGCGGCACCGACACCATCACCGCGGTGGTCAAGGTCGACGGCGAGGAGCGCGAGATCGTCGGCGCAGGCAACGGCCCACTCGCCGCATTCGTCGATGCGTTGGGCGCGATCGGTTTTCACGTGAACGTGCTGGACTACTCCGAGCACGCGATGTCGGCGGGCGAGGAAGCGCAGGCCGCGGCCTACGTGGAGGCCGCGATCGGCGGCAAGACCGTGTGGGGCGTCGGTATCGCCACCTCGATCACCACCGCGTCGCTGCGCGCGGTGGTCTCCGCGGTCAACCGTGCCGCACGATCCTGACGCGCGTTTACACAGTGTCATGTGATCACACCGTCTGTTGACGGTGTGCACAGGTTGACCGAGCGCTTTCCGCTGCAGACTCATAAGCCACACTGCCCGATCCCGGGCGTGTGGCCTGAGTCAGGAGGAAGCGGTGTCATCCCCAGTTTCGTTCTTCAGCGTCGAAGGGCTGAACTCGTTGGCAGGTGTCGAGATCGTCGTGGGTGTGCACCGCGACGATCCCGTTCGGCCCGGGTCCCACAGTCCACTGCGGTTCGTGCTGGCGTCGGCTCAGCCGGTGCCGCTGCGGCGGATGCTGCCCGCGTTGCAGAGCATGGACCTCGAGGTCATCAACGAACACACCACCACCTGGTCGCGCGAGGACGGGTCCCCGTGCCATCTTTATGAGCTCTTCCTCGACCCCTACACCGCTGGGGCACAAGGATTTGCGCGTAACTGGGCGCAGGCCGACGCACGGATCTGCGAGACGTTCCGCGCCATCTGGTCCGGCCGCATCGAGGCCGACCGGTTCAACGCGCTGATCCCCGCTGCCGGGCTGGACTGGAAACAGGTCGCAGTGCTGCGCAGCTACAGCCGCTATCTGCGCCAGCTCCCGCTGCCCTACGGCCAGAGCCGGATTCAGCAGGTGTTGCTCGACAATCCCGGCGCCACCATGGCTCTGGTGGCGCTGTTCGAGGCCCGCTTCGGCGCGGGCGCCGGCCGCAGCGCCGCACGGGCTGCCGGTATCGCGGCGGCCGATGAGCGGCTCACCACCGAGATCGACCGGCTGCTGCATATCGATGCGGATCGCATCCTGCGCGCGTACCGCAACCTCGTGAACTCGACGTTGCGGACCAACGCGTTCGCCCCCGAGACGCTGGGCCCGTCCGCCCCGTATCTCGTGCACAAGTTCGATGCACCGCAGATCCTCGAGCTGCCCCATCCGCGGCCGCTGTCCGAGATCTTCGTCTACTCACCGGAGTTCGAGGGGCTGCACCTGCGCTACGGGCTCGTCGCACGGGGCGGGCTGCGCTGGTCTGACCGGCACGACGACTACCGCACCGAGGTCCTGGGACTGGTCAAGGCGCAGGCGGTCAAGAACGCGATGATCGTGCCGGCCGGCGCCAAAGGCGTTTTCGTCGTGAAGTCGCCGTCGCCTTCACCGACCGACGGGATGCGCTCCTACAAGCAATTCGTGTCGGGCCTGCTCGACGTCGTCGACAACGCCGCAACCGACGGCGCTGCCCCACCGGAAGGGATCGTGTGCCACGACGGTGCGGACCCGTATCTCGTCGTGGCGGCCGACAAGGGAACGGCGAGCTTCTCCGACCTGGCCAACGGGGTCGCGCTGACCCGCGGCTACTGGCTGGGCGACGCGTTCGCCTCGGGAGGCTCGGCAGGGTACGACCACAAGGCCATGGCGATCACCGCCCGGGGCGCCTGGGTCAGCGGCGACAGCCACCTGGAAGAGCTCGGGATCGATTCCACCACAGATGAATTCCGTGTGGTGGGCGTCGGAGACATGAGCGGCGACGTGTTCGGCAACGGCATGTTGCTGCGGCGCGGAACCAGACTGGTCGCCGCATTCGACCACCGTCACATCTTCGTCGACCCCGATCCGTCCGGTGATCCCGCTCATCGCGAGCGTCAGCGTCTCTTCGCGCTGCCGCGGTCGTCCTGGGACGACTATGACCGTGCGTTGATCAGTGCCGGCGGGGGCGTGTGGCCGCGCACCGCCAAGACGATCCCGGTCTCGGCGCAGATGCGCCTGGCTCTGGGGATCGCGGACACCGTGTCCCGGCTGACACCGAACGAGTTGATCGGCGCCATCCTGCGCGCGCCGGTCGACCTGCTGTTCAACGGCGGTATCGGCACCTACATCAAGGCCTCCGACGAGCAGCACGGCGACGTCGGCGACAAGGTCAACGACGGCCTTCGCGTGGACGCCCGC
Organism: Mycobacterium sp. 4D054; assembly: GCF_052245755.1. Taxonomy (NCBI): domain Bacteria; kingdom Bacillati; phylum Actinomycetota; class Actinomycetes; order Mycobacteriales; family Mycobacteriaceae; genus Mycobacterium; species Mycobacterium sp. 4D054. The sequence continues at coordinate 160,883 of NZ_JBQQCF010000006.1, forward strand.
GAGGTGCGCGCCCGGATCATCGTCGAGGGCGGCAATCTCGGTGTGTCCCCGCGCGGTCGGATCGAGTTCGCCCGTCACGGCGGATCCATCAACACCGACGCCATCGACAACGCGGCCGGTGTGGACTGCTCCGACCATGAGGTCAACCTGAAGATCCTGCTGGCCGGCCGGTATCCGGACGCGACCCGCAACGCGCTGCTCGCCGACATGACCGACGAGGTCGCCGCGCACGTGCTGGCCAACAACCGCGCGCACAACCGGCTGCTGCGCGACGCCCGATTCAACGCGGCCCAGATGGTCTCGGTGCACGCGCGCATGACCACCGCGCTGGAGCGCGAGCGTGGGCTGCACCGCGAGCGCGAACATCTGCCCGGCGCAGCCGAGTTCGCCGAGCTGGCGAAATCCGGAGAAGGATTGACCCGGCCTGCGCTGGCGACCTTGATGGCGCACACAAAGCTCGCGCTCAAGGCCGACCTGCTGGAGTCCGAGAGCTTCGACGACCCGTACTTCACCGCCGCGCTGCACCGGTACTTTCCCGCGATGTTGCGGCGGCGGCTGGGCCCGCAGCTCACCGAGCATCCGCTGCGGCGGGAGATCATCGCGACGTCGGTGAGCAACCACGTGCTGGCGACCTCGGGGCTGACCTTCGTGTTCCGCCTTGCCGAGGAGACCGGCGCCACCACAGCCGACATCGTGCGCGCCCACGCCATCGCCTCCGAGGTGTTCGAGCTCGACGCGCTGTGGTACGGCATCCATGCCGCGCGCCTGTCGCCGGCGCTGACCGACGAACTCGTCGTCGAGGGACGCCGGCTGCTGGACCGGGCATCCCGATGGTTCCTCTTCAACCGGCCGCAGCCGCTGTCGATCGAGGACGAAGTGGCCCGGTTCCAGGCCGCGGCGACGCTGCGCGGCAAGCTGAGTGAGATGCTGCGCGGCAGTGAGCTCGCGACCGCCACCGCGATCCACGATCGGTACGCCGCGCAGGGGGTGCCGACCGACATCGCCCGCAGGATCAGCGAGTCGCTCTACGCCTACAGCCTTCTCGACATCATCGAGATGGCCTGCATGCACAACGAGGACGCGACGCGGCTGGCGCACATCTACTTCGAGCTGTCCGCTCATCTGGGGGTCGACCATCTGCTGCTGGCGGTGTCGGCGCTGCCGCGCGGCGACCGGTGGAACGCTTTGGCGCGGTTGGCGTTACGCGAGGACCTGTACCGCGCGCTGCGCGAGCTGGCGCGCGACGTCCACCGTATGGTCGGCCCTCACACCGACAACGTGGACGTCATCGAGGAGTTCGAGTCCCACAACCGTGCCCGCATCGGGCGCGCACGCCGCACCCTGCACGAGTTCCTGAGCACGGAGAGTCCGGACCTGGCGGTCCTGTCGGTGGCGACCGCGCAGCTGCGCCGGCTCACCCCGAATCGCTGAAGCCGAGGCGCTGCGTCAGAACAAGGTGAACTGGTCGCCGGCCGGCGACCGCTCGGTGAACTCCTCGATCGCCGAACCGCCGATCACCGAGTCGAGGCGGTGCAGGAACTCCGCACTGCCGAGCAGCGGTACGCCGTGTTCGCCGGCCTGGTACCCCTTGCCCTGCTCCGGGGCCGGGTCGTCACAGACCACCAGCGACGTGTGCCCGTCGACGGCCTCGGTGTACCCGAGCCCGGCGTGCAGCATGCGCTCGACGAGCTCCTCGTGGGTGTGACCGACCTCGGCCGCAAGCGCCACCCGCATGCCCTGCACCAGGGGTCTGCCGGCCACGAAACGTCCCGGGTTGGCGAACGGGCACGGCATCCGCGCCGCCAGCGCCTTGAGCGGCCGGAACTCGTCGTGGGTGACCCGGCCGTTGGGCCAGGTGCGGCGCGTGACCGGATGCACCGGGAGCCACTTACGGCGCTCCTGCGCGCGCACCAGCACGGGTTTGAGGATCTGCGCCAACACCATCGCGTCGTCGAGCGCGTCGTGCGGCTTCATCTGGGTCACGCCCCAGTGCGCGGCCAGCGTCTCCAGCCGGAGGTTGTCCAGGCCGAGGTCGAGGCGCCGGGCCAGCTCGACGGTGCACATGACCGTGTCCACCGGCAGCTCCGCGCGCACCATCTCGGCTTCGGCGGCCAGAAACGAGTAGTCGAACCCGACGTTGTGGGCGACGAGCGTGCGGCCGCGCAGCACTTCGCACAGGTCACCGACGACGTCACCGAACGTCGGTTGCCCGGCCAGCATCTCGGCGGTCAGCCCGTGCACATGCGTGGGACCGGGGTCCACCCCCGGATCGAGCAGGCTGTAGAGGCTCTTCTCGACGTTGCCGTCGTCACTGAGCGCGAGCGCCGCGACACTGACGATCCGCGCCTGGCCCGGCCGGAAACCCGAGGTCTCGACATCGACCACGGCCCAGCCGGCGCCCGCCTCGTCGGCGGGTCTGCCCCATCGACTTCCGGCGGTTGAACTCACCCTTCGAGAATGGCACGCGGCTCTGACAAGCCCCGCTCATCACCCCGCGTGTCGGCCGCTCTTCTAAACTGCCGGGAATGGTCATCACCCCACGCGGTCGTGTCGCGCTGGCCGCCGGAGCAGGCGCGCGCTGGGCGTCCCGCGTCACCGGACGCGGCGCCGGCGCGATGATCGGCGGGCTGGTCGCGATGACGCTGGACAAGTCGATCCTCGGCCAACTGGGCCGGGGCCGGCGCACGGTCGTCGTCACCGGCACGAACGGCAAGTCGACGACCACGCGGATGACCGCCGCCGCGTTGGGCACGGTCGGGCCGGTGGCCACCAACGCCGAGGGCGCCAACATGGACGCCGGCCTGGTCGCCGCACTGGCCGCCGCGCCCGACGCAGCGCTGGCCGCCCTCGAGGTCGACGAGATGCACGTCCCGCACGTCTTGGATGCAGTGCCGGCCGCGGTCACCATACTGCTCAACCTCTCGCGTGATCAGCTCGACCGGGTCGGTGAGATCAACCACATCGAGCGCACCCTGCGCGCCGGCCTGGCCCGGCATCCGTCGACGGTGGTCGTGGCCAACTGCGACGACGTGCTGATGACCTCGGCTGCCTACGACAGCCCGAACGTGGTGTGGGTGGCCGCAGGCGGTGGCTGGGCCAGCGACTCGGTCAGCTGTCCCCGCTCGGGCGAGGTCATCGTCCGCGACGGGGCGCATTGGCATTCGACCGGATGTGACTTCACGCGCCCGGACCCCGACTGGTGGTTCGACGATACGCACATCCACGGGCCCGACGGGCTGTCGCTGCCGATGGCGCTGACCCTGCCGGGCACCGTGAACCGCGGCAACGCAACCCAGGCCGTCGCCGCCGCCGTGACCCTCGGTGCGGATCCGGTGGCCGCGGTGTCCGCGGTGTCCGCGGTCGACGAGGTCGCGGGTCGCTACCGCACCGTGCAGGTCGGCGCGCACACCGCCCGGATCCTGCTCGCCAAGAATCCCGCCGGCTGGCAGGAGGCGCTGGCGATGGTGAACCGTGACGCGGCCGGGGTGGTGATCGCGGTCAACGGCCAGGTCCCCGACGGCGAGGACCTGTCATGGCTGTGGGACGTGCGCTTCGAGCATTTCGAGTCGGTGCCGGTGGTGGCCGCCGGCGAGCGCGGCACCGACCTCGCGGTGCGGCTCGGGTACGCGGGCGTCGAACACGCCCTGGTGCACGACACGCTGGCGGCGATCGCGTCGTGCCCGCCGGGTCACGTGGAAGTGCTGGCGAACTACACCGCGTTCCTGCAACTGAACAGGCGTCTGCCATGACCGAATCTGCGGTGCGGATCGGGCTGGTGCTGCCTGACGTCATGGGCACCTACGGCGACGGCGGCAACTCGGTGGTGCTGCGACAACGTCTGCGGCTGCGGGGCATCGACGCCGAGATCATCGAGATCACGCTCGACGATCCGGTGCCCGCGGAGCTGGACCTCTACACCCTCGGCGGCGCCGAAGACTACGCCCAACGGCTGGCGACCAAACACCTCGCCCGTTATCCCGGTCTGCAGCAGGCGATTTCACGGGGCGCTCCCGTGCTGGCGATCTGCGCGGCAATCCAGGTGCTGGGCCACTGGTACGAGACCTCGGCCGGGGAACGCGTCGACGGGGTCGGTGTGCTGGACGTGACGACGTCCCCGCAACCCGAGCGCACGATCGGCGAGGTGGCAGCGACACCGCTGATCGACGGGCTCACCGAGCCGCTGACCGGTTTCGAGAACCACAGGGGTGGAACAGTTCTGGGCCCGCAGGCCCGACCGCTGGCGAAGGTGACGAAGGGGGCGGGCAACCGGGCCGGGGGCGGTATCGACGGCGCAGTACAGGGCAGTATCGTCGCGACCTACCTGCACGGGTGCTGCCTGGCCCGGAATCCGGAACTCGCCGACTATCTTCTCGCCAAGGTGGTCGGGCCCCTTGCCCCGCTCGATCTGCCGGAGGTCCACCAGTTGCGCCGCGAGCGGCTGGCGGCACCGCGCCGGGTGTGATCCTGCAGGGCCACCGTCGGCTCCCCGCTCGAGTGAGGCAGGTGGCCACGGCTACGCCGCGAGCGTCCTGATGAACTTCTGCATCTCGGTGGCGGCCAACCGGCATCCCCTCTTCTGCAGTGCGGCCTCGGTTCTGGCGAGCCAGTGCGCCGGCCGGTCCTCGGCGATCACCCGGATGACGAGCCAGCCTCGCTCCTCGAGCATCCGCAGGCGCGCGATGTCCTTGACGTACTGCTCGCGGTTCTTGCGGTGGTGGTCACCGTCGTATTCCACCGCGACCTTGAACTGTCGCCAACCCAGGTCCAGGAATGCAACCGGCCGACTGTCCTCCAGGATGGGAATCTGCGTCTGCGGGCGCGGAAAACCGCAGTCCAGCAACCACAGTCGGATTCTGCTCTCCTTGGGTGAGGCGGCTCCGCCGTCGACGAGCGGCAACAGGTCACGCAGCTGGCCTACGCCGTGTGCGCGGGGGCGCCGGTCGGCGAGCCGGGCGACCTCGTCGATGGAGAAGGCTTGGTTCCACATCAAAGCGTCCAGCCGCGCCAACGCCTCGCTGCGGTCGAGCAGACGTCCGAGGTCGAAGGCCGTCCTGGTGCGTGAGGTGACCGGAAGACCGGAGCGCCGGACGATCTCATCGTCGGCGAGCATGTCCGTCCGGATGATCAGTCCGTCTTGGGTGCGACGCTTCACCCCGGTCACTTCGATCGGGATATCGGCATCGATCCACGGCGCTCCGTGCAGTGCGGCCGCCGCGAGCCCGGCAATCACTCCTTTGCGTCCAGTCGCCAACCACGCGCCGATGGCACGATCGCGCAACGAGACGTCGACTCCTTTAGGGACGAATACGCCGCGGTACAACGGCGTGTACCAGCGTGCGAGCTCGTGCCGGGTCACGACACCGGCTCGGACGGCCTCCCCGCCCAGAATGACTTCACCCATGTCAGGAATGGTGCCAATACCCACCGACAGATTCGGGCGACCACCTTACGTATCACGCTGTCCCGCCGATCCCGACACTCCCCCCGGTCACGCGAGCCACAGCTATCCACGTTTCTCAGCCGTCCACTCGCACTTCGGCTGCACAACGTCGAATCCTGTGACGAAAGTGGTTATGGGACTAGGCCACCCGACCCCGACACTCCCCCCGGTCACGCGAGCCACAGCTATCCACGTTTCTCAGCCGCCCACTCGCACTTCCGCTGCACAACGTCGAATCCTGTGACGAAAGTGGTTGGCAGCGACGGCGAGCCGCGAACTACGCCATCGCCCGGCGGCCTGCCAGCGCGCGCCCCAGCGTCAACTCGTCGGCGAACTCCAGATCCCCGCCCATCGGCAGGCCCGACGCGATCCGCGTGACCGTCAGCCCGGGGATGTCCCGCAGCATCCGCACCAGGTACGTCGCCGTCGCCTCGCCCTCGGTGTTGGGGTCGGTCGCGATGATGACCTCTGCGACCTCCACCCCGTCGACGCGCTCACCGATCCGGTTGAGTAGTTCGCGGATTCGCAGCTGGTCGGGTCCGACACCGGACAACGGGTCCAGCGCTCCGCCGAGCACGTGGTAGCGGCCACGGAATTCCCGGGTCCGCTCGACGGCCTGGACGTCTTTGGGCTCTTCGACGACACACACCAGCGACGCGTCCCGGCGCGGGTCGGAGCAGATGCGGCAGCGCTCGTCGTCGCTGACGTTGCCGCACACCGCGCAGAACGTCACGCCGTCGCGGACTCGGTTCAGGACAGCAGTCAACCGGTCGATGTCGGGCGGCTCGACCGAGAGCAGATGGAACGCGATCCGCTGGGCGCTCTTCGGTCCGATCCCGGGCAGCTTGCCGAGCTCGTCGATCAGATCCTGGACAGGTCCTTCGAACAAGTCACATACCCGGCAAACCGAGACCGCCCATGCCGCCTGCCAGCGGACCCAGCCGGTCATGGGCCAGCATGGTCACCTGCTTGGCGGCATCGGCGATGGCGCCGAGGACAAGGTCCTGCAACGTCTCCACATCGGACGGATCGACGACCTTGGGGTCGATCCGCACGGCCACCACCTCGCCGCTGCCGCGCATGGTGACCTGTACCAGCCCACCGCCGGCCTGTCCCTGCACCTCGGCGGCGGCCAGCGCCGCCTGCGCCTCCATCAGCTGCTGCTGGACCTGCTGAGCCTGAGCGAGAAGGGCTGACATATCGGGTTGGCCACCGGGCTGCATGACTGGTCCTCTTCGTACGTGTTCGGTAAGCAGATTGATCAAGTATCGGTCTCGACTTGGTTGCGCTCGTCCACAAGCGGCACTTCGGGCTTCCAGCGTAGTCGGCACGGGCGCTACCGTGTCGCCGTGCCCGTGCCAGCAATCCTGCGTGTCGGGGCCGCCGCGGTGGCCGCGATGCTCGTCGCCGCCCTGCCCGCCGGTCCCGCCCAAGCTGCGCCGACCAACCTTGCGGGCAAGATCGTCTTCCTCGACCCAGGCCACAACGGCTCCAACGACGCCTCGATCAGCAGGCAGGTGCCGACCGGTCGCGGCGGCACCAAGGACTGCCAGGCCAGCGGCACCTCCACCGAGGACGGCTTCCCCGAGCACACCTTCGCCTGGGACACCACGCTGCGCGTCCGCCAGGCCCTGCACGCGCTCGGGGTGCGCACCGCGATGTCCCGCGGCGACGACACCGGGCTGGGCCCGTGCGTCGACGAGCGCGCCGCGATGGCGAACTCGCTGACGCCCGACGCGGTGGTGTCGATCCACGCCGACGGCGGCCCGCCCACCGGCCGCGGGTTCCACGTGCTGTATTCGTCACCGCCGCTCAATGCCGCGCAGGCCGGCCCGTCGGTGCAGTTCGCCAGGGCGATGCGTGATCAGCTGGCCGGGTCCGGGATCCCGCCGGCCACCTACATCGGCCAGCAAGGCCTGAACCCGCGGTCCGACATCGCCGGACTCAACCTTGCGCAGTACCCGTCCATCCTGGTCGAGCTGGGCAACATGAAGAATCCGGTCGACTCCGGGCTGATGAAATCCCCGGAGGGACGGCAGCGCTACGCCGACGCCGTCGTGCGCGGCGTCGTGGCGTTCCTGGGCCAGTCCTAGCCCTGGACCCCTTCGACACCGACGGTCCCCTCCACCTCGCGCTTGAGGTTGCCGAGCACCTCGGCCTGGATCTTGCGGAGCCCGATCGGGGCGAACGTCTTCTCGAAGAAACCGCCGACTCCACCGGCGCCCTGCCACGACGTCTTCACGGTCACCGATGATCCCGGGCCCGCGGGGGCGACGGTCCAGTTGGTCACCATCGACGAGTTCGCGTCTTTTTCGATCACGGTGCGCCCCGCGACGTCAACGCTGGCCTTGACATCGCGGGAGCGCGACTTGGTGGCCTGCAGTTTCCACTCAGCGACGGTGCCCGCGCCCTGCCCGCCTTCGAGCACCCGGTAACCGCTGTAGTGCGCGGAGAGGATCTTCGGCCGCATGGCCTGGTAGTCGGCGACGGCTCCCAGTACCGTCGCGGGATCGGCGTCGATCAGGACCGTGCTGGTCGCGCTGACCTGTCCCATCAGAGCAATCTCCTTGTCAAGAGCGGGTCACGAAAGTCGAGTGCGGTCGCACAGGTGTCGACCTCGGACTAGCGTATATCTGTGCCTGTTGCCTCGACCGACGCACGGGCCGCTCACGCCGACGGCGTGCAGCGGTTGTTGGCCAGTTACCGGGACATTCCGGCCGACGCCACCGTCCGCCTCGCCAAACCCACGTCCAACCTGTTCCGCGCGCGGGCGCGCAACACCGGCAAGGGGCTGGACACTTCGGGACTCACAGGCGTCGTCGCGGTGGATCCGGACGCCGGCACCGCCGAGGTCGCCGGAATGTGCACCTATGAGGACCTGGTCGCCGCGACGCTGCCCTACGGGCTCTCCCCGCTGGTGGTGCCTCAGCTCAAGACCATCACGCTCGGCGGCGCGGTCACCGGGCTCGGCATCGAATCCGCGTCGTTCCGCAACGGTCTGCCGCACGAGTCCGTGCTCGAGATGGACGTCCTGACCGGCACCGGCGACATCCTGCGCGCCTCGCCCGACGAGAACCCCGAGCTGTTCCGGGCGTTCCCGAACTCCTATGGGACACTGGGTTATTCGGTGCGATTGACGATCGAACTGGAGCCGGTGAAGCCGTTCGTTACGTTGCGCCATCTGCGTTTTCATTCACTGCCGGCCCTGCTCGAGGCGATGGACCGCATCGTCGAGACCGGCGGCTGGAACGGCGAAGTCGTGGACTACCTCGACGGCGTGGTGTTCAGCACCGACGAGAGCTACCTGTGCCTCGGTCACCGCTCCGCGACACCGGGTCCGGTCAGCGACTACACCGGCCAGGACATCTACTACCGCTCCATCCAGCATGACGGTGCCGCCGACGGAGCCGAGAAGCACGACCGGCTGACCATCCATGACTACCTGTGGCGCTGGGACACCGACTGGTTCTGGTGCTCAAGGGCTTTCGGCGCGCAGAACCCCCGGATCCGGCGCTGGTGGCCACGGCGGTACCGGCGCAGCAGCTTTTACTGGAAGCTCATCGGCTACGACCAGCGCTACGACATCGCCGATCGCATCGAGAAACGCAACGGCAGGCCCCCGCGCGAGCGGGTGGTGCAGGACGTCGAGGTGCCGATCGAGCGGACCGTGGAGTTCCTGCAGTGGTTTCTCGACACCGTGCCGGTCGAGCCGATCTGGTTGTGCCCGTTGCGGCTCCGCGACAGCCGGGACTGGCCGCTGTACCCGATCCGGCCGAACCACACCTATGTGAACGTGGGGTTCTGGTCGTCGGTGCCGGTGGGCCCCGAAGAGGGCCACACCAACAGGATGATCGAACGCAAGGTCAGCGAGCTCGAGGGTCACAAATCGCTGTATTCGGACGCGTACTACTCGCCGGAAGAGTTTGATTCCCTCTACGGAGGGGAGATGTACAAAACAGTGAAGAAAACCTACGACCCAGACTCCCGTTTCCTCGATCTGTATGCGAAGGCGGTGCGGAGACAATGACCACTTTCCGGGAACGTACCCATGAACCGGCGGCGCCCGGGGATCACAAACTGACCCTGGCCGAGGTGCTGGCGATCTTCGCCGCGGGCCGGCGACCCCTGAAGTTCACCGCCTATGACGGCAGCAGCGTGGGTCCCGAAGATGCGACGCTCGGCCTGGATCTGCTGAGCCCGAGGGGAACCACCTACCTCGCCACCGCTCCCGGCGATCTCGGGCTGGCGCGCGCCTACGTCGCCGGAGATCTGCGGCTCAACGGTGTGCATCCGGGCGACCCTTATGAACTGCTCACCGCGCTGACCGATCGGCTCGAATACAAGCGGCCCCCCGCACGGGTGCTGGCCAACATCGTCAGGTCGATCGGGATCGAGCATCTCAAGCCGATCGCGCCGCCGCCCCAGGAGGCACTGCCGCGGTGGCGGCGTATCGCAGAGGGGTTGCGGCACAGCAAGACCCGTGACGCCGAAGCGATCCAGCACCACTACGACGTCTCGAACATTTTCTACGAGTGGGTGCTCGGGCCGTCGATGACCTACACCTGTGCGTGCTATCCGCACCCCGACGCCACCCTGGAGGAGGCGCAGGAGAACAAGTACCGGTTGGTGTTCGAGAAGCTGCGGCTCAAGCCGGGCGACCGGTTGCTCGACGTCGGCTGCGGCTGGGGCGGCATGGTGCGCTACGCGGCCCGGCACGGCGTCAGGGCGGTCGGGGTGACGTTGTCGAGGGAGCAGGCCCAGTGGGCCGCGGCCGCGATCGAGCGGGACGGCCTCGGTGACCTGGCCGAGGTCCGCCACGGTGACTATCGCGACGTGCGCGAGTCCCATTTCGACGCGGTGTCCTCGATCGGGCTCACCGAGCACATCGGCGTCGCCAATTACCCGTCGTACTTCCGGTTCCTGAAGTCCAAGCTGCGCCCCGGCGGCCTGCTGCTCAATCACTGCATCACCCGCAACAACAACCGCAGCCACGCCACGGCGGGCGGCTTCATCGACCGGTACGTGTTCCCCGACGGGGAGCTGACCGGCTCGGGCCGGATCATCACCGAGGTGCAGGACGTCGGCCTGGAGGTGGTGCACGAGGAGAATCTGCGCCACCACTACGCGATGACGCTGCGGGACTGGAGCCGCAACCTGGTGGAGCACTGGGACGACGCGGTGGCCGAGGTCGGTCTGCCCACCGCCAAGGTGTGGGGGCTGTATATCGCTGCCTCGCGGGTCGGGTTCGAGCAGAACGCCATTCAGCTGCACCAGGTGCTCGCGGTCAAGCTGGACGAACGGGGCGGCGACGGCGGATTGCCGTTACGGCCGTGGTGGAGCGCGTAGCGCGCCTGACCGCTAACCGTCGATGCGGCGGGCGCCGAGCTCGTTCTGCAGCAGTTCCAGCGCCGCCTCCTCCGGATCGCGGCGCGGGGCGGCCGGGTCGGAGTTGCCGGCCTCGGCCAGCATGCTCTCCTCGTCGTCCATGTCGGGCGGCGGCGGGGGCTCGGACGGGGCCCGCTGCTCCCGCGCGGGTGGCGCGGCGGCTGCGGCCGGGGCGCCGGTCTCACAGACCACCTTCCAATTCACCCCGAGCGCATCCTTGAGCGCCTCCCGGATCACGTCGGCGTTGCGCTGTTCGCACAGCCGTCTGGCCAGCGGCGCCGATTCGTGGCTCAGGATCAGGGTGTCACCTTCGACGGCACGCACGATCGCACCGGCGAGCATCACCTCGGTGGTGCGGCTGCGTTCACGCACCTTCTCCCGCACCGTGGTCCACATGCTGCGTACCGCGGCCGCGCCCGGTTCACCCGCGGCGACGGCCGCCGCCGGGGTGGTCGGCGGCGCCTGCACGGCCGGCGCGGCAGGCGGCCGCACCGGGGGCGGCACCGGAACGGGCTCGGGCGCAACGGCTTCAGGCTCCGGCCGGGGTGGCACCGGCGCCGCCGGCGGAGCGGGCGGCTCGGTGGGCGGCTGAGGGGGTGCCGGAGGAGCCGCGGAGGGGGCGGTCTCGCTCTTGCGGACGAACTGTTTGCGCGGCACAGCCGGCGCGGCGTCGATCTCGTCGCTGGCCGGAATCGACATGTCCAGCCGGGTCTCGATCCGCTCGACCCGCTGCAGCAGCGCGGCCTCGGTGTCGCTGGCAGACGGCAACAGCAGCCGCGCGCATGCCACCTCCAGCAGCAGCCGCGGCGCCGTGGCGCCGCGCATCTCGCCGAGCCCGGCGTGCATGACTTCGGCGTAGCGGGTCAGCGTGGCGGTGCCGAGCCGGGCGGCCTGATCGCGCATGCGCTCCAGCTCGTCCTCGGGGCCGTCGACCACGCCGCGGGCCACTGCGTCGGGCACGGCCTGCAGCACGATCAGGTCGCGGAATCGCTCGAGCAGATCGCTGGCGAAGCGGCGCGGATCGTGGCCGGCGTCGACGACACCCTCGACCGCGCCGAACAGCGCGGCGGCGTCACCGGCCGCCAGCGCGTCGATGGCGTCGTCGATCAGCGCGACGTCGGTGGCGCCGAGCAGGGCCAGCGCGCGCTGGTAGGCGACGTGATTACCGTCGGCGCCGGCCAGCAGCTGATCCAGCACGCTCAGGGTGTCGCGGGGGGAACCGCCGCCGGCGCGGATGACCAGCGGATACACCGCATCGTCGACCTGCACGCTCTCGGAGGCGACGATCTTCTCGATCAGCGTGCGCATGGTGCGCGGCGCCAGCAGCCGGAACGGATAGTGGTGGGTGCGCGACCGGATGGTCGGCAGCACCTTCTCGGGCTCGGTGGTGGCGAACACGAAGATCAGGTGCTCGGGTGGCTCCTCGACGATCTTGAGCAGCGCGTTGAAGCCGGCCGTGGTGACCATGTGCGCCTCGTCGACGATGAAGATGCGGTAGCGCGACTGGGCGGGGGCGTAGAACGCGCGGTCGCGGAGCTCCCTGGTGTCGTCGACGCCGCCGTGGCTGGCCGCGTCGAGTTCGGTGACGTCCATGTTGCCCGGCCCGTTGGGGGCGAGCGCCACGCACGAGTCGCACACTCCGCACGGTGTGGCTGTCGGCCCCTCGGCGCAGTTGAGGGAGCGGGCGAGGATGCGCGCCGACGAGGTCTTGCCGCAGCCGCGCGGACCCGAGAACAGATAGGCGTGGTTGATGCGGCCGGAGTTGAGCGCCGTCGACAGCGGCTCGGTGACGTGTTCCTGGCCGACGACCTCTGCAAACGTCGCCGGTCGGTACTTGCGGTAGAGAGCCACGGAAGCAGGCTACCGACCCGGTCCGACTACTTCTCGGGGGGCAGCGCCAGCAGCTGCTCGGTCGCAGACAGCAGCGCGCACGTGGCCAGCCCGTCGATGGCCTCGCGCAGGTCCGACAGCGCGGGGAACGTCGGTGCGATGCGGATGTTCTTGTCGTCCGGGTCTTTTCGGTACGGGAAAGACGCACCCGCCTCGGTGACCGCGATGCCCGCGTCCTTGGCCAGCGCGACCGTGCGTTTGGCGGTGCCGGGCAGCACGTCGAGGCTGATGAAGTAGCCGCCCTTCGGCTCGGTCCAGGACGCGATCTTGGAGTCGCCGAACCGGTCCGCAAGGATCTCCAGCGCGAGCGCGAACTTCGGTGCGAGCAGCTCACGGTGGCGCCGCATGTGCGACCGGACCCCGTCGGCGTCGCCGAAGAACCGGGCGTGCCGCAACTGGTTCACCTTGTCGGGGCCGATCGACTTCTTGCCGGCGTGCTTCAGATACCAGGCGATGGTGTCCGACGAGCCCCCGAAAAAGCTGACACCCGCGCCGGCGAAGGTGATCTTCGACGTCGACGCGAACACCAGCGGGCGGTCGGGGTGGCCGGCAGCCGCGGCCAGTCCGAGGATGTCCACCGGGTCGACGAAGTCGTCGGTGAGAGTGTGCACGGCGTAGGCGTTGTCCCACATCAAGCGGAAATCCGTTGCCGCCGTTTTCATCTGGACGAGCCGGCGGACCGCGTCGTCGGAGTAGGTGGTGCCGGTGGGGTTCGAGTAGACCGGCACGGACCACATGCCCTTGATCGCCGGGTCCGCGGCGACGAGCTCCTCGACCATGTCGAGGTCGGGGCCGTCCTCGCGCAGCGGCACCGTGATCATCTCGATGCCGAGGCTCTCGGTGATCGCGAAGTGGCGGTCGTAGCCAGGGGCCGGGCACAGGAACTTCACGCCGGCACCGCCACGCAGCTCGTCGATCCACGGCAGGGGCGAGTCGACGCCGCCGTGCAGCAGTGAGAAGACCACCGCGTCGTGCATGAACTCCAGGCTGGCGTTGTTGCCCGCGATCAGGTTGGGCACCGGGATTCCGAGCAGCTCGCCGAAGATCGCGCGCAGCTCGGGCAGCCCGTGCAGGCCTCCGTAGTTTCGGCTGTCGGTGCCCTCCCGGTCCAGGTATGCGCCGCGGTCATTCCCCGGCAGCCCCAGCAGCCCGTTCGACAGGTCGAGTTGGTCCGGGGAGGGCTTCCCGCGGGTCAGGTCGAGGCGGAGATTCTTGGCCTGCAGGTCCGCGTAGTTGCGCTGCTGCAGTTCGTGCTGTGCACGCAGGTCGTCGCGGCCCAGCGAATGAAACGACACCGCTCGCCTTTCACCGTCTTGCGGATGAACGTAAGGGGACCCCGCGCACCCGCCAGAGCCCGTTGACCCTTGCTGCCTTCCGGCCCTGGGGGAGTTCACAGGATGGACGCCGCGCGGGGTCCACGGCGAGTGTAGTACGCCGGGTTCGTGCCGCGCCTACGAGGAGCTCGCGGGCGGATTTGTGAGACCGGCGAGCGGGTCGGTTACCATTGCCGACGGAGGATTCGCCTAGTGGCCTATGGCGCTCGCCTGGAACGCGGGTTGGGTTAATAGCCCTCGCGGGTTCAAATCCCGCATCCTCCGCACTCGCCCGAGGTGCGACCGGCTGTCGACTCGCCGGTCGCACCTCGGGCAACACGATCGAGGAGGAGTATGGGCCGCACCGTCGCGGTGATCTGGCACACGTCGTTCTCCATCGCTGCCGGGGTCCTTTACTTCTTCTTCGTCCTGCCCCGCATGCCCGAGCTGCTGGGCGACACTTCGCACACGCTGGGCACGGTGCTGCGCATCGTGGTCGGAGCGCTGATCGGGCTGGCGGCGCTGCCCGTGGTGTTCACGCTGCTGCGCACCCGTCGGCCCGAGTTCGGCACACCGCAGCTGGCGCTGAACCTGCGGACCACGTCGATCGCGCTGCACGTGCTGGCCGCGGCGCTGATCATCGGGGTCGCGGTCACCGAGATCTGGGTGTCGCTCGACTCGGCCGGCCAGTGGTTCTTCGGTATCTACGGTGCGGCCGCCGCGCTCGCTCTGCTGGGTGTGCTCGCGTTCTACCTGGCGTTCGCCGCCGAGCTTCCCCCTCCGCCGCCGAAGCCGCTCAAGGCCAAGGAGCGCAAGAGCCGCCGCGGCAAGGACACTGTCGCCGACACCGGCGACGAATCCGCGGCTGAGACGGTCGAGACCAGCGACGAATCCGAGGCCGAGACGGTCGAGGCCCAGGAGGAGTCCGAGGACGAAGACCTGGCCGAACCTGCTTCCGAATCGGCCTCGGAGGCTGGGGACGAGTCCGACGGCAAACTGCGGAATCGCCGACCGACCGGCAAGGCAACGGTGCCCGGTCGGCGCAAACGTACCCGCGGCGGCGTCGCCGTCGAGGACTGAGAAAACCGGCCCACGTCGACAGCAGCCGGCGTCGCCGCCACTATTGATGGGTATGGGCCTGATTCGCCGACACCGGACACTGATGATCGCGCTGGCTGCGATCCTGGCTCTCGCGGCTCCGGTGACCCCCGCCGTCGCCGCGCCCGGTGATCCGGTCGCCGCGGCGGCCCAAGTCGAACCGTCCGTGGTACGCATCGACACCGAGGTCGACTATCAGGGTGTCATCGGCCTCGGTACGGGCGTCGTGCTCGACCCGGGCGGGCAGGTGCTGACGAACTTCCACGTCGTGCAGGGCGCCGACCGCATCACCGGCACCGTCGGGGGACGCGCCTACCCCGCCCAGATCGTCGGATACGACCGGGGACGCGACATCGCCGTGCTGCAACTGCTCGGCGCCGCCGGGCTGCCGGCGGCGCCCATCGGGGACGCCTACGTGCTGGCCCCTGGTCAGCCCGTCATCGCGCTCGGCAACGCGATGGGCACCGACGCGCCGCTGACCCGCGAGGTCGGCACCCTGACCGCATTCGGCCGCACCGTGCAGGCCGAGGACACGCTCACCGGTACCAAGGACGAGCTGACCGGGCTGTTCGAGTTCGCCGCGCCCGTGCGCGCCGGCGATTCCGGAGGCCCGGTGGTCGACGGCGCGGGCCGTGTCGTGGGCATCACGACTGCGGCGTCGGTGAACTTCCGCATGGGTCCCGGCGGCAAGGGCTTCGCGATCCCGATCAACGACGCCATGACCGTCGCACGCCAGATCCAGGCCGGGGTGCCGTCCGACACCGTGCACATCGGCCCGCCCGTCCTCCTCGGCGTCGGGGTCCGGACCGCTCCGCGGGACACGCCGGGCGTGCTGATCCAGGAAGTGATGAACGGCGGTCCGGCCCAGCTGGCCGGACTGATGCCCGGCGACGTCATCGTCGTGCTCGACGGCGTCCAGCTCGACTCGACCAACACCTTGACGTCCGTGCTGGATCGCCACTACGTGGGCGACGTGCTGGACCTGACGTGGATCGACCGGTCGGGCCAGACCCGCACCGGCAAGGCGGTCCTGACACCCGTCGTCTGATTTCGCCGAATCCCGGCCGGGGGCGGCTGGGCCGAACCTATGCTGAGCGAGTGCCCAACAATGTGTCGTATCGGGTCGTTCAGTGGACGACGGGAAACGTAGGAAAGTCCTCGGTGGCCGCGATCGCCGGCAATCCCAATCTCGAACTGGTCGGCCTCTATGCATGGTCTGAGGACAAGGTCGGCCGTGACGCGGGCGAGCTGGCGGGCATCGAGCCGCTGGGCATCGCCGCCACCAACGACGTCGACGCGCTGCTGGCGCTGAAACCGGACGTCGTGGTCTACAACCCGATGTGGATCGACGTCGACGAGCTGGTGCAGATCCTCGAAGCCGGAATCAACGTCGTGGCCTCCGCGTCATTCATCACCGGGCGCAACCTCGGCGCCGACCGGGACCGGCTGGCCAACGCCTGCCAGCGCGGCGGGTCGACACTGTTCGGGTCCGGGGTCAGCCCCGGTTTCGCCGAACTGCTCGCCATCGTCGCCGGCACCGCGTGCGACCGCATCGACAAGGTCACGATCGCCGAGTCGGCCGACACCACGCTCTACGACTCCCCCGACACCGAGCGGCCCGTCGGTTTCGGCACCGCGATCGACGACCCGGATCTGCAACCGATGGCCTCCAAGGGCACGGCCGTGTTCGCCGAAGCGGTGCAGTTGGTCGCCGACGCGCTCGGCATCGAGCTCGACGAGATCACGTGCGTGCCGGAGTACGCGCAGACCACCGAGGACCTCGTGATGGCGTCGTGGACGATCCCCGCCGGTCATGTGGCCGGCGTGTATGCCAGCTGGCAGGGCATCTACCAGGGACGGACCGTCATCGACATCAACGTCCGCTGGAAGAAAGGCCAGACCCTCGAACCGGACTGGCAGCTCGACGGCGACGGCTGGAAGATCACGATCGAGGGCCGGCCCACGGTCAACATGGCGGTCGGCTTCCTGCCCCCGCCGGACATGATCGAGAACGCCAAGACCATCGAGGACTTCTTCGTGCTCGGCCACATCATGACCGCGATGCCGCCGATCCACGCGATCCCGGCCGTCGTCGCGGCAGCGCCGGGCATCGCGACCTATAACGATCTGCCACTGCCGATGCCGCGCGGGGTGGTTCCGGCCGGGGCCTGACTCAGCGGCCGGGCGTCAACTGATGTCGCGCAGGGTCCTGACGACGATCTCGACAACTTTGTGCGGTTGTTTCTCCAGGTAGAAATGACCGCCGGCGAACGTGTGCACCTGGCCGCCGCCGGTGGTGTGCTGGTGCCACGCGCGGGCGTCAGCCTCGCTGGTCTTCGGGTCGTCGGTCGCGGTCATCACCACCACCGGTGCGTGGATCCCGACGTCGGGGCTGCGGTGGTAGTCCTGCAGCGCGCGGTAGTCGTTGCGGAACGCGGGTAGGAACGTGTCCAGCAGCTCGGGGTTGGCCAGGACGCGCGGATCTGTGCCGCCGAGTTCGCGCATCACGCCGACGAGGTCGGTGTCGGTCTTGGCCTGGCGTTCGTCGCCGTAACGGCTCGGCGCCCGCGACCCGGACGCGAACACCGTCACCACCTGCCGGTTTCCCGCTGCCTCACAGCGCCGCGCCACCTCGAAGGCGAGCACCGCGCCCATGCTGTGCCCGAAGAACGCCAGCGGCGCGTCGGGCACCGCGCTGAGCGCGGCATAGGCCTGGTCGGCGAGGTCGTCGATGGTCTCGATGAAGGGCTCGCTGTACCGGTCCTGACGGCCGGGGTACTGCACGCCGTAGACGTCGAATTCAGGCGACAGCGCCGACGACATCGGAAAGTAGTAGCTCGCCGAACCGCCGGCGTGCGGGAAGCACACCAGGCGGATTCGAGCCGTCGGCGACGGATGGAAGTTGCGCATCCAGCGGCTGCGCGGAAGCGGTGGGGTCATGGCGCAGGCACCGGCTCGCCGGCGGCGGGGGCCGGTGGCGGTTCGGGGGCGGCCGGCGGCACCTCGAAGACCCGCACCACCCGCGCCGACAGCTGTGCGCCCGGCGGACCCTCGACGACGACGTCTTTGAGGATCTGGGCCTGGTCGCCGGACACGGTGAACTGGCCGGGCTGCGGTTGGTGCCCGCCCAGCACCTCGTACTCCACTGTGAACGGGGATTCCGGGAATGGATGCAGCCCAACGTATTTGGGGTCGATCGTGTATGTATACGTACAGGGCCCGGCCGGATCGCAGTTCTGCGCGGTCACCACGACGCCGATCAGGAACTCCTTGTCGGTGGGTACCGACGGCGGCGGCGGGGTCGGGGGCCTGCGCTCCGGGGCGGCGACTTCCTGCTGGGAACCGCGGCTGCCGAAGATCATCATCGTCGCCACGCCGATACCGCTGACGAGTAGCCCGACGATCGCCAGTGCGGCGAGCAACTTCCGGAGGGTGGCGATCGGCATGCACAGCAGGGTATCGGGCCGGACTAGTCACCGACGCGGTTGCCGTCTTCATCCCAGTGCGCGGCGACCTTCTTGCTGGGCTGCACCCGCGGCGGTTCGCCCGGCATCTTCGGGTAGCTCGGCGGGTACGGCAGGTCTCCGAGACCGCGGTCCTCGTCGGCCTTCACCATGTCCAGCAGCGTGTCGATCGACTGTGCCTTCTTGTCGATGTCGGCCCACGGGTCGGGCCGGCCGGCGACGAAGTCCGGCACCGTCAGGATCGTGTAGTCGTCGGGTTCGGCGTCGCGTAGTTCGTCCCACGTCAGTGGCGTGGACACTGTCGCGATCGGGGTCCGGCGAGCCGAGTACGCCGACGCGAATGTGCGGTCGCGGGCGTTCTGGTTGTAGTCGATGAAGAGCCGCTCGCCCCGCTCCTCCTTCCACCAGGACGTCGTCACCGCATCGGGGGCGCGACGTTCGACCTCCCGCGCCAGCGCGATACCGGCACGACGGACCGCGATGAAATCCCAGTCGGTTTTGATCCGGAGAAAGACGTGCACGCCGCGGCCGCCGGAGGTCTTGGGGTACCCGACCAGGCCGAGTTCATCGAGAAGCGGCTTGAGAACGTCCACGGCCACCGCTCGGGCCTCTTTGAAACCGGTGCCGGGTTGGGGATCCAGGTCGATGCGCAGCTCGTCGGGATGTTCGGTGTCCGGGCAGCGCACCTGCCACGGGTGCAGCGTGACCGTTCCCATCTGCGCCGCCCACGCGATCGCCGCGGGGTGGGTGATCTTCAGCGCGTCGGCGGTGCGGCCGGACGGAAAAGTGACGGTGCAGGTTTCGAGGTAGTCCGGGTGCTTCTGTGGCACACGTTTCTGATAGATCTCCTCGCCGTCGATACCGTCGGGGAACCGCTGCAGATGCACAGGCCGGTCTCGCAGCAGTGCGACCATCCGGTCGGCCACCGACAGGTAGTAGTCGACGAGCTTGCCCTTGGTGCCGTCCTTGCCGAGCTTCGGGAAGTACGGCTTGTCCGGGTTGGTCAGTCGGACCTTGATCCCGTCGACGTCGATTTCGGTTGCGGCGCTTGCCATTAGGACTTCTCCAGCACGTCGTAGAGGTCGTAGTTCAGCGGAACGTCGAGCTGGTCGAAGGTGCAACTGGCGGGGTCCCGGTCGGGCCGCCAGCGGAGGAACTTCACCGCGTGCCGGAAGCGCCGGCCGCTGTCGGTGTGGCCTTCCATCTGGTCGTAGGCGACTTCGCATACCCGCTCGGGGCGTACCGGGATCCAGCGTTTGTCGGCGGCCGAATTCCACCGGCTCGGTTCGCCGTCACGCGTGTCGTCGCCGATGCGCAGGGGTTCGAGGTCGGCCAGCAGCGTCAACCGTGCCTTGGCGGTGAACGACGCGGCGCCACCGACCATCTGCAGTTCGCCGTCGTCGCGGTATAGGCCGAGGAGAATCGAGCCGATGCCTTCGCCGCTCTTGTGGATCCGGTAGCCGATGGCCACGCAGTCGGCGTCGCGGTGGTGTTTGACCTTCACCATCTCCCGCTTGCCGGGCAGATATGGTCCGTCGAGACGCTTGGCGATGACCCCGTCCAGGCCGGCGCCCTCGAATTCGTCCAACCATTGCGTGCCGAGAGCGGGGTCCTCGGTGGTGCGCGTGACGTGACACCACTGTTTCTCGTTGACTGCTTCGAGGAGGGCTTCGCGACGGGTGCGGAACGGCTCCTTCATCAGCGAGGTATCCCCGAGGGCCAACGCATCGAAGCCGATGAAGTGCGCCGGTGTCTGCTCGGACAGCATCTTGATTCGGCTGGCGGCGGGATGGATGCGCTGGCTCAGGGACTCCCAGTCCAACCTGATGCGTCCGGCGATCTCCCGGGGCACGACGATTTCACCGTCGAGAACGCAGCGGGGTGCGAGCTCGTCGCGCACCGCGTCGAGCACTTCGGGGAAGTAGCGGGCCAGATCCTTGCCGCTACGCGACAGCAGCACGAGGCTGTCGCCGTCGCGGAACACCAGCGCGCGTCTAGTTGACTGAACTTCGGCGAGCCTTCCGATGGAGTGGCTGCGGCGGGCGGAGGATCCGGCTATGGGCGAGGTGGGTCGGGTGGAGTCTGCGCCGAGCGAGTTGCCGTGGCGGGTGATCTT